>DASZCK010000196.1:0-45602 GCA_035943195.1 Steroidobacteraceae bacterium
GGCCAGCGCGGCGCTGTCCGCCAGAGTCAGTCCCGCCGGCGTTTTGCCGGCGAGCAGCCACGATGCGGCGCCAATGCCTTGGAGCTCACCCTGGTAGCCGAGCAGATTGAGATAGGCCTCCAGGATCTGTTGCTTGCTCCAGTTGCGTTCCAGCGCTCGTGCGCTGCGCACCTGCTGCACCTTCCAGACCCAGGCACGCAGGCCCAGGGTGGCGTGGTGTGGTCGCAGCAGCCCCGCCAGCTGCATGGTGATGGTGCTGGCGCCGCGGCGCCGATGATGCAGCAGCTGGTCGCGCACCGCACCGCCGATGTTGCGCAGATCAACGCCGCCGTGTGTCCAGAAATCCCGATCCTCACCGCTGACGATGGCGCTCACCAGCGCCGGCGAGACGTCCTGCAGCGGCACCCACTGCAGTCGCCGCAGCTGCCGGCTGATACGCACCGAGTCGAGCACCGTGCCGCTGCGGTCGAGCAGCCAGGCGTCCGAGGGCGTAAAGACGCTGCGCACGCTGGCGAAGTCCGGCACCGTCGCCGGCCAGTACCATGTCAGGACCGCGGCGCCTGCCGCCACCAGCATGGCGCAGAGCAGCGCTTTCACAATGCGCCCTCCTGGGGTGCCACCGTCACTTTTGCATTGGGCACCTCACCGAACATCTCCGGTGCGTACATCGCTTCAACGCGAGTCGCCGGCAGAATGAAGGTCCCGGGATTGTCCAGTCGCACCGTGTACTCAACCGTCCACTGGCCCTTGGGCACGAAGCGATAGTAGGCCCGGAAGCTGTCGAAGCGCGTCTCCTGGAAGGCGAGCCAGGCGGCACCGCTGCCGCGACTGCCCTGACGCAGCAGCGCCGACTCGCCGCCGAGGCCGCTGCCGAGAATGGTGGCCCCGGCCGGCACCGGATCCTCCACCACCACCCAGCTCATGTCCGACTGCGCTTGAAGTTGCAGGTGAATGCGCAGCACGTCCCCCCGCGTCCATCGATCCGGGTGCTGCCGGTCGATGGCGGTCACGGTCTTCGTGATCTTGTAGCCGCTGGAGAGCGCGGCGGTCAGCGGCAGCGCCGCCATCGCGCGCACCATGATCCAGGGCGCACCGCTGCCGGCCTGCTCCACCGTCAAGGTGCCGGCACCTGCGGCCCACGGCAGATCCACGATCCTGCCCGCGTCGGCGGGCGGCGCGAGGCTCCACTGGATGTCGCGCTTCGCGCTGCCGTACCGGATCCGCGTCGATCCGGTCACGGCCGTGGATTCGAAACGCGCCGAGAACTGCTCCATGGCGAGCACCCCCCAGGCGTTCGCGACCGTCGTGTTCCAGTGACCGAACTGCTGACGACCGAGCGCGCCGCGCACCAGACGCGGCACGTCCGCGCGCCACAGCGGCTGGGTCATCGCTGCGAGCAGCAGGCGATTGGCGTTGGAGTCCTCGCTGATCATCAGCCACCACAGCGCGTCCTCGCGCTCGGTGGAGAAGGTCATGATCGTACCCTGGAAGTTCAGGCGCACCTTGAGGATCTGGAACCCCCGCGCGATGCGCTGGTCGGCGTCGGGCAGCTGCGGCAGTCGCTGCAGAATCCCGATCCAGTCGAGCAGCGCGGACGTCGGCAGCAGTTCCGGTTGCACGGCGAGGCTGTCGAGCATGTCGGGTGTGGCCTGGTGGTAGCGGGACAGTGCCTCGATGGCGGCGAGCTTGCGGATGGCAAGATCAGCCGTGGGCAAGGCGGAGTAGCGGATGATGCGGCCGGCCACAAAGTCCTTCAGGCCGCGGACCATTCGCTCGCGGCTCTCATCCGCTAGCGGCCAGCCGCGGGCGTCACCAATGGCCAGGAGGTAGGCGGTGAGGGTGTCATCCCCGGGCAGCCATTCGCTCGGGAAGTAGCGCAGCAGGCCATCGGCATCCATGTACAGCGGCAGCATCCGCATCACCGAATCCCACTCGGCACGGTTGTCGAGTGCCACCGCCTTCGAGGCGCGCTGCTCCAGACAGATGTAGGGATAGGAGCTCATGTACTCGCGTACTCCATCGAGCGAGCCGGCGAGGTGATCCTGCACGGTGAGATTGAGGCCGCCGCGTCCGGCGATGGCGCCCTGCGGCGGTGCCGTCGGCAGGGACAGCGGCTGGGTGAGCTGGGTCAGGGTGGCCTGGTAGGTGCGCACCGGAAAGGCCTCGCTCAACTGCTGGGTGATCTTCAGGCTGTCGTGTGCATCCCCCGCATCCGCGCGCACCGTGATGGTCCAGGGTAGCGACCTCTGAGCCACCGGCGCGACGGCAGCTAGATGCACGGCGGTACTCAGGCCCGCGGCAATCTGCAGCGATTGGCGCTGATCGTGGGGGGTAAGGGCGGCGCTACTGACGGTGATCTTGGCGGCAATCTCATGATCGGTGGTGTTGCGCACGGTGAAGGTGGCAGTGAAGTGGTCCGATCCGCGCACCAGCGGCGGCAGCCCCGACAGCAGGATCAGATCCTGGGTGGTGCGCAAGGTCGCGCTGCCGGTGCCGAATTTCTGCTCTCCGGCATGGGCTACCGCGACAATGCGAAACGCCGACAGCGAATCATTCAATGGCACCTGGACCACGGCATCGCCGTTGGCATCCAGGCTCACCCGGGGTTTCCACACGAGCAGGCTATCGAAGAGTTCGCGGGCGGGATCCTGCTCGCGGCCACCGCCACCACCATGCGGCACGGCCTTGCGACCGTAGTGACGCTTGCCCACCACTTGCATCTGTCCGGTGGAGGTCCACACCTGCAGCGGACGCTGCTGCATCATCGCCGCCAGCAGGTTCCAGCTGTCGTTGTCCTTCAGGTTCAGCAGCGCCTCGTCGACGGCCGCGACGGCGACTTCAGTGCCGGCCGGCAGCGGCGCGCCGTCATCGGCGCTGACATGAATGTGCACCTGGGCCGTCTGACGCACCTTCATGACGCTTGCCGCCGGCTCTACCTGCACCAGCAATCGATGCGGCTTCCAGTTGACCTTGATCTGCGCCATGCCTAAGCGGTAGGCGGGCCGGGTGAGGTCCACCAGTGCCGTCACATCCTTGCTGCCGCCGGCGACGCGCCCGCGCACGGCGAGCACCGAGACGAAGACATTGGGCGAGTCGACCGCTTCGATGGGCACTTCGACAAGGGGGGCGTTGCCGTGCAGGGTGGTCACGAAGCTGCGGATCACGCCTTCGCGCTCGACACTCACCAGTGCCGTCGCCGCGCGGAACGGCATGCGCACCTGGAAGCGGGCGACGTCACCGGTCGAGTACTCGGTCTTCTCCGGCAGCAGGTCCATGCGATCACCGCTGGTGCCGCCGAACCACAGCTCATCGGCGCCCAGGCACCACAGGGTGGTGGTGGCGCCGGTGAGCACGCCTTCGGGGCTTTTAGTTTCGGCGCGCACCAGGATCTGGCCAGTGACGCCGGGCGCGACGTTACACAGCAACAGACCATGTGAATCCGTGCTGCCCGCGCACTGCGGCGCCAGCAGCTTGGTGTCAGTGGTGCTCGCGTAGGCGTAGAAGCCACCGATGAGACGCTTGCGATAGGAGTAATTGGCCGCCCGGTACAGATGCACGTGGATCTCCTGGCCCACCAGCACCTTGCCGGCCAGGTCCACCGCCAGCACCTGGAAGCGCAGCTGATCCGGACTGCCGATCCAGCTTTCGCTCTTCAAGCCCAGCGCAATGCTGGCCGGCGCCAGCGCCACCTGCGTGCTGGCGGTATAGGTCTGGCCGTTGGCGTCGCTGTATTCCATTTCCGCGGTCAGACGCGCCGGTTGCTCGGACTTCGGCAGATGCTTCAGGGTCAGCCGCGCGGAGCCGGAGCCGTCCAGCGTCAGGGGCAGGGTCTGGGCGCGGGCCGTGGCCTCGGCGCCATCGGGCGGGACCTCTGCGTCATCATCGGCGTCGGCATCCACGTCAAAGGGCGTGCCGTCGCGGCTGTGCAGGCCGGTCTGCACCGGATCACCGCCAAAGGTGTAGCCCGGCCACGCTGCAAAGAACAGCGCCTGGGGTTCGATCAGGCTGCGGATCTTGACCGGTAGGCCCGCCGCGCCACCCCCGGAGAGGTACTCGACGTGTAGCGCCAGGTCCACCGACTTGGCGTTCACCAGTGTATGGGCCGGTCCATTGATGGCGCCGCGCATGCTCGGCAGCCGGAACTGCGCCACCGTGAAAGTGCCGCTGCCATGCCGATCAATCGAGACATAGTAGGTCCCGAGGCGCGCCTCAGCGGGAATCTGGAATTCGCTGCTGGCGATGCCCTGATCGTCGAAGTCCACATCCTGGCTATAGCGATCGCCACTGCCGGCATGGATGATTTCAACCTTCAGGGTGCCGTGCGCCGCGGCCGGTATGTCCATGCCGTTCAGTACGTGGCGCCGGATGAAGTGCTTCATGGACACGACTTCGCCGGCATGAAAAAGCTCGCGATCAAACACCGTGTGATAGATCTGGTTCGAGCTGTGGTAGCCGACGGGCAGGCTGAAGTCCGAAGGCGTGATGCCACGCGTCCAGTTCGATAGCGTGAAACTGCTATCGCTGCCGGCGTGCGCCAGTGCGATGAGTCCAGGCAGCCAGCGACAGTTGTACTGACCATTGGCCGCAAGTCCCAGGGGCCGCGCGATTCTCGCCAGGCCCTGGGCGTCGGTTCGGCCCTGCCACAAGGTGGCGCCGCTGCAGGCGTTGGCGACGACCACCTCTGCCTCCGGCACGGGTTTGGCCGTGCTCAGCTGCGTCACCCACACCGTTGAGGCTTCATCGCCCCATTGCAGGTGCACGGCAAGATCCGTGACCAGTGCTGACGTGGCCACGTGGCGCACCTGGCCCGGACCCAGCAGCGCCGCACCGAGCAGGGGGCTGGCGATCTCCACCACGTACAACCCGGGTTTGCGCAGCGGTATGCCCACCACCTGGATCGGCCGCGCGCCGCCGGGAGCTTTGAGCGTAAAGCTTGAGGTCTTCTCGGCCGTGTCGAATACCGAAGTCGCGCCCGTCGTCTCCTGCCAGATACGCCGGGGGTGTCCGGGCGTCGAGTCGCCCGAGTCGGTCCACTCACCGCGCGACGCCTGGGATTGCTCCACGCGGCTGAGCCACTCGAGGATGGTGGGGGCGTCCGCCTGGACTTTGAGCATTTTGGCGGGCAGGTCGACCCGCTGCACGGTCAGGCGCGGCTCCACATTGCGCAGCGTCACCGGCAGCACGCCGCCCTCGCGCGCTTCGAGAATGCCGAATTCGCCGCTGAACTTGACCAGTGGCGGCCCGCGATCCACACCCAGCGTCAGCGGGAAACGCGCGGCATTGGCGAGCGTTCGGCCGGCGTCGTCCACCAGCTGCGCGGGCAGCTGCACGGACAGCGGCCGACTTTCCGCAAACGGGCCGCGGAAGCTCACGACCTGCAGGCTCGGTGCGCCGGTGTTCGCCTCCACCGTCGGCGTGAAGACCTTGCCGTCGGTGGCGATCAGCGTCACGCGCAGCGCCAGGGCCCGCGGTACCGGGGCGCTGAAGCTCACCTGGATGGGCAGCGTCGGCACGCAACCGGCGCGCGGGTTGGTGCGGGTGCACTCCACGGTCGCCGTGAATTCGGGTCGCACCCGAAACGCCAACTGCTGATCCTCATGGGTCGCAAGGCCGCTGGGCGTGAGGATGCCTGTGCCCCAGTGCAGTGTGACCTGGGTGGCCGGGGGCAGGCGCCGCTGGCAGCGCAGCAGGGTCAGCAGGGTCTCGCGACGCGTCAATTCGTGGTTGCGCACCCCCGCATCGGTGATGCGGCCGTCCTTCCACAGCAGCTGGTAGTAGGAGTACGCAAGCAGGCGGCTCTGGGAGAGGATTGCGGTGCGTTCGGCGCCCTCAACGACCTGTACCGGAACGCGTTCCACCACGCCATCGATGGCACACCAGGCGTGTTCGGTGATGCTGGCGGTGGTGGCGAGCGCATCCAGTTTCACAATGAATACCTGGTCCTCGCTGATCTCTTCCCACCCGTCGTGGGGGAGCGAGCTGCGGATGGCCGGGCCGCCGGTATTGAATTCAAAGCGGCGCCGGCCGCTAATACGAATGCCGGCCAACGACTTCAGCCGCGGCTGCAGCGTGAAGCGGCAGCTCACGCCGGCCTCGAGGTCGGCGTCGAAGTCGTATTCCCAGTTGCGGGTGTCGGCCCAGCGCCCATGCCCTGCCGCGTCGCAGGTGACGACGAAGGGATCGGGCAGCCGTGGATCACCCAGCGCCACCATGTCCTGGGCGAAGCGCACCTGGACCTGCCGCACGCCCCGCGTATAGCCCTCGGGGGTAAAGGACTCCACGCTTGCCGCAGGCGCGGCCGGGGCGGGGGCAGGAGTGGGGGTGGTGACCTGGGCGCCGGCGCTGCCCACCAGCAGCAGGCACAGCAGGGCGGGATGGGTTTTCATATGGCCGATTCTCGACGCCGATGGTGGCGGCCCCGGGCGGCAATTCGGGCAAACAGTGGCGTTGCTGGTAGAATGCGCGTCCTTTTTTCAAAGGATCCGGATCGCAATGGAACTTAATCAGCTCAAGCGCCAGCTCAAAGATCTGGGAGAGCGCATCGGCTCTCTTCGGGGGTTTCTTTGAGTACGACCGCAAGAAGGAGCGGTTGGAAGAGGTGAGCCTGGAGCTCGAGGATCCGGCCATCTGGCAGGATCCTCAGAAGGCGCAGGAGCTGGGCAAGGAGCGCGCGCGCCTAAGCTCCGAACTGGGGATCATCGAACGCACCACCCAGGCCATATCCGAAGCCGGCGAGCTCTTGGACCTGGCGGAGGCCGAAGACGATGAAGCGGCCGCCGGTGACATCGACGCCGAGGCGCAGCGACTGGAAGCCGAGGTGCGCAAGCTTGAATTCAAGCGCATGTTCAGCGGTGAGATGGACTCACACTCGGCGTTTCTGGACATCCAGGCCGGAGCCGGGGGCACGGAGGCCCAGGACTGGGCGCAGATGCTGCTGCGCATGTACCTGCGCTGGGGCGCGGCGCGTGGTTTCGCCTGCGAGGTCATCGACTCAAATCCCGGTGAAGTGGCCGGCATGAAGAGCGCAACGGTGCAGGTCACCGGCGAGTACGCCTACGGGTGGCTGCGCACCGAGACCGGCGTGCACCGCCTGGTGCGCAAGTCGCCGTTCGATTCGGGGAATCGCCGCCATACCTCCTTTGCCTCGGTATTCATATCCCCGGAAATCGACGACGACATCGAGATCGACATCAATCCGGCGGACCTGAAGACCGATGTCTATCGCTCCAGCGGCGCCGGTGGCCAGCATGTCAACAAGACCGAGTCGGCGGTGCGTATCACGCACATCCCGAGCGGCATCGTCGTGGCCTGCCAGAACGAGCGCAGCCAGCACAAGAACCGCTCCACCGCGATGAAGATGCTGAAGGCGAAGCTGTACGAGCTCGAGGTCAACAAGCGCAACGCGGCGGCCCAGGTGCTCGAGGACTCCAAGTCCGATGTCAGCTGGGGGCACCAGATCCGCTCCTACGTGCTCGACCAGTCACGCATCAAGGATCTGCGTACCGGCGTCGAAGTCGGCAATACCGGCGCCGTGCTCGATGGCGACCTGGACCAGTTTTTGGAGGCGGCCCTGAAGGCCGGTGTCAACTGATGGATGATGAAAACCCGCTGATCGCCGAACGGCGCGCGAAGCTTGCGAAACTGCGCAGCGCCGGGGTGGCCTTTCCCAATGACTTCCGACGCAATGCGCTCGCCGGGGATCTGCACGCCGCCTTCGGCGGACGCGATGATGACTGGCTGGTCGCGAACCCGACGCCGGTGAAGGTCGGCGGCCGCATGATGTTCAAGCGCGTCATGGGCAAAGCCAGTTTCGCCAAGCTCGCCGATCGCACCGGCCAGATCCAGCTGTTCCTGCAGGCCGAAAACCTGGGCGGCGGATACGAGGAGTTCAAGGCGGCCGATGTTGGGGACATCCTCGGCGCCGAAGGGGTGTTGTTCCGAACCAAGACCGGCGAGCTGTCGGTGCGGGTCACGGCGCTGCGAACCCTGGTGAAGTCGCTGCGGCCGCTGCCGGACAAGTGGCATGGCATTGCCGATGTCGATATGCGCTACCGGCAGCGCTATGTCGATCTCATCATGACCGAGACCAGCCGCGAGCTGTTCCGCACCCGCGCGCGGATCGTGCGCTACCTGCGGGACTTCCTGGACGCGCTCGACTTTCTCGAAGTGGAGACGCCGATGATGCAGCCGATTCCCGGCGGTGCGGCGGCGCGGCCCTTCGTCACTCACTACAATGCGCTCGACGTGGATGTGTACCTGCGCATCGCCCCGGAGCTGTATCTGAAGCGGCTGGTGGTTGGCGGCTTCGAGCGGGTGTACGAACTCAATCGCGTATTCCGCAATGAAGGCCTGTCCACGCGTCACAATCCGGAATTCACCATGCTGGAGCTATACCTCGCCTACGGCGACTATCGCGACCTCATGGACTGGGCCGAGAAGGCCCTGCGCGGCATGGCGCAGGCGATCCGGGGCCGCGATGAGATCGAATACCAGGGGCGCAAGTACGAGCTCGGCAAACCCTTCCGCCGGGTGACGGTGGAGCAGGCGATCATTGAGCGTAATCCGGAACTGGATCCGGCCATGCTGCGTGATCTTGCAGCGCTGCGCCGCGCCTGTGACCGACTGGCGATTCCGTTCAGTGACCGCGACGGTGCGGGCAAGCTGCAGATCGAGATCTTCGAGAAGACCGTCGAGCAGACCCTGATCGACCCGACCTTCGTGTATGCCTATCCGGTGGAGGTCTCGCCGCTGTCGCGTGCCAACGACCAGGATCCCTTCATCACCGACCGCTTCGAGTTCTTTCTCGCGGGGCGCGAGCTCGCCAACGGTTTCTCCGAACTGAATGATCCGGAGGACCAGGCGGCGCGCTTCCAGGCGCAGGTGGCGCGCAAGGACAAGGGTGATGAGGAGGCCATGTTCTATGACGCGGACTATGTGCGCGCCCTGGAATACGGCATGCCGCCGACCGCGGGTCTGGGGGTCGGCATCGATCGGCTGGTGATGTTCTTCACCGACTCACCCTCGATCCGCGACGTGATTGCCTTCCCGCAGCTGCGGCCGGAGGGCTAGCTTGGAGGCGCCCATCGGCGTCTTCGATTCGGGGATCGGCGGCCTGACGGTACTGGCCGCCTTGGTGAAGGCGCTGCCGCACGAACGCTTCGTGTACCTGGGCGACACCGCGCGACTGCCCTATGGCACCAAGAGCGCGCAGACCGTGGAGCGCTATGCGGTGCAGGCGGCCCAGGCACTGATGGCGCGGGACGTCAAATGCCTGGTGGTGGCCTGCAATACCGCGGCCGCGGTCGGCTTGGAGGCGGTGCGCGCGCGGGCCGGCGGCCTGCCGGTTATCGGGGTGATTGAACCTGGCGCGGAGGCTGCCTGTGCCGCCACCCGCAGCGGCCACATTGCCGTCATCGCGACTGAAGCCACGGTGCGCGGGGGCGCCTATCAACGGGCCATTCTTGAACGCCGACCCGATGCGCAGGTGGTGCAGCTGCCCACGCAGTTGCTGGTAGCCTTGGCCGAGGAGGGGCTGGTCGAAGGACCCGTGGCGCAAGGCGTCATCAGCCACTACCTGGGACAGCTGTCTGCACAGGATCCTCCCGACACCCTGGTCCTGGGCTGCACACATTTCCCGGCGCTGGCTCCCGCCATTCGCCAGGTTGTGGGCCCCATGGTGTGCATCGTTGATTCTGCGCAGACCACGGCCGCTGCGGTGCGCACACAGCTGATGGCAACCGGCCTGGCCCGCACCACCGGGACGCAGTCGGTGCAGTTCATTGCGACCGACGGGCCGGAACGCTTCGCGCGCGTCGGCAGCCGCTTCCTTGGGCGTGACATCGAGGTGCGGCGGATTGAACTGATCGATTTGTAGCGGATTGCGTCGGCCGTCACGGCGCCACGATCGTCAGCGCCCCATTCACGACCTGATCGCGATCGTTCTCCGTGCACTCCACGGGTATCAGGCGGTCCACGTCCGTCACCCGCCGGTAGCGGATGGAGATCTGCCACGGATGGGAGAAGCGCTGCGGATCGTCGATGATCATCTCATCCTGCAGCGTATCGGCGTCGATCAGTCGCACGCGCTCGGTGAAGTGCGCTTGCTCGCTCAGGTCGGCAATACCTGGAATCGGCAGCGCGGCGACCGGTCCGGCCTTGCGTGCGATGGTATCGATCAGAAGCGTTGCACCTGCCCAGCGTCCGATGGAGTCTCCCAACGGCGTCGGCCACCGGTCTTTGCTGGCGGGGTGTTTCCGGCCGTCGGTGAATATCTGCCGCACTTCCCCGTGCGCAAACAGCAGCAGAGTCTCCGCGGGCGTGACGACCGCCTGGAACAGGCCTTCCGGAAACGGGCTCTCCATCGCATAGGGAAATCCCTCCGGTGCGCAGGTCTTGAAGAACTGCGCGGCGGCTGATGGCGCCGCGGACCGCGGGGCATTGCGCAGCCGCGCTTGCCACTCGGCGTTGTAGGGTGGATTGCCCCAGAGCTTGACGCGCTCGGCCAGCTCCCGCGCCAACGCCGGTGGCGCTCCGGGAGGCGCTGAGGGCAAACTTGCCGCGGCCGTGTCGAGTTCCCCGCTGATGAGTGCCACCGATGTTTCGGTTTCCCATAGTCCTGCCATCCCCTGGGGGCCATGTGCCGGTCTCGCATACGCACCAGGCGCAGCCATTCCCGCGACCAATACGGCGATGGCGATCTGCCGCGCACAACTCATGACTGCGGCGTCCCGGGGGTGGAGGTCTTGATGTTGAGCAAAGTCCTGCCGCCGACATCGGTCGCCGCGACGAGCCGGCCACCGTGGGTCCCGTCCCGCAGGGGATTGATCACGACCGTCACCCGGTCCCCGGCTTTGAAGGATCCGGGTCGCCACCCGTAGCGATACATGGTCAGCGGGGAGTTCATCTCGACGCTCCATTGCGCGGCGGCACTCTGCGATGCGACGAGCACTTGGAGGTAACAGTGAGGATTGGTCCACTGCAGTGCCGTCACTGTTCCGTGCAGCGTCACGGACTGTGTGGTATCGAACATCGAGAAGGAATGATGCGCCGCACAGGGCGTTGCAATGAGCAGCGCCGCAGCTGCCGCCAGCTTCGGCGAAACATTCAGATTTCCGGGTCGCATGGGGCTGGCTACCGTGAGTCGTTATCGAAGGGCCAATGGTCCCCTCAACGCCGCCGCCATGTGTGAAACTAGACTGAAGAAAAATAATGTTTTATGAAGAGCCGGCATGGACACTGAACCCCTACCCGCCGCGCCGCCGGATCCCAGCGGCTACCGGGTCGACGATCTGCTGATCGACGCCCGGATGGGCCGGGTTACCCGCGCGGGTGCCGAGCTCGGGATCACCGGTCTGTCGTTCGATCTGCTGCTCACACTGGTGCGCGCGGCTCCCGCTGCGGTGTCGATGGACGCTCTCATGGAGCGTGTATGGTGCGGAGTCGTCGTGAGCCCGGAGACGGTCACACAGCGGATCCGGCTTTTGCGTCAGAGTCTGGGGGACAGCGCCGACAGGCCGCGCTATATCGCGGTCCGGCGCGGGCGCGGGTACCGCCTGGTGGCATCGGTCAAGCCACTGGAACTGAATGTATCTGAGGCGTCCGGTGCCTGTTCGATTGCCGTCATGCCCTTTGCCAATCTGACCGGCGAGCCGGGGAAGGAGTATCTGGGCGATGGCATGGCCGAAGAGATCATCAATGCACTATCGGCCGTGCCGGGACTGAAGGTTCCGGCGCGCACCTCCTCGTTCGCCTACAAGGGACGCGACGCCGACGTGCGCAGGATTGCGCGGGATCTCGGCGTGGCCACCGTGCTCGAGGGTAGTGTGCGCAGCGCCGGTGAGCGTCTGCGGATCAGCGCGCGGCTGGTGGATGCGAGCAGCAGTTTTCCGATCTGGTCGCAAACTTACGACCGGCAATTCGCGGATCTGTTCAGGCTGCAGGATGATCTTGCTGCGCAGATCGTGCAGGCGCTGCGCAATCATCTGAGCATCAACCTGGCACTACTGCCCGCCCGCCCGCCGCCCACCGCGGACTTGCAGGCCTACCAGCTCTACCTCCAGGCGCGGGCGGTAGCCCGCGGAACGGCAGCAACCCAACAAGCTGCATTCGACCTGGTCGAGCAGGCCGTCAGGCGCGATCCGGATTTCGCACCCGCCCTGGCGTACCGGGCCTTCGTGCAGGTCACCCTGCTGCGGTACGGCCTTGGGTCGCCGGATACCCTTGACGGCGCACAGCGCGAGGCGGAACGGGCGCTTGCTCGGGGGCCGAGTCTGGCGGAGGCATTTGCGGCCCTTGGGGCGCTCGCCCAGCTTCGCGGGGACTGGGTCGAGGCGGAGAAAATCTTTCGCAGTGGCCTCGCCGTCGCCGCATCCGATCCGTGGCTGCGTACTCTGTACGCCATTTTGGTCTTGATGCCCATGGGTCGAATGCAACAGGCTGTTGCGCAGATCAGGGAATCGTACCGACTTGCACCAGCGCAAGTGTTTGTTATCCATCAGCTCTCACTGGTCGACGCGCTCACGGGCTGCGACGCGGAGGCAATGCGACTAACTGATCTGAGCCGCAAGCTGGGAGGAGGGGGGCCGCCGGGCTGGGAGCTGCTGCTGCCTTATGCGCGCGCGGCTGCCCTGAGCGGGCGATACGAAGAGGTGCGTGATCGCGCCGTGCAGACTTTGCCATCGGCGCTCAATGATGAGGAAGGGGTCGGGATCCTCAGCGTCTTCTACGCGGCGCTCGCCGAACCTGGCGGAAAACCGGCAGCGGGCCAGGCGCTACGACGGTTCGTGCCGCGGTTGGTGGCCGCAAACGTCGACAGTGTGACCAAGCTGTTCTTCGTATACATGTTCGCCACGTTGGACGCGTTCGACGAAGCCTACGAACTTGCGAACCGTTGGCTTGATCAAAGCGAACAGTCCGGCATGACCGAGACCTGGTATTCGTTGTGGGCGCCGGAAATGCGGCCGTTCCGTTTGGACCGGCGTTTCCAGGCATTGGTGAGGCGGCTTAAAATGACTGCCTATTGGCAGCAGTTCGGTCCGCCGGACGGGTGCGAGCTGCAGGGCAATGAGCTGCGCGTCCTGGATTAGGCCAGGCGCAGCTGTCAGAGGCGCATGGCGGCGGTATACAGGAACGTTTCACGCTGGGGCCATGTCGGGCAAAGAGCTTCGACGGCCGCCATCAGATCGTCCAGCGCCCGAAATGGATCCGCCGGCGGATCCGGCGGTACGCGGATACCGCCGCTGCCAGCGAGGGGCTGTTCAACGCACTTCAGCGAGGAGTTCATCAAGTAGCGAGTCCCGATCAAACAACCGAAAATACTCTCGCACCTCTGCCAGGTCCAGTCGGGTGCGATTCACCTTGAGGAGCGCCCGGATGTCCTCCAGATCCTGCGTGCGCCGCGGATCATTCACCAGGCCTTGGAGCTTGAAGCCGATCAAGCCCTCGGTGCTGATCACGCGCAACTCGCCCAGGGAAGTCGAGTGCACATTGGCCTGCGCCAACAGGCGCCGCGCGATCGGCCGATGGGCAAACAGCAAATGCACGCGCTCATCGCCACGGGAGTAGTTCCCGGCATCGACACTGCGTTGCAGGCACCGGTAGCCGAGTTTGGCGAGTTCCGCTTCGATCTCATCGGCCTTCTCACTATCGGTCAGCAGATCAACGTCCTGGGTCGCGCGAATGACGCGATGTGAAGCCAGTGCGAGCCCGCCGATCAGCGCGTACTGCGCCCCGATGCGCTGTAGGGCGGTGGTGACCTCAGCGATTTGCCTGCCAAGCCGAGATTGAGGGGCCAACCCCACGACGATACCGGCCTCAAGGCCGTGGCGCAGGCATTTCGTAAGGCAATGCCAACTGCCGCGCGGCGACGCGAGCTCGCGCCTCGCCCGCCTCCGCATCAGATCCGGGAGCGGAGTTGGTGACGGCCAGGAACTCACAGCGACCATCGGCCAAAGCGCTGGCCGCTACCACCTTGAAGCTCCTGCCGTCGCTCAATATGCCGCTCTGTCCGGACTTCAGATCGCAGGGCTGCTCTGAAACGAAGCGCTGCATGCGCCGTTTCACCTGGCCTCGGTAGTGCGCCCGGGCGATGATCTCCTGGCCGGTATAGCAACCCTTGTCCAGGGCGATGCCTCCAACCAGATCCAGGTTCAGCATCTGCGCCACGAAGGCCTCGCTGGTCGCGAGGTACACCTGCGGCAGACCCTCGGCGATATCGCAGGCCAGCCAGTCCTCCCGGCTGCCGGTGGCGGCGGCGTCAGCCTCTGCGGGGTCTGATTGCGGGATCAGCACCAGGTGGCGCGCGCTGCCATAGGGCAGGGACAGCGCGCCGCCCGGGACCTGCGGCGCCGGGCCCCGGTACCCCTGAATGCGCCACTGCGTCGAGTCGTCCGAGAGGCGCACTTTGGCACGCAGGACATAGCGGCTCAGTCGCGCCACCACCACGGGAACCAGTTCCGCCGGCAATATCGCCAGCAGGTCATCGGGCGCCACTGCCGTGAGATGCAGCAAGGCAATCACGCGGCCCTGCGGTGTGTGGTAGCCCGACAGCTGCAGCTGGCCCCCGCGCACCGCCGTGGCATCGTTCGAGAGCTGGCCCTGCAGGAAAGCGCGCGCGTCCGCACCGTGGGCACGCAGGACTCCTAGGCCAAGGTCTGTTACGAGGCGCCAACCATTGTGCATGATCCTGTTTTTCCTAGGGCTTTCAGAGGGCCGTACATGGCCTGTTGGGGCGAATTCTGGCAGACTTCCACTGTTCCATGCAGGCAACCCCGCAATTCCCCGCCGCAGCTGCTGAAGTCTCGCCGGCCCCCGCAGCCGTGCCCGGGCCCGTGGCCGCCATCGCGCCGCCACCACCGCCTGAGATCGGTGGACCAACCGGCCCGGAGCCCACGCGCTACGGTGACTGGGAGCGCAAGGGTCGCTGCATCGATTTCTGAACTGGAGTACTCATGCGCGCCCGACCCCTGTCCCCCTACATGACGATCTACCGGATGAGCCGGTACAGCATGGTCAGTTCCTTCGCCAATCGCGTCACGGGGGCGGCGTTGAGCGCGGGGCTGCTGGTGTTCATCTATTGGCTCACGGCGCTGGCGCGCGGCGCGCGGGCCTACGCTCGGGCCCAGGATGTGCTTGGGTCCGGCGTGGCCAAGCTCATTTACGTCGCGGTCATCGCCGCCTTCTGCTACCACCTGGTGGCCGGTATCCGTCATCTCATCTGGGACACGGGCCGCGGCCTGGAAAAGGCGCAGTCACAGCGCAGCGCCTGGCTGGTCATCGGCGCCGCCATCCTGCTGACGCTGCTGTGCGCAGGCTGGGTATTTCGTGCCCGCGAGGGCCTGTAGGTGAGTCTGCAGACCCCTCTTGGTCGCGTGCGCGGGCTGGGTTCGGCCGGCAACGGTGTGCATCATTGGTGGGTGCAGCGTCTGACCGCGCTGGCCCTGGTACCGCTGGCCATATGGCTGCTGGTGTCGCTGCTGACGTTGCCGGCGCTGGACTTCGTGACCGTGGTGACGTGGATCGCGGGCACCTGGACCGCGAGCCTGCTGACGCTCTTCGTGCTCATCGCCTGCTGGCATTCGAGCCTCGGTATCCAGGTGATCTTCGAGGACTATGTCCAGGACCACGGTCTGAAGACCCTGATCCTGGTGCTGTCGGGCTTCGTTCATGCCGTGCTCGCCGCGCTCGGCGTCTTCGCCGTGCTGCGCATTGCCTTCGGGAGCCCGCTTTGAGTGCCTATGAGTTCATCGACCACAGCTACGATGTGGTCGTCGTCGGCGCCGGTGGTGCCGGATTGCGCGCCACCCTGGGCCTCGCTGAAGCCGGCCTGTCGACCGCCTGCATCAGCAAGCTCTTCCCCACGCGCAGCCACACGGTGGCGGCGCAGGGTGGTATCAGCGCGGCACTGGGTAACATGGGTCCGGATGACTGGCGCTGGCATATGTACGACACCGTCAAAGGTTCGGACTGGCTGGGGGACCAGGACGCCATCGAACTGATGTGCAAGGAAGCCCCGGCCGCGGTCATTGAACTGGAACACTACGGTGTGCCGTTCTCGCGCACCGACCAGGGTCGCATCTACCAGCGCCCCTTCGGCGGCATGACGACCCACTATGGCAAGGGCACCGCCCAGCGCACCTGCGCGGCGGCGGATCGTACCGGGCACGCGATGCTGCATACCCTCTACCAGCAGTCCATCCGCCATGCCGCGACCTTCTTCATCGAATATTTTGCGATCGATCTGATGATGGAGAACGGCGAATGTCGTGGCGTCGTGGCGCTGGACATGACCGAAGGCAAGCTGCACCGGTTTCGCGCCCACCGCACCATCCTTGCGACCGGCGGTTATGGCCGCGCCTATTTCTCCTGCACCTCGGCGCATTCCTGCACCGGGGATGGCAATGCCATGGTGCTGCGCGCCGGGCTGCCGCTGTCGGACATGGAGTTCGTACAGTTCCATCCCACCGGTATTTACACCGCGGGCTGTCTGATCACCGAAGGCGCGCGCGGCGAGGGCGGCTATCTCACCAATGCTGCGGGTGATCGCTTCATGGAGCGCTATGCGCCCAATGCCAAGGACCTCGCCTCGCGCGATGTGGTGAGCCGCGCCATGACCATCGAGATCCGTGAGGGCCGCGGCGTCGGCGAACACAAGGATCACATCCACCTGCACCTGGAGCACCTGGGGCCGGAGGTCATCCACGAGCGTCTGCCGGGAATTGCGGAGACGGCGCGCATCTTCGCTGACGTGGATGTCACGCAGGCGCCGATTCCGGTGTTGCCGACGGTCCACTACAACATGGGCGGCATACCCTGTAACTATCACGGCGAGGCGCTGTGTCCGCAGGGCGGCAACGTCGAGGCGGTGGTGCCGGGGCTCATGGCGGTGGGCGAGGCCGCCTGTGTTTCGGTCCATGGCGCCAATCGTCTGGGATCAAATTCGCTGTTGGACCTGGTGGTGTTCGGTCGCGAGGCGGCACGGCGCTGCGCCGAGGTTCTCACCCCCAACGCGCGTCACCGGCCGCTGGCCGCCGATGCTGCCGAACCCGCCGTCGCACGCCTGGACCACCTGCGTCAGGCCAACGGTTCGCGACCCACGGCCGAGATCCGTCTGGAAATGCAGCGCATCATGCAAGCCGACGCAGCCGTGTTCCGTACCGGTAAGTCGCTTGCGGAAGGCGTGGACAAGCTCAAGGACACCTTTGCCTCGATGGCGCAGGTGAAGATCTCGGACCGTAGCCTGGTGTGGAACACCGATCTGGTGGAAACGCTGGAGCTGGACAATCTGCTGCTGCAGGCGACGGCCACCATCCACTCGGCGGTGAACCGCACCGAGAGCCGCGGGGCGCATGCCCGCGAGGACTTTCCCGATCGCGACGATGGCAAGTGGATGAAGCACACCCTGGTGTGGGTGGACAGCGGCGGCAAGGTGAGCTTCGACTATCGCCCGGTGCACCTGCGGACCATGACCGATGAGGTCGAGGTGATCCCGCCCAAGGCCCGCACGTACTGAATGAGGTTTTGAAGACAAATGGTTGAATTGACGCTGCCCGCGGGCTCCAAGGTCAATCCGCACGGCCGGGTCCACAAGGCCGCCGGCGGGGCCACGGTGCGCACCTTCCGTATCTATCGTTTCGATCCGGATGCGGACGAGAACCCGCGCATCGACAGCTTCGAGGTGGATACCAAGGCCTGCGGACCCATGGTTCTGGATGCCCTGATTCACATCAAGGCGAAGATCGACTCCTCGCTCACCTTCCGGCGCTCCTGCCGCGAGGGCATCTGCGGCTCCTGTGCCATGAACATCAATGGCCTGAACTGCCTGGCGTGCACCACGGCCATTGGTGATCTGGGCGGCCAGGTGAAGATCTACCCGCTGCCGCACATGCCGGTGGTGAAGGACCTGGTGCCGGATCTCACGAACTTCTACGCCCAGTACGCCTCGGTGGAGCCGTGGCTGAAGACCCGTACGCCCGCGCCGCCCGATCACGAGCGGCTGCAGTCCAAGGAAGAACAGGTCCTGGTCGATCGTCCCGCCGCCTGCATCCTGTGCGCCTGTTGTTCCACCGGTTGCCCCAGCTACTGGTGGAACAGCGACCGCTACCTGGGGCCGGCCGCGCTCCTGGCCGCCTACCGCTGGATTGTCGACAGCCGGGACGAGTCCACGGGCGAACGTCTGGACCAGCTGAACGACCCCTTCAAGCTCTATCGCTGCCACACCATCATGAACTGCACGGACGTGTGCCCGAAGGACCTCAACCCGGCCCGCGCCATTGCCGAGATCAAGAAGAAACTGGTGGAGCGGCAGCACTGAACGCCGGGCATGCGAATGTTGCGGTGCCGGATGTTCGCCAGCGCCGCCTGCTCTGGCACTGCCGCCGGGGTATGAAGGAACTCGACGAGCTGCTGAGCGGCTTTGCCAGGCAGCGGTTCCCGGCCGCATCATCTGCCCAGCAGGCCGCCTTCGAAGCGCTCCTGGCCCTGCCGGACCCGCAGATCGCCGACTACCTGCTGGGCCATGGAACCCCCCCTGACGAGCTGGCGGCGGTGGTCCGGTCGGTGCTCGGGCAGTGAACTTTCGGGACCCTTGCCAGTCTATCCAGGCGCGGCGAGGCAATCTGTCCCGTAACCGGCACCAGAGTAAAGTGTAGGGAATGACTGCCGACGCAAGCGACTTGAGCCTGGTCCAACGTGTGCAGCGCGGGGACAAGGGGGCTTTTGATGTGCTGGTTCTCAAGTACCAGCACAAAGTGGTCAAGCTGGTCATGCGTTATGTCCGCAATCCCGCCGAAGCCGAGGATATCGCCCAGGACGCCTTCATCAAGGCCTACCGGGCGCTGCCCCAGTTTCGTGGTGACAGCGCCTTCTATACCTGGCTTTACCGTATTGCCATCAACACCGCCAAGAATGCCGTGGTTGCCCGTGACCGCAATCCGGTAGATTTCGACCTGGATATGACCAACAACGACGAGTCCTACGAGATGCAAGGCAGACTGAAGGATTCCGAGACCCCCGAGGCCCTGGTGCTGACCGACGAGATCCGCACCACGGTGAATGCCGCCATCGCCAACCTGCCGGATGACCTGCGGACGGCGATCGTGCTGCGCGAGCTCGAAGGCCTCTCCTATGAAGAGATTGCGGCGACCATGGATTGTCCCGTCGGGACCGTGCGGTCGCGGATTTTCCGTGCGCGCGAGGCCATCGATAGCCGCTTGCGCGAGGTCTTCGAGGGTGGACTGGGTCGGGCGGAGGAAATCGGATGAACAAGGAAGAGCTCGAAAGCCAACTTTCGGCGATGTTCGACGACGAGCTGCCGGCGCCGGAGTGTGAACTGCTGGCGCGGCGTCTGGCGCGCGACGAGCAGCTGCGGGAACGTTGGGGTCGCTATGCGGCCATCGGTGCCTGCGTCCGCGGCGAGCCCGGCGTGCGCCTGCAGGGCGCCCTGGCCTGCAAAGTCAGCGCCGCCCTCAAGCAGGAGAGCCCGCAGACCGGGTTGCCTATCGCCGAGCACCGGCGGCGCGGGTTGTCACCCTGGATGACGTCCCTCGGTGGACTGGCCTCGGCGGCTGCCGTCGCGGCGGTGGCGATTCTGTGGATGCGCAGCGAGTCCCCCGCACTCGTCGCCCACAACACTCCGGTGCAGAACCCCGTCACGCAACAGCCGGTGGTCCAGGCCGTGCCGGCACCCACGCCACAACTGGCTTCGACTCAGCCCGTGACCTCGGTGCGTCAATCGCATGAACCCGACAGCTACATCGTTCCGGCGGCGGTGAGTCAGGGCCCGGCCCTGGTGGAGCCCACCGAGCTTGCCAACTACATCGTCGCCCACAGCGCCTATTCCGGACCGCTGATGCGGCGCAATGCAATATCGGCCCTGCTGGCCGGTGACTCCGCCGCGCCGCAGGTCACTGCTCAACCCATACCCGCGACGGTCGTGACAGGCAAATGACTCCGGTGCGTGCGGCGCGCGAGCCCCTGATGTGGCTCGCCATGTCCCTGGCGAGCGCCGCGGCGGTCGCCGCGGACACGCCGCAGACGTGGTTGAACCGCATGAACGCCGCGCTCACCACCCGCAATTACGAGGGTGTGTTTTCCCATTGGCAGAACGGCAAGGTCGAGACCCTGCGGATCGTCCATCGCGTGACCGACGGCGCGGTGAACGAGCGGCTCGAGTCGCTTGATGGCTCGGGAAGGCAGTTCGTTCGCGATGGCGCGCAGCTCACCTGCTACCTTCCGGATCAGCGCAAGGTGCTGGTGGAAAAAGCGCCGCAGAGTCTGATGCCGGCCGGGCTTCCCCGGTTCGATGCCGGCATGACGCAGTTCTACCAGCTGGACAATCAGGGCACGATGCGCCAGATGGGTCAGAAGGCGGAACTGATCGCCGTGACGCCCCGCGACGGCTTTCGCTACGGCTATCGTTTGTGGATTCAGCGCTCCTCCGGCATGCCCCTGAAGACGGAGTTGATCGACACCAACGGCAACACCATCGAGGAAATCGTGTTCTCGAGCCTGTCCCTGCCGCACCACATTGCCGATGAGGAATTCAAACCTCACCTTTCGACCACGGGCTTCGAATGGTTGCGCGATGACGCGGCGCCGGCGGTCAGCGCCGAAGCCCCCGAGGTCTGGAACAATGCACCCCTGCCCCCGGGATTCCACCTGGCGGCTCAGACCGCCCAGATGATGCCGGGCGTGGCAGAGCCCGTGACCCACCTGGTTTTCAGCGACGGGGTGGCCACCGTGTCCGTCTTCATTCAGACCGAAGTGTTCCACAACGCGCCGCGCCAGGTCGGCGTCGCCACCGCGCAGATGGGCTCCTCCTCCGCCTTCACCTCGGTACAGTCGGGGCACAAATACGTGGCGCTGGGTGAGGTGCCGCCGGTGACCGTGCGCTTCATTATCGAAGGCCTGATGCACCAGGCGGCCGGCCAGGCGCTGGCGCTGCAGACCCCCAAATAGGCGCGGGCGGTGCGCCTCACTCTCGTGCATCGCCGGGACTGCGAGCTGTGCGATCTCATGGCGGCGGAACTGTCGGCGCTCGGCCGACGGGCGGCGCTGCCGCCCCTGGAAATCGTGGACGTGGACGCCGATGCGGACCTGCAGCGCCGCCATGGACTTGAGGTGCCAGTGCTGCTGCTGGACGGCAGCGTCGTGTGCCGCCAGCGCCTCGATGCGCCTGAATTACTGAGGATTCTGCGCCCCCGCTAGGCTTAACCGGCACGCCGGGCTGCCACTCTATATAATGCGCCCCGGCCGCAAGACCCTCCGCGCGGCGGACAGTCATCCTTTCATGCGGCTTATACGTAACTTCTCCATCATTGCGCACGTTGACCACGGCAAATCCACGCTGGCAGACCGCCTCATTCAGCTGTGCGGCGGCCTGGATGCCCGTGAAATGCAGAACCAGGTGCTGGACTCCATGGATCTGGAGCGCGAGCGCGGCATCACCATCAAGGCACAGAGTGTCACCCTGTTGTATGACGCCCGGGACGGTGAGCGCTACGAGCTGAACCTCATCGATACCCCAGGCCACGTGGACTTCTCGTATGAAGTCTCCCGCTCGCTCGCCGCCTGCGACGGTGCACTGCTGGTCGTCGATGCTTCCCAGGGGGTGGAGGCGCAAAGTGTTGCCAATTGCTACACGGCCATCGAGCAGGGCGTGGAAGTCCTGCCGGTCATCAACAAGATCGATCTGCCCTCGGCCGATCCGGACCGGGTGGTCAAGGAGATCGAGGAGATCATCGGCATCACCGCCGATGACGCCGTGCGGGTCAGCGCCAAGACCGGCGAGGGCGTGCCGGAGTTACTGGAGGCACTGATCCGGCGCATTCCGGCGCCGAAGGGCGATCCGGAAGCGCCGCTGCAGGCCCTGATCGTGGACTCCTGGTTCGATAACTATGTCGGGGTCGTCTCGCTGGTGCGCGTGGTCAACGGCACGCTGAAGATCGGCGACAAGTTCCGGGTAATGTCGACGGGCCGCAGCCACACGGCTGACAAGGTCGGTCGCTTCATGCCCAAGTCCGTGATGCTGCCGCAGCTGGCCGCGGGGCAGGTGGGCTTCGTGATCGCCGGCATCAAGGAGATCGACGGCGCCCCGGTGGGGGATACCATCACCCTGGAGCATCGCCAGGCGGCAGGTCCGCTGCCGGGTTTCCGGCAGATCAAGCCGCGCGTGTTCGCGGGTGTCTTCCCGGTGAACTCCGAGGACTATGAGTCCTTCCGCGACGCCCTCTCGAAGCTCAAATTGAACGACTCGGCACTGCACTACGAACCGGAGGTCTCCGGCGCCCTGGGCTTCGGTTTTCGCATCGGCTTCCTCGGACTGCTGCACATGGATATCGTGCAGGAGCGCCTGGAGCGCGAGTATGAGCTGGAACTCATCACTAGTGCCCCGACCGTGGTCTACGAGGTGGCGCGCACCGACGGCACCCTGGTGTACGTCGACAATCCGGCGAAACTGCCGGTAGCGAACGAGATCGAGGACCTGCGCGAACCCATCATTCTGGCCAATATCCTGGTACCCCCGGACTATGTCGGGGCGGTGCTGAAACTGTGCAACGACAAGCGCGGCTCGCAGAAGAAGATGCTGTACATGGGCACTCAGGTGTCACTGCAGTACGCGCTGCCCATGGCCGAAGTGGTGCTGGACTTCTTCGACCGCTTAAAATCGGTGAGTCGCGGCTATGCCTCCTTCGACTATGAATTCAGCCATTTCGAGAGCGCGCCGCTGGTGAAGCTCGACATCCTCATCAACTCTGAAAAGGTCGATGCACTGTCGATCATCGTCCACCGTGATCATTCCTATCAGCGGGGTCGGGAACTGGTGGACAAGATGCAGGAGCTCATTCCGCGGCAGATGTTCGAAGTCGCCGTGCAGGCCGCCATCGGCGCCGCCGTCATTGCCCGGGCCACCGTCAAGGCGCTGCGCAAGAATGTGCTCGCCAAGTGCTATGGCGGTGACCTCAGTCGCAAGCGCAAACTCCTGGAAAAGCAGAAAGCGGGCAAGAAGCGCATGAAGCAGGTGGGATCGGTCGAGATCCCGCAGGAGGCCTTCCTCGCGGTGCTGCAGATCGGCCGCAAAGAATAGGAATCTTCATTAGATGTTGATGCAAATCATTACGGTACTCGCCTGGATCGCCATTCCCGCGACACTGATCGCTGTCGTCGATGACTGGTTTTTGCGGCCACGACGGCAGCTGGCGCTGGCGCCCCAGGTCGCGCACGACCCGCCGTTCATCACCGCGGTCTACTACTCGCTGCCGGTGCTCATCATCGCCGCCGTGGTGCGCCTGCTGAGCGCCGAGGAGCTGGATTTCAGCGCCGTGCTGCTGCTGATTTCGGTGGTCACGGGCATCATCTGGCTCATCGACGTGGTGTTGTTCGCGCCGCTGCGCGCCCGGGCCGCACAGGCGCAGGGCAAGAGCCTGGGGGACATTCCCGAGCCCGGCACCGTGGACTACGCGCGCAGCTTCTTCCCGGTGGCGCTGGCGGTGCTGGTGCTGCGGGCCTTCGTCTTCGAGCCGTTCCGCATCCCCTCCGACTCGATGATGCCGACCCTGCTGGACGGTGACTTCATCATCGTCAACAAGTTTGCCTACGGCCTGCGCCTGCCGGTGATCAACCGCAAGTTCGTGGCCATCGGCGAGCCGCAGCGCGGCGACGTGGTGGTGTTCCGCTATCCGCCCAATCCCAGCATCAACTACATCAAGCGTCTGGTCGGCCTGCCCGGGGATCGCGTCCAGGTGAAGGATGACAAGCTCATCGTCAACGGCCAGCCGGTGAGCGTCGCCGACATGGGGCTGTACGAGGACGGCTGCTACGAGGGCATGCACCTGGCCTCCGAGCATCTGGGTAACCACACCCACTCCATCATGTTCTGCCCGACCCCGGGGGACATCGGCTCTGAGCCCCTGCCTACCTGCACTCGCAGCCCGCCGCGAAGCTATGTGTGCGTGGCGCAGCAAATCGCGGGTATGCCCGACCGGGGTGACACGCAGTCGGACCTGGTCGTGCCGCCGGGCAGTTACCTCATGATCGGTGACAACCGTGACAACAGTGAGGATGGCCGGTACTGGGGTTATGTTCCGGAGGCGAATCTGGTCGGCAAAGCGACCCGGATCTGGTTCAATTGGGACCTGGACCGCAAGGGCGGACCGGTCTGGAGCCGAATAGGTACCCGCATCGAATAGGAGCGTCTCATGATCAGGCGGCAACGCGGCGTCACATTCATAGGTTGGCTGATCCTGCTGATTCCCGTAGCCGTGGTGGGTTACGTCGGGATCCGCCTGGCACCGATCTATCTGAACTACATGCGCGTGGCGCACTCGGTGGAGGCGACGGTGGCCGAAGAGAAGTCCGAAGATGCGGCGACTCTCACCCCCTTGCTCATCCGTGCCCGGCTTGCGCGGCACTTTGACATCGAAAGCATCAGCTTTCCGGACGTCAAGGATGTATCAGTGACGCGCGACGGCACCGGCTGGACCATCGAGGCGAAGTTCGAGGACATGGCGCCGGTGTTCGGCAACATCTCCATGGTCGTCGACTTCGATAAGGTCGGTAAAATAGGCTGATGCCGCAGCGCATGGACTGGCCAGTACAGTGGGTGCGGGACCGGTTGGGCTACGAAGTGCGCGATGTGGCGCTGTTCAGCGCGGCGCTGACTCACCGCAGCGCCGCCCGGCCGCACAATGAGCGGCTGGAATTCCTAGGCGACGCGGTGCTGAATCTGAGCATCGCCGAGCATCTGTACCGGGGCAATCCGCAGGCCAATGAGGGCGACCTGAGCCGCCTGCGGGCGTGGCTGGTCAGCAGCCCGCCATTGGCCGAGGCCGCCGCGCAGATCGGACTGGGCGAAGTGCTGCGGCTGGGTTCGGGCGAATTGAAGACCGGTGGCTTCCGCCGCGAATCCATCCTGGCCGATGCGCTGGAGGCGCTGTTCGGCGCCGTCTATCTGGATGCGGGTCTCAACGAGGCGCAGCGGGTGATCTTCACGCTGTTCGGGTCGCGGCTGGCGAATCTGCCGGACACCGATGACCTCAAGGACTCCAAGACGCGGCTGCAGGAGCACCTGCAGTCCCGGGGTCTGCCGCTGCCCGCCTACGAGGTGGTGCGGACCGAGGGGGAGATTCATGCCCAGACCTTCTGGGTGCGGTGCGAGGTGAGCCTGCTGGGCCGGGCCGCCACCGGCCAGGGCCTGAGCCGCCGACGCGCCGAACAGGAGGCTGCCGCGATAGTGCTGCGTGAGATTCTGGATGGTCCGAATGAATGATGATTTTCGCTGCGGCTTTGCCGCGCTGGTGGGCCGACCCAATGTCGGCAAGTCGACCCTGCTGAATGCGCTGATCGGCCAGAAGCTGAGCATCGTGACACCGCGTCCCCAGACCACCCGGCACCGGGTGCTGGGTCTGCACGAGGATGCTGCCGCCCAGATTGCCTTTGTCGATACCCCGGGCATCCATCAGGGGGCCAAGCGGGCGCTGAACCGCGCCATGAATCGCACGGCGGCCACGGTCCTGGCGGATGCCGACGTGTGCGTGTTCGTGGTCGAGGCGCTGCAGTGGACCCGCGAGGATGACCTGGTGCTCGAGCATCTGGTGCGCAGCGGCCGGCCGGTGCTGGCGGCGGTCAACAAGGTCGACAAGATCCATCCGCGCGAGCGCCTGCTGCCATTCCTGGCGGAGCTCGCGCACCGCCATGCCTTCGCCGAGATCATTCCGATCAGTGCCACCAAGCATGTGAACCTCGAGCCGCTGATCGGCGCCATCACCAAACTGCTGCCGGTCTCGCCGCCACTGTTTCCCAGCGGGCAGCTCACCGATCGGGATCTGGCGTTTCGGATCAGTGAATTGATCCGCGAGAAACTGACGCTGGAGCTGGACCAGGAGCTTCCCTACGGCATTGCCGTGGAGGTGGAGGCCATGGGCGAGGATGAGGGTCAGCTGAACGTCGCCGCCGCCATCTGGGTGGACCGGGCCGGCCAGAAGCCCATCGTCATCGGTGCCGGCGGCGAGCGCCTCAAGCGTGTCGGGCGCAAGGCTCGCCTGGAGCTCAACCATATGCTCGGCGAGCGGCTGCATCTGACATTGTGGGTGAAGGTGCGGGAGAGCTGGGCGGACAGCGCCCGCGCCCTGTCCGAGCTGGGTCTGGAATGAGTGCGCAATGAAAGCGCGCCGCACGTTGCTGGCGCGGGCCTATATCCTGCACGCCCTGCCGTACCGGGACACCAGCCGCATTCTCGAGGTTTTCACCCGCGAGCAGGGTCGGGTCTCGGTGTTTGCCCGCGGCGTCCGCGGGCCCAAGGCGCGCCTGGCCTCGCTGCTGCAACCCTTCCAGCCACTGCTGATCTCCTTCAGCGCGCGCGCCGAGGCCGCGCAGCTGATGAGTGCGGAAAGCGATGCCGGCGGTCCACAACACAGCCTGCCGCCCGCCGCGCTGCTGTCGGGGTTCTATCTCAATGAACTGCTGCTGAAGCTCACCACCCGCCATGACCCGAATGTCAGTCTGTTCGACGCCTACCAGCGGACCCTGCAGGCGCTGGCGGCGGGTGGCCCGCAGGAGCCGGCCCTGCGCAGCTTTGAACTGCATCTGCTGCAGGAGGTGGGCTATGGGGTGGACCTGACCCAGACGGTGGCCGGTGGGCCGGTGACCGCGCAGGGGTACTATCATTTCCGTCCGGCCGACGGGCTCTTTGCGACCTCGGCCGAGCACTCCGGGGCGCTGCCGGGCAGTTCGCTCCTGAGTCTTGCGGCCGGCCGCCTGAAGGAGGCCCGGGAACTGGCCGACGCCCGCAAGCTGCTGTCGGCGGCCCTGGAACATTGTCTGGAGGGTCGACCGATCGTCACGCGCGCGGTGGCGCGCGCCTGTGTCGGAACTGCGCTGGTGCCGGATCCGCCGGCGGCAACATCCAAGGCTTAGCTTGACCATGAACCATTCAAACATCCGCCTGGGCGTCAACATCGATCACGTGGCGACCGTGAGGCAGGCGCGCCGCGCCCAGTATCCGGATCCGGTGCACGCGGCGCTGCTGGCCGAGCAGTCCGGTGCCGACAGCATCACCGTGCATCTGCGCGAGGATCGGCGCCATATCCAGGATCGTGACGTGCGCAGCCTGCGGCCGCTGCTGCAGACCCGCATGAACCTGGAGATGGCACTTCACGATGAGATGCTGGCACTCGCCTGCGAGCTGCGCCCGGCGGACTGTTGTCTGGTCCCCGAGAAGCGCGCCGAAGTCACGACTGAAGGCGGCCTGGATGCGGCATCGCAGATGCCGCGCCTCGAGGAGGCCGCCCGGCGCCTGGCGGCCGCGGGCGTGCGCCTGTCGCTGTTCATCGATCCGGATCCGCGCCAGGTCGAAGCCGCGGCCCGCATCGGCGCGCCGGCCATCGAACTGCACACCGGGGCCTACGCGGACAGTTCGGGCGCAGCCCAGGCCGCCGAGCTGTCGCGGCTGCTGGCAAGCGCGCAGCTGGGCGCGCGCCTGGGCCTGTCGGTGCATGCCGGCCATGGCCTGCATTATCACAACGTGCAGCCGGTGGCAGCGATCCGCGAGATCATCGAACTCAACATCGGCCACGCCATCGTGGCCCGTGCGATTTTCACCGGGCTGCCCGCTGCCGTGCGTGAGATGAAGGCACTGATGATGGCGGCGCGCGTGTGAACATCCTGGTCTTTGACATCGAGACCGTGCCGGACACCGCGCTCGGGCGTCGCCTGCATGGCCTCCAGGCACTGCCGGACGCGGACGTCGCGAAGGCGATGTTCACCCTGCGGCGCCAGGACACCGACAGTGAATTCCTGCCGCATCCCCAGCAGCAGATCGTCGCAATCTCCTGCGTGCTGCGCAGTCGCGAGGGCCTCAAGGTGTGGAGCCTCGGAGATCCCGACTCCCCCGAGGAGGAACTGATCGGGCGCTTCTTCGACGGGCTGGAGCGCTACACCCCGGACCTCGTGTCCTGGAACGGTGGCGGCTTTGACCTGCCGGTGCTGCAGTATCGCGCGCTGCGCGCCGGCATCCGCGCCGAACGCTATTGGGAGACCGGCGAGTCGGATACGGCATTCCGCTACAACAATTATCTGTCGCGCTTTCATTGGCGGCACATGGACCTGATGGACATTCTGTCGGGCTTTCAGGGCCGGGCGCGCGCACCGCTGGCCGAAGTCGCGGCCTTGCTCGCACTGCCCGGCAAGCTCGGGTTCTCCGGCGCGCAGGTCTGGGACGCCTGGCAGGCCGGCGACATCGTGCGCATCCGCCGCTACTGCGAGACCGATGTCCTCAACACCTATCTCATCTACCTGCGCTTTGAGCTGATGCGCGGTCGCTTCACGGCACAGCTTTATGACGAGGAAGTGGCGCGGGTGAAGGCCCTGCTGGCGGCCGGCCCCGAGCCGCATTTCGGCGAGTACCTGCGCGCCTGGGAGGCGCTGGCCGCACCGGCGGGGGCATGAGTCGCCGGACCCGGATCGCGGCAGCGCCGGAAGAGGGGAGCGTCGCGGCGCTGACCCACGATGGCGAGGGCATCCTGCGTGAGGGCAAGACCGCCTTTGTCGGCGGTGCCTTGCCGGGCGAACGCATCAGCTTCCGGCGGTTGCGCCGGCACCGCGGCCACGACGAAGGCCAGTTGCTGGAGGTGCTTGAGCCTTCGCCGGATCGCGTCACGCCGCGCTGTGCGCACTTTGGCGTGTGCGGTGGCTGCGCCCTGCAGCACCTGGCTGCCGAGCGGCAGATCGAGGTGAAGGAGCAGCAACTGCGCGACGCCCTCGAACGCGTCGCCAAGGTGAGTGCGCAGCAGTGGCTGCCGCCACTGCGGGGGCCGCAATGGAGCTATCGGCGCCGTGCGCGGCTGGGTGCCCGCTACGTGCCCAAGAAGGGCAAGGTTGTCGTGGGTTTTCGCGAGCGCCTCGCGCCCTACATCGCCGCGCTGGACCGTTGCGATGTGCTCAGCGCACCGGTCGGCGCACTGATCGCACCCCTGTCCGCCATGCTCACCGGTCTGGCCGCCCGTGAGTCGATACCGCAGATCGAGGTGGCCGTGGCCGACAATGCCACGGCGCTGGTCTTCCGAGTGTTGCGGGCGCTGCCGGAGGCCGATATTGCTGCACTGCACGATTTTGGCCGGCAGCATTCGCTGCGCATCTATCTGCAGAGCGGGGGGCTGGACACCGTGGCACCGCTGGATACAGCGGTCGCCATCGAGCCGCTGCGCTACGCCCTGCCGGAGTTCGGCGTCGCCTACGAGTTCGCGCCGACCGACTTCGTACAGATCAATGCCGCCATCAATGCCGCCATGGTGTCGCAGGTACTTGCACACTTGGAACTAGATTCCAGCTCCCGGGTGCTGGATCTGTACTGCGGACTCGGCAATTTCACCCTGCCGCTGGCCCGCCGGGCGGGGGCGGTACTGGGAATTGAAGGGGACGCGGCACTGGTCGCCCGCGCACGACATAATGCGCTCATGAATGGCCTCGGCAATGCGCAGTTCGTGGCGGCGGATCTCACCCAATCATTACCGTCGAATGCGCCGTACCTGGCGGGGGGGTTCAGCCATGTGGTGCTGGATCCACCGCGTGCAGGGGCTTTGGACGTAATGCCAACCATCGCACATCTTGCCCCCCGCAAAGTCGCTTACATTTCCTGTCATCCGGGAAGCCTTGCGCGCGACATCGCTGTGCTGGTTCACGAATTTGGCTTTGTGCTGCGTGCGGCCGGGGTGTTGGACATGTTCCCGCACACCGCTCATGTGGAGTCGCTGGCGGTCCTGACACCGCCACAACGGTGAGTACGGAGTGATGATGAAATGACACTCGGCCCGCTGATGATCGATCTGGTGGGACCTTCGGTCCAGCCGGAGGAGCGCGACATGCTCGCGCATCCGCTCGTCGGCGGCGTCATCCTGTTTTCGCGCAACTACGAAAGTCCCGAGCAGCTGCTCAAGCTCACCGGTGAGATCCACGCCGCGCGCAACCCGCCGCTGCTGATCGCGGTGGACCACGAGGGTGGTCGGGTGCAGCGTTTCCGCAGCGGCTTCTCGCGCCTGCCACCAGCGCGGCGTATCGGGCACTTGTTTGATACCGACCACCCAGGCGGCCTCGCAGCGGCGCGCAGCATGGGCTGGCTGATGGCCGCCGAACTGCGCGCCCATGGCGTCGATCTGTCCTTTGCACCTACAGTGGATCTGGACTACGGTCTGAATGAAGCCATCGGCGATCGCGCCTGGCATTCCAGTGCCGATGTGACCGCACAGCTGGCCGTCGCCTACATGCTGGGCATGCGCGAGGCCGGCATGGCCGCGACCGCCAAGCATTTTCCAGGCCACGGCAGGGTACGCGCCGACTCGCATGTGGCCTTGCCCGTGGACCGGCGCGAAATGGCTGATCTTGCCGAGGACCTGGCTCCCTATCGGCGCCTGATCGCCAACGGCCTGCCCGGGGTCATGGTCGCGCATATCCTGTTGCCGGCCGAGGATGACGCGCCGGCCAGCCTCTCGGCGCGCTGGATCCGTGGCGTGCTGCGCACGGACCTGAACTTCCAGGGTGCCGTCTTCACTGACGATTTGAGCATGGGTGCGGTGGCCGCCGGTGGCGACATCGTCGAGCGCTGCCAGCGTGCGCTCGCCGCCGGCTGCGACATGCTGCTGGTGTGCAATGATCCGGCCGCGCGCTCGCAGGCGCTCGCGGGCCTTGCCATCACGCCTGATCCGGCCTCGCAGCTGCGCCTCATCCGCATGCGTGGCGGTCACGAGCGCAGCGCGCCGGACGAACTGCGCGCCACGACCGCGTGGCAATCGGCCCAGGAGCTGCTGAGGCGATTGACCGCCGCCCCGCCCCTGTCACTGACGCCCGGCGCATGATCAATCTCTCGGAAAGCGGCTGGCGGGATATCGTCGATCAGTCCCCAGAGGGCATCGTGATCTGCGATGCGACGGCCCAGGATTGTCCGGTGGTGTACGCCAACGCGGCCTTTCTGCAGCTGTCGGGCTATCCGCTGGATGCTCTGATGGGACGTAACCTGCGACTGCTGCAGGGGACCGATCGCGACCAGGAAGGCCGGCTACGGCTGCGCGAGGCGCTCTCGCGCGGCGAGGCGTGTCGGATCCTGATGCGCAATTATCGGCCCGACGGGGCGCAGTTCTGGAATGAAATCCTGATCCAGCCGGTGCGCGACGCCGCCGGCCAGCTGGTGCAATGGATCGGCTATCACCGCGACACCCGCGAGCGGCTGCGCACCCCGGAGAAACTGGCCCTGGCGGGGCTGCCGGCCTGGATGCGCGAGGACCGGCTCACGGGGCTGCATTCGCGGGCGTACTTCGAGGAGCTGCTGCTACGTGACTGGTATGTGGCGCAGCGCGACGGCCGGGAGCTTGGCCTGACCTTCCTCGACATCGATGACCTGGGCACCTACAACGACATTTTCGACAAGGCCAGCGGTGATGCCTGCATCCGCCGTGTCGCGCGGGTCATCACCGCCTCCTACAGGCGCAGCGGCGATCTGGTCGGGCGCTGGAACGGGGGCACCTTCGCCGTCCTCACCCAGGCCAACACCTCGGTGACGGCACACGACTATGCGCGCGTGGTGCTGCAGCGGGTGCGTGACCTGCTCATCCACCACCCGCGCGCAACCGCCAGCGGCCGCTATGTGACGCTGAGCGCCGGAGCCTGCACGCTGGTGCCGACGCAGGAGCTGTCGCTGCAGACCTTCATCGGTGCCTGCATGATGGCCATGCAACGTGCGAAGGGGCAGGGCAAGAATGCCGCCTGCGCCACCGAGTCCTCTGACTTTGCGCAAACCGGCGCCGCCGGCGCGCACAACAGAGCCGCCGGATCGGCCAGCTGAAGGCTAGCGTCCCGCGCGGCGCGCGCCCTGGGCCGGTACCACCAGCGCAATCACACCGAAGGCGGGCGAATCGTAGTAATTGCGCTCGTAGAACTTCACGCGGTGATTGTCATCCAACACGAAGGTCGTGGGCGATGCGGCGCCCAGTCCCGCGGGGGGATTGGCGATGGTCATGTTGAGCGCAAATCCCAGGTGCAGGTACTGGCCGTGTTCCAGGGTCACGGTTCCCGCCAGCTGCGGATTGTCCAGCCCGAGTTGCTGCAGGCTCATGCTCTCGTGCGTGCCCCAGGGACTTGCCGTCTGCGCCCAGCCGATATGCGCCACGGCGGCGTAGGCGCCGCTGCTTTTGATACGCGCCTCGAGATCACCCAACTGGAATTCGGCCGGGGTCAGCACGCGTACCAGGCGTCCACCCGGCACCGGCACTGGCAGCGGTGCCGGCGCCGAGCCGGGCGCCGCTGCCGTATCGCTGGCCGGGGTCGCGTTGTCCTCGTCACCGCTGGCCGGGACTGCCGGCGCCTGGGTGGCTTCCGCGCCCCAGTTCTCCGGACTGGCCACGCTGGCCAGCGCGCGAAAGATGATGATTTCGACGTTGTAGACCCCAGCACCGGAGACCGGTGCGGCCGCGGGCAGCGGATGAGGTTCAGCCGCGGGCGCGACGCCGGCTGCGGATGAGGCCTGTTGCGCCAGCGCGGATGTACAGGTCGCAAAGCACAGCAGGCAGGCCGCCAGGGCCAGGTCTCGCAATCTCATGCGCGAATCGTATCACGCACCGCGGCCGCTGAAGCGCTGCAGCAGGTCGCGGGCATAGTCGAAGCGCTGCTCCACCTGGGTGAGCGCTGAGCTCACCCGGATTCGGAGCGAGCCCTCCAGGCGCAGCTCGCGGGGTGATTTCTGAATCAGTCGGATGACGACGGCCGGATCAAGCTGATTCTTTTCCTCGAACAGGACATAGCCGCCACCCGCGCCGAGGTCCAGGCGGCGCACGCCCAGTTCCCGGGCCCGCAGCTTCAGCCGCGCAACCTTGAGCAGGTTGGCGGCCGACGGCGGCAGTTCACCGAAACGGTCGATGAGTTCGGCGGTGAGCTCCTCCAGCCCGGCCGCATCGGCCGCGGCGATGCGTTTGTACAGGCCGAGCCGCACATGCACGTCGGCGACGTAGTCCTCCGGCAGGAACGCCGGCACGTGCAGTTCCACTTCGGTGGCCGCCGCCAGCGGCTTGTCCAGCGCCGGTTCGCGCCCGTCCTTGAGGGCGGCGACGGCGTGCTCGAGCATGTCGAGGAACATTGCCAGACCCACCTCGGAGAGTTCACCGCTTTGGGATTCCCCGAGCAGTTCGCCGGCACCGCGGATTTCCAGATCATGGGTGGCCAGGACGAATCCGGCTCCCAGGTCCTCCATCGATTCGATGGCTTCCAGGCGCTTGATGGCATCGGGCGTGAGCTGTTTGCGCGGCGGCACGATCAGGTAGGCATAGGCGCGGTGATGGGAGCGTCCGACCCGGCCCCGCAACTGATGCAGCTGCGCGAGGCCAAAGCGGTCGGCACGGTCGATCATGATGGTATTGGCGGTCGGCACGTCGATGCCGCTCTCGATGATGGTCGTGCACAGCAGGAGGTTGAAGCGCCGGTGGTAGAAATCCACCATCAGCTGTTCCAGTTCGCGCTCGCGCATCTGGCCATGACCGATGCGCACGTCGGCCTGCGGCACGAGCTCCCGCAGGCTGGCGGCCACTTTGTCGATGTCACGGATTTCGTTGTGGACGAAATACACCTGCCCGCCGCGGCGCAGTTCGCGCATCACCGCTTCGCGGATGGTGGCGTCGTGCCATTCACTGATGAAGGTCTTGACGGCCAGGCGCGCGGCCGGAGGCGTGGTGATGAGGGACAGATCGCGCAGGCCCCCGAGCGCCATGTTCAGCGTGCGTGGGATGGGCGTCGCGGTCAGGGTCAGTACGTGCACCTCGGCCCGCAGCGCCTTCAGCTTTTCCTTGTCACGTACGCCGAAGCGGTGCTCCTCATCGATGATGATCAGTCCGAGCTCGCGGAAGCGCACGTTCGCATGCAGCAGTCGGTGGGTGGCGATGACGATGTCGACCTGACCCTGCTCGATGCCTTCGATGACGGCGTCGCTTTCCTTCGCGGTGCGAAAGCGCGACAGCGCCTCGATGCGCACCGGCCAGTCGGCGAAGCGGTCGCGGAAATTTCCCAGGTGCTGCTGCGCGAGCAGCGTGGTGGGGACCAGCACCACCACCTGGCGGCCCGCCTGGACCGCCACGAACGCGGCCCGCATCGCCACCTCGGTCTTGCCGAAGCCCACATCGCCGCAGACGATGCGATCCATGGCCTGGGTGCTGCCCAGATCCTCGAGCACCTTGCGGATGGCGTCGGTCTGGTCCGGGGTCTCCTCGAAGGGAAAGGCGTTGGCGAAGGCCTGGTACTCGATGTCGCGCAGCTGCAGGCTCGCGGCGTGCTGCGCCTTGCGGCGCGCATAAAGGTCCAGGAGTTCCGCGGCGATGTCGCGCACCTGCTGCGCGGCGCGCTTCTTCGCCCGTGCCCACTGGTCGGTGCCCAGTTTGTGCAGCGGTGCATTCTCCGGCGCGCTGCCGGTGTAGCGGCTGATCAGGTGCAGGGCATGCACCGGCACGTAGATCCGGTCTGCGCCCTGGTATTCAAGGACCAGGAATTCGCCGGGGTTGCCGGCGACCTCCATCGCCATCAACCCGACGTAGCGACCGACGCCGTATTCCTCGTGCACCACCGGCGAGCCGGGATTGAGGTCGGTGAGGTCGCGCAATATCGCCTGCGGATCCCCGGCCGTACGGCGTCGCCGCCGTTCCTGGCTGGCGCGCGCGCCGAACAGCTGCGCTTCGGACAGCACCGCGATCCGCGGCAGCTGCAACTGCAGGCCGCCGATATCCGGCGCCACGGTGAGCGCCAGGCGCATCTCGCCGCCGGCGAAGGTGGTCCAGTCCGGCACCGGCGTCACGGCGGTGCCATGGGGCCGCAGCATGTCCTGCAGGACCTCGCGGCGACCCGGGGAATCCGCGGCGATCAGCACGCGACCGTCGAAGGTGGCGAGGAACTCCGCGAGTGGCGCGAGCGGCTCGGCGGCGCGCGGGTCGATGCGCAGCTCCGGCGGGCTCGTGCTCGGAAAGTTGACGGCATCGTCGTCCGGATGCAGTTCCAGGTCCGCCTTGAAGGCATCGAGCGTGATGCTGGTGAGCGGCTCGGCGGCCTGCGACAACTGCTGCGGAGTCAGGAACAGTTCCGGCGGAGCGAGGATGGGCCGTTCGATGTCGTGGCGGCGCTCCTCGTAGCGCTGCTCGATATCATTCCACAGCTGCTGCAGGGCGGACCCGGCGCCGCTGTCGTGCACGATCACGGCATCCCGCGGCAGATAGTCGAACAGCGATGCGGTCCCCTCGAAGAACAGTGGCAGGTAGAACTCGAGGCCGGGTGGCGCCAGTCCTACGCTCACGCCGCGGTAGATGCTCGACAGAGTCGGATCCCCTTCGAAGCGCGTGCGGTAGCGGCGCCTGAAACCCTTGATGCTCTCCGGATCCAGCGGCACTTCACGCGCCGGCAACAGGCGCACGCCTTGCACCGAGTCCAGTGAACGTTGGGTTTCCGGATCGAAGCGGCGGATGGCCTCGATGTCGCTGCCGAAGAGGTCGATGCGCAGCGGCGCCTCGGACCCCATGGGAAAGACGTCCAGCAGCGAGCCGCGTACCGCGAACTCCCCGGGAGCGGTGACCTGGCCCACACTGGCGTAGCCGGCGTCGGCCAGGCGCTGCCGGAAGGGCTCCACGCTCAGGGCCTGTCCGACGCGCAGGTCGAAGGCACGGCCGCGCACGTAGGCAACCGGCGGCAGGCGCTGCAACAGGGTATCGGCCGCCAGGATCAGGCACCCGCCCCGGGCGTCGGGCAATTCGAACAGGGTCTGCAGGCGCCGCGAGGTGATGTCCGGATGGGGTGAGAACAGGTCGTAGGGCAGGATCTCCCAATCCGGCAGCGGCATCAGCGCCTGGGTGGCGCGCGTTCCCCCCTGGTAGAAGGCGATTTCGGCGGCCAGGCGCTCGGAGTCGCGCGCTCCGGCCGTCACCACTACGTACAGGCGCGAGTCATTGTGCATGCACTCCGCCAGGGCGAGGGCGGTAGCGCTGCCGTGCAGCTGGTGCCAGCGCACATGCCGGCGGCTGCTATTGGGGCGGAGAATCTGCAGCAGGGGAGTCAGCCGATATCAGCCGGCCTTGGGAGCTCAGCCGCTGGTCACGACCGAATCAATGACCCTGTCACCTTCGAAAAACACCGAAAAGTTGGCGTAGTCCCAGCGCGTGATGGGGGGCTTGCCCACGGTGGGATGCTTGGTGGTGGGGGGGCCGAACTGCTTTTCCACGGTCTTCATGAGCGCACCGCGAGCCGGCTGCGCGGTGTTCGCGGGCACCACGGTGACCTTGCCATCGTCGACCGCGAGTTCGGCGTGGGCCGCACCGGTGAGGCACATCAGGGCAACCAGGGCAGGGACTTTCATGGGCCAATCATACCACCGAGGGCAATCTGTTAAAGCCGCCGGGCGGCCCAGCGGGCGGCATTTTGTGACGCAGTTCCGGGCTGCACCGGAACGGCGCATGTCTGTGGTTAAATGCCGCAGGTGTTTCACCCCTTTGCGCCCTATGTGGGCCTGCGCTATGTGCGCGCGCGGACCCACAAATTTTTCGTGTCCTTCATCACCTGGGTTTCACTGCTCGGTGTAGGCCTGGGCGTGGCCGCGCTCATCGTCATCATCTCGGTCATGAACGGCTTCGAGGGTGAGCTGCGCGATCTGCTGGTGGCGCTGAGTGCCCACGCCCGGGTAGTGCCGGCCCCCGGGACTGCCGCACCCGATCCGGCCGAATGGGAATCCCTGGCCGCGCGCTTGCGTGCCCAACCAGGCGTGACGGGCGTCGCCCCCTACCTGGAGGTCCAGGCCCTGGCCGTGCACCAGCCGGACATGCTGCCGGTGGTGTTGCGCGGCGTCGATCCGTTGAATGAAGGTTCGGTCAGCGACATCGCCCGGGTACTGCGCCAAGGCAGTCTCAAGGAGCTGGCGGCGGGCAGCGATCGGGTGCTGGCGGGGGCGGTCATCACCGGGCAGATGGGGATTTCCGCCGGCGACACGCTGACTTTGCTGATTCCCATCGTCGCCGCGGACGGTACGCCCAGTCCCACCTTGCGCGACGTGCGGTTGGCCGGTGATTTCGATGCAGGGGGCCAGGACCAGGCGGGTTCGCTGCTGCTGGCGAACATCGCTGACGTGCGCGCGATGGGCGCCGCGGCCAGCGATATGGGGCTGCGGCTGCGCTACCCGAGCGCCCTGGACGCACCGGCGATGAGCCGGACGCTGCGCCAGGTGCTGCCGGCCAACCTGCAGATCATCGACTGGACGGAGGACAACGCCAGCTACTTTCGCGCCATCCGCATCGAGAAGACCATGATGTCGCTGATCCTGGTGCTGATCGTGGCAGTGGCCGCCTTCAACATCGTTGCCATGCTGGTGATGACGGTCACCGACAAGCGCAACGACATCGCCATCCTGCGCACCCTGGGCGCCGCGCCGCGCACGGTCATGGGCGTGTTCATCACCCAGGGGTTGGTGATCGGCTGGGCCGGAGTCGCGCTGGGGGTGACGCTGGGCGTGCTGCTCACCCAGAACATGGATCGCGTCGAGCCCTTCCTCGAGCGCACGCTGGGCTTTCACCTCTTTGATCCTGAGGTCTACGCCGTCACCACCATCCCCACGGATCTGCATGTGGGCAATGTGGTGTGGATCAGTGCCACCGCGCTCGTCCTGACGCTGCTCGCCACCGTGTACCCGGCCTTGCGCGCCGCCCGTGTCTCGCCGGCGGAGGCGCTGCGCTATGAATAGGTTCTACGAGTGGCTGATCGGCACCCGTTACTTGAGCGGCGCGCGCCGCCGGGGGTTCATCTCCTTCGTCGCGTTGATGTCGGTGCTGGGGCTGATGCTGGGCGTGGCGGTGCTGATCGTGGTGCTGTCGGTCATGAATGGCTTCGAGCGCGAATTGCGCAGCCGCATACTGAGCGTCACGGGCCATGCCTGGATCTACGGCCTCGATGGCAACTTCCCTGACTGGCAGGCGGCGCGGGTCAAGGCCGGGAAGGACCCGGAGGTGCTGGCGGCCGTGCCCTACATCGATGAACAGGCGATGCTGTCGCATGGACAGCATGTCGTGGGCGCGCAGGTCCGGGGCGTTGCGCCGCAGCTTGAACGCACGGCCACGGGCCTGGCGCAGAAGTTCACCCAGGGCAGCATCGACCAGCTGGTGCCGGGCGCCTATCACATCGTGCTGGGGTCAGCCCTGGCCGCGGCACTGGATGCGAAGGTGGGGGATTCGCTCTACCTGCTGGCCCCGGAGGCGACCGCGACACCGGCCGGACTGCAGCCGCGCATGAAACGCTTCACCATCACCGGCATCTTCAGCTCCGGCATGTACGAATACGACCGGGCCTTGGCGCTGGTGGAGATCCATGACGCGGCACGCGTCTATCGAATGGGTGCCAACGTGACCGGGCTGCGCCTGGCACTGCGCGACCCGTGGACCGCACGCAGCGTGGTGGACCGGGTCGCGAGGAGTCTCGGCGGCGGGGTCTACGTCAGTGACTGGACCCGCAGCCATGAGAACTTCTTCCGCAACATTACGGTGATGAAGTCGATACTGTTCGTGATCCTGCTGATGATCGTCGGGGTGGCGGCCTTCAACATCATTGCCACCCTGATCATGATCGTCAAAGAAAAGCGTTCCGATATCGCCATTCTGCGCACCCTGGGTGCGGGACCTGTGAACATGCTCGCCACCTTCGCCATCCAGGGAGTGCTGATCGGCCTGGCAGGAACCGCGCTGGGCGCGACGCTGGGCGTCGTGGTGGCCCATAATCTCGAGAACTGGGTCCATGACCTGGAGCATCTGCTCGGCACCCACTTCCTGGATGCCAGCGTTTACAACATGAGTGATCTGCCGGCCTATGTGGAGATTCTGGACGTGATGCGGGTGTGTGCCGTGGCCTTTGCGCTGTGCGTGCTGGCCACGCTGTATCCGGCCTGGCAGGCCTCGCGCACGGCCCCAGCCGAGGCGCTGCGCCATGACTGAGGCGGCACTGCAGGCCATCGAGGTATGCAAGAGCTTCCGGCAAGGGCCCGAGGAGCTGCAGGTGCTGGCGGGCGCGAGCCTGCACATCGCCCCCGGGGAGCGGCTGGCCATTGTCGGCGCCTCGGGCTCGGGCAAGACGACGCTGCTGCAGATCCTGGGCGGCCTGGACCGGCCGACCGCAGGCAAGGTGCTGGTTGCCGGGCGCGATATTCATCAGATGGATGAACGCGAACGAGGCTTGCTGCGTAACCGGTCCTTGGGATTCGTCTATCAGTTCCACCACCTGTTGCCGGAGTTCTCCGCTCTGGAGAACGTGGCCATGCCCCTGCTGGTACGGCGCACGCCCGTGAGCGAGGCGCGCCGCCGGGCGCGCGAGATCCTGGAACGGGTGGGCCTGGGCTCGCGCCTGACGCACCGGCCGCATCAGTTATCCGGTGGTGAGCGCCAGCGCGCGGCGGTGGCGCGCGCACTGGTCACGCAGCCCGCGGTGGTGCTGGCCGATGAGCCCACCGGCAATCTGGACGGGGTCAATGCTGAGCAGGTGTTCGCGCTGATGCTGGAACTGAATCGCGAACGGCAGACGAGCCTCGTGGTCGTGACCCATGATCCGCGCCTGGCGGCGCGCCTGGACCGGACACTGACCATTGAGCGCGGTGTGCTGACCGAAACGCCTCACAGCTCCGCGGAGCGGTGAGATTGACGGATGCGGCGCCGGTGCAGCACCTGCCGGCGCCAGATGTATTCGAGGATCAGCCAGCCGGAGATTCCACACACGATGGCGCATATCAGGCAGCCGGTCAGGAACGGCTTCCACACCGGACCCAGGCCGTGCTGCAGCCAGTCCCAGCTGAGGCGGAAGCCGAAACGGTGCACCCGTGAGCCACTCACCGCCGCGCCGACTCGATAGGCACAGTAGTACAGCGGCACCATGGTGAGCGGATTGACCATCAGCGTGGTCGCAATGATGGTCGGGATATTGATCCGCCAGGTCACACCCACCAGGGTTGCCAGCAGGGTGTGTATGGGCAGGGGCATGAAGCAGATCGCCAGTCCAGCCCCGAATCCGGCGGTGACACCCCGCCGGTGCAGGGTCCACAGCTTCGGGTCCGACAGCCGTGGGCCAAAGACCCGCAGCGGCCAGCGCTGCAGCAGCACGTGCGGGTGTGGCGCAAACTTCTTGATCCACCGTCGGGGCATGGGGTCGCGATGCTAGCAGAGCCGCCTTGAGCCCGGGGAGCGCTCCGGTATGATGTAACGCCGAATTTGTCTGCGGGCGAGGGATGCAATCGGATGTGGGAAATCGTACGGGCCGGTGGCCCGTTCATGTGGCCGATCATCCTGTGCTCGGTAGGCGCAGCGGCCATCATTCTCGAGCGCCTGTGGACGCTTCAGGAGCAACGGGTGCTGCCGCGGGACCTCATTCGCCGCGTGCGCCAGCTGGTGGAGGCCGACCAGATCAATGACAAGGTGATCGCCGCCCTGGAGCAGAATTCGCCCTTAGGAAGGGTGCTGGCCGCGGGACTCGCCAACCGGCATCGCGGCCGCGAAATCATGATGGAAAGGCTCGAGGATGCCGGCCGCCACGTGGTGCATGACCTGGAGCGCTTCCTCACCACGCTGGGCACCATCGCCAGCATCTCACCGCTGCTCGGACTCTTGGGTACCGTGATGGGTATCATTAAATCTTTCAATGCCTTGCAGGCAGGTGCTGCAGGTGATCCTAGGATGCTGTCCGGTGGTATCGGCGAGGCGCTGATCGCCACCGCTGCCGGCTTGTGTGTCGCCATTCCGGCCCTCATCGCCTACCGCTACCTGCGCGGGCGCGTGGAGAGCTTCGTGGTGGAGATGGAAAAGGACGCCATCAAGCTGGCCGACGTGGTCGAAGGGGCCGGCGTGGAGCGGGCACGGCAGGCCCTCGAGCGACCCACCCAGGAGCGGCCGGCCCAGGAGTCTCCCAGCAGGCCGGTTGCCGTCAGCGGTACCGGTGCCCGGTGAACCTGCGTCCGCGCCGCGTCGAGGACCCGGAGATCAACCTGGTCTCCCTGATCGACATCGTCCTCATGATGGTCGTGTTCTTCATGATGACCAGTTCGATGGTGGACGAGGGACGCGTTCGCGTGCACCTGCCGCAGGCGCGGGACGTGCCGGCCGGCAAACCGCCGGCTGAGCCGCTGGTGGTCGCCGTCACGCAGCAGGGGGCCTACCTGGTCAATGGCCGCGAGCTCGTCAATTCCAGCCCCGAGACCTTGCGCGCGGCGCTGTTGAAGGAAGCCGGCAGCGATCGCACCATGCGGGTCACGCTGCGCGCGGATGCCCGCACCACGCATCAATCGGTGATCACGGCTATGGATGTGCTGGGTCGGCTGGGATTCGCCGAGCTCAATATCGCCACCGTCCGGCAGGACGTGGCGCCCACAGCAGACGCGAAATGATGCCGGCACGGAGGCTCGCATGAGCGAGCCCAAGCACGTCAGCCCGCTCGCGACCTATCTGCGGCTGCTGGGTTATCTCAAACCGTATCGGATCTTTTTCGCGCTCGGCAGCATCGGCGGCCTGATGTACGCCGCCGCCATGGCGAGCTTCAGCCCATTTGCCAAGAAATTCACCGATGGCACGCTGATGCACGCCGATCCGCGCACCATCGCCTGGTTGCCCATCGCGCTGGTGGGGGTGCTGTTCATCCGCAGCATGGGCGATTTCACCCAGACCTATTTCACCGGTTACGTGGCACGGCGGATCGTGGCCAAGATCCGCCAGCAGATCTTCGACAAGGTGAACCGGCTGCCCATCGCCTACTTCGACCGCAATGCCAGCGGCGCCATCCTCTCGCGGCTCACCTTCAACGTGGAGCAGATCGGCGTGACCACCAGCGATTCGGTGGTCATGATGATGCGCACGATTTTTCAGATCGGACTGCAGATCTACTTTGCTCTGCGCTACAACGTCCGGCTCACGATCCTGGCGCTGGTGATGGCGCCCATCGTCGGCTGGCTGGTCTCCCGCATCAACCGCTACTTCCGGCGTTACGCGCGGCGCATCCAGGACTCCATGGGCGACGTCACCCGGGCCGCCAAGGAGAGCTTCGAGGCGCCGCGGCTGATCAAGATCTACAACGCCGAGGAGCACCTCGGGCGCCAGTTCAGCGCCGTCAACGAGCGCAACCGGCACTCCAACATGCGCTACATCCTCACCCGTGGCGTCTCCAATCCCATCGTGCAGACCATCAGTTCCATCGGCATGGCGGTGGTGTTGTCACTGGCGATAGCCGCCGCCGTCCGCGGCGAGATGAGCATGGGTGACCTGGTGGGATTCATCGTGGCGCTCGCGGGACTCTCCCAGCCGCTGCAGCAGTTCATCGGGGTTACGGGTAGCCTGCAGCAGGGCATCGCCGCTGCGCAGAATCTCTTTGATCTGCTCGACGAACCGAGTGAAGTGCAGACCGGCGGCGTCGCCGTGAGCCGGGTTCGCGGCGACGTGCAGTTCGACCATGTGTCATTCGCCTACGAGCGCGGGGAAGGCACCGCGCTGCATGACCTCACGCTCAGCGTGCCGGCTGGGCAGCAGGTCGCCATCGTCGGACGCTCGGGCAGCGGCAAATCGACGCTGGTCAGCCTCTTGCCGCGCTTCCACGATGTCATCCAGGGCGCGGTGCGGATCGATGCTCGTGATGTGCGCGAGTACACCCTGCACAGCCTGCGTGAGCAGATCGCGGCGGTGAGCCAGGAGATCGTGCTGTTTGATGACACCATCCGCAACAACATTGCGTTCGGACGCAACACCGACCCGGCCGCGGTGGAGCGCGCCGCCGAGGCCGCCCATGTCATGGAATTCGTGCGCGCGCTGCCGCTCGGCCTGGATACCATGGTGGGCGATCGCGGCGTGCTGCTCTCCGGGGGCCAGCGCCAGCGCATCGCCATAGCGCGCGCCTTGTTGAAGGATGCGCCCATCCTCATTCTCGATGAGGCAACCTCCGCTCTGGATACCGAAGCCGAGCGCCATATCCAGGCGGCGCTCGCCCAGTTGGTGCGCAATCGCACGACCTTCGTGATCGCGCATCGCCTGTCCACCGTGGAGCAGGCCGACCGCATCATCGTGCTCGAAGCGGGTCAGATCGCCGAGAGTGGCACGCATGCCGAGCTACTGGCCCAGGACGGCCTGTACGCGCAGCTGCATGCCCTCCAGTTCAAGGGCTGAGACGGCGCGATGTCGGTACAGCAGCGTCTGAACCGGATCTGGTACGAAGGTGCGGGCGGCCAGGCGCTGCTGGCACCGTTGTCGTGGGTCTACGGTTGGATCGCGGCCGCCCGGCGCAGCAAACCGGTGAGAGTCGGATGTCCCGTGATCGTCGTCGGCAATCTGACCGTCGGCGGCACCGGCAAGACACCCATGGTGGCTTGGTTGGCGTGGCAGTTGGGCGCGCTCGGCAAGAAGGTCGGTATTGCCTCGCGCGGTTATGGCGCGGTTGCGGCGGGGGCCCGCCAGGTTGATCAGTCTGCAGCATGGGAGCGCTATGGCGATGAGCCGGTGCTGCTGCAACGGCGCACCGGAGCGCCGGTGGTGGTGGATCCGGACCGAGTGGCTGCCGCGCAGAGTTTGATCGGGCTCGGCGCCAACGTCATCCTGTGCGATGACGGTCTGCAGCATGGGCGGCTGGCGCGCGACTTCGAACTGATCGTCATCGACGGCAGCCGCGGCTTGGGCAATGGACAGCTGCTGCCCTCCGGACCGCTGCGCGAGCCCGCGACGCGTCTGGCCAGCGTCGACGCGGTCGTCATCAATGGCGAGCCGCGAGCGGGACTACTGCAAGAGCTGACGAAGCTTGGGGCACCGCGACCACTGTTCATGCGCATGGTTCCGTCCGCCCTTGAGCCGGTGCGCGGTGCTCAGGGGCAGCAGATCGTGGCCGGCGAGGTGCTATGGGGACAGCGCCTGGAGGATATGCGTGGTGTGCGCGTGCATGCGGTAGCCGGCATCGGCAATCCTGAACGCTTCTTTGCGCTGCTGAAATCCTATGGCCTGGAGGTCATTCCGCACGCCTTCGCCGATCACCACGTCTTCACCGAGCGCGACCTGGATCTGCCGGGCAAGTGGCCGGTACTCATGACGGAGAAGGACGCCGTGCGCTGTGCGGCCTTTGCCAATGGTCGTCTGGGCTTCGTGCCCGTCACGGCGCAGTTTTCCGCCGAAGACGCCCAACATCTGCTGGTTGAGGTCAGCGCCCGTTGCGTTAGAGTGTGACCATGGATACCAAACTTCTGGACATCATGGCCTGCCCGGTGTGCAAGGGTCCGTTGCAGTACCGCAGGAGCGAACAGGTTCTGGTGTGTCGAATGGACCGTCTGAGCTATCCCATCCGCGACGGCGTTCCCGTCATGCTCGAGGAAGAGGCGCGGCCACTCGCCCCCGACGATCCGCTGCTGGAGCGTTAACGCTGATGTTTCGCGTCGTCATTCCCGCGCGGTTTGACTCGGCGCGACTGCCCGGGAAGGTGCTGTTGCCCATCTCCGGTCGCCCCATGCTGCACTGGGTATGCGAGCGCGCGCTGGCCTCCGGTGCCATGCAGGTGGTGGTGGCGACGGATGATGAAAGGGTGCGCGCGGCCGCGGCGCAGGCTGGCGTGGAGTGCGTGATGACCGCGGCAACGCACGTTTCCGGCACCGACCGCATCGCCGAAGTCGCTGCCGGACTCAATTGGAGGCCGGCTGACATCGTGGTCAACCTCCAGGGCGATGAACCGATGATGCCGCCAACCCTGCTCGGGCAGGTGGCCCGGGTACTTCAGGACTATCCGGACGCCGACATTGCCACGCTGGCGACGCCCATCGAGTCGGCGGCCGAGTTCCTCGACCCCAATGCAGTCAAGGTGGTGATGGCGCAGGACGGCAGGGCGCTGCTGTTTTCACGCGCGCCCATACCTTGGGACCGGGATGGCGCGAGCCACGGCATTCCCGGACCCGAGAGCCACGGGGGGGCGCTGCGTCATATCGGTCTCTACGCCTACCGGGTGCGCTCGCTGCTGCGGCTGTCGCAACTGCCACCGGCGCCATTGGAGCTGCGCGAGAAGCTCGAGCAGCTGCGGGCGCTTGCCAATGGCATGCAGATCAGAGTCGCGATCGCGGCCGAACGGCCCGGTGTGGATGTGAATACGGCCGCCGATCTGGAACGCATCCGCTTGCTGCAGGGGGGGAAGTCATGAAACGTCGCATCATGCCGGCGCTGTTGGTGCTGGCCGCGGGCGCCAGCGGCGGTTCCGCCGGTGCGCAGAGCGCGCAATCGCAGGACACACCAAACATTGCGCAGCTTGAGCAGCAGGCCACGCAGCTGGCCGACATCGAAGCCGTCAAGCGCCTGCAGCGCGCCTATGGCTACTACCTCGACCGCTCGGATTGGGACAACATCGTCGATCTGCTCACCGATGACGCCACGCTCGAATACGGTCCGGCGGGTGTGTTCGTGGGCAAAGCTCATGCACGCGCGCTGCTCTATGCCATCGGCTATGGCAAATCCGGGCTGCGTCCGCAGCAGTTGCGCGAGCACGTGCAGCTGCAGCCGGTCATCAACATCGCCCCCGATGGCCGCACTGCGCAGGGCCGCTGGCGCGCCATCGTGCTGTTGGGACAGTTTCACGAG
>DASZCK010000197.1:0-2889 GCA_035943195.1 Steroidobacteraceae bacterium
CAGCGCGACAACGAGGCCTTCAGCCTGCTATTCAACGATGGCGGCGCTTCGCCGGTGAAGCAGACACTGCGGCCAACCGGCTCACTCGTGGCCGCATACGTCGAAGACAACTACCAGCCCACCGATTGGCTGCAGTTCGCAGGCGGGGTGCGTCAGACTCATTTCGACGGCGACCTCAGCGAAAATGCGACCAGTCCGCGACTTGGCGTGTCGCTTCGCCTGCCGAACGGCAGCTGGATCCTGCGCGGCTTCTGGGGCCGGTACTACCAGGCTCCGCCGCTCACGACCCTGAGTGGTCCTTTACTCGCGCTCGCGCAGAACAACAACCTGGGCTTTCTACCGCTGCACGGTGAGCGCGATGCGGAGTATCAGTTCGGCCTGACCATTCCGATTCGAGGCTGGACCATCGACCTGGACCACTTTCACACCGCGGCGCGCAATTTCTTCGATCACAACAACATCGGCAATTCGAATGCCTTCATCCCGCTCACCATCGATGGTGCAGTGATCCGGGGCAATGAACTGACGATTCGGTCCCCCAGAGTCTGGAGCGTCGGTCAGGTGCATCTCACCTACGCGAATCAAACCGCCGATGGATCCGGGGCAATCAACGGCGGACTTACGGATTTCAGCCCCCCGGCTGGACCATTCGCCCTGGATCACGATCAGCGCAATACTCTGAATCTGGGGTTCGATGCCAATCTTCCCTGGCAGGCCTTCGCCGCAGTGGATGTCTCCTACGGGTCGGGCTTCTCCAATGGCGACGCGCCCCCGAGCCATCTACCCAGCCATGCGGAATTGAATCTGAGTGCAGGCAAGGCCTTCGGCAAGAGTCTAAGTGCATCGGTGACGCTACTTAATGTCACGGATCGGCATCTGCTCGTAGACGACAGCCTGACCTTCGGCGGCGTCCACTACAACGATCCGCGGCAGATCTATGCCGAGGTTCGTTACAAGTTCGGTTATTGACGTAATATTCACGATTGACCGTTATCGATGTACCTGGTGTAGCGCGAGGTGACCGTTGAGTGGCAGCAACGTACTGTTTGACGCGCACGTCGAACTTCTGCAGTTGTTCCTCGCGCATCGCGATGAAGTCATCGAGAAGATCCAGGAGCTGCTGAACGCCCAGCGCAAGCCGGTCGAATACCTGCAGGACGGCCCCCTTCTCGCCCGGCATTTCGAGGCCTGCTTCTTCGCGCCCACGGCGGTCACCGCCGAACAGGCGCGCCTCAGAGGTCAACTGCAGCAGGCTCATTGGGACAGCGGTTTCAGGCCGCGGGACATGCCCGGCGTGCACAATGACCTGGTTGATCCGGGGCAGATGATGGTACGCGGCTTCCATATGTGGCGGCAGACCCGTTGGCCGGGTCGCAATGGTCGCGCCCGCTTCGCGCACACTCTGTTTAACTTGTATGTCCTGCGCAGCCTCGAGCTGTTGAGCATGCGCCTGTGGGACGCCGGCCATGGCAGCGCGGCTGAGCGGCTGAGCCGAATTCAAGACCTGCTTGACCGTCTATGGAACTCAAACCCAGCCGATCAGCCGGTGCTGTTGCGCGATGCACGTTGGCTGTTTCCCCTGGCGCAGAGCCCGACCACCGAGGAGCTGGCGCCCTACTTCCGAGTTGCAGAACAGATCACCGAGAGCCTGCCGGAGGCCGATCGCCTTGAGATCCACAAAGCCAGCGTGCTGATGGCAGGCGGCCACCTGCGTTCACAGTTGCGCCACTACTGTATGAAGCAGGGTGTGGCTCTCAATGAGAACTCTCTGGTTCTGAGCTCCCGCAATTCCAACGCCCTGGACTTCGCCCTCACGATTCAAGGGCTGGTGCCGCTGCTCGCGGCCTATGAGCAGGCCATCGAGAGGGGCGATCGCGACAGGAGGCTCGAGCTTGCGGGTGCCATCTGTCAGGGCATCTCGGCCGATCCGGAGTTGTTCGTGAATCGTGTCGAGCTGCTGGGCGCGTACAGCATGATCGAGCAACTGTTCACCACCACCGATGACGCAGCGCAGGTCGTCTACACGCCAATGGGACGACGGCACGTCCGGCTGCTGCACGAATACGGGGAACTGATTGGCCGCCTGTCGAAGCCGTTACAGCAGGACCTCCCGCATTTCAGACCGGTCGCCGGAGCCTATTCGCCCTATGCCCTCATCTACGGCTTTTCATCCAACGTCACGGAACACATCGCGCTCAAGACCCTGCAGCCCGACACCGCAACCGGGTTCAGTCTGGAAGATGTCTTCGTAGAAGGCGATGCGCACAGCGGCAAGCTCGCCTGGGTGAACGGTTGGCGCAAGTTACCGCACATCAAGCAAGAGGTGCAGCGGCTGTTCGACTATCCGCAGCAGTTTGCCGAGGACATTTTCAGTCGCATCCAGCGGGCCCTGGACGCGAGCGTATCCGACACCATGAGCCGCCCGGCGCTGAAGACCGGACACTTGTTCGTGCTGTCAGGCGCGGGAGCAGTGACTGACTCCGGGGCCGCAGCGATTCCGGAGCTTCCTGTGAAGTTCGTCGGATCCTCAGACCCCGAGCAGGTCGCTAGCCACCGGGCTCATGTCTATGACCCGATACAACTTCTGCGCGATCGGCAGGAAGGGATGTTCCTGGTCAGCTATCAGACCCACGGAGGCTGGGTCGCCATTACTAAGGATCTGCTCACCGAGGTTCTGGGGGCGGGCCAGGACGTGAAGACTATTGGGCTGCCGGATGCGGCAGCGGGTGTCTTGAGAATGATGTGTCCCGGTCTGGTGATTTGTCAGCAGGTATCCGCCGGCTTTCGTGCGACATAAGAGATAAGCTGCATGTTTGCAGTCAGTATAGCGCCGAGGGAGATGCTTTGAATCCGCCGGTTAGGCGCGCGCCGCTGGCAAGCGCGCTGGCC
>DASZCK010000198.1:0-11648 GCA_035943195.1 Steroidobacteraceae bacterium
GGGTCAGTACGTGAAGAACTCCGCGTTCCACGACACCTACAACCGCTGCGTGACGATCCATGGCACGAACTTCGTGCTCGTGGAGAACAACGTGACCTACAACACCGTGGGCCACTGCTTCTTCCTGGAGGACGGCATCGAGCACGGCAACGAGTTCGTGCACAACTTGGCGATCCAAACCAAGTGCCACACCTCCAAGCCCTGTGTCCCGACCCGACTCGCGGCAGCCGGAGAGAGCCCGAACTTCGACAATCGCCAGGCCATCAGGGTGAATGGTCAGGGCTCCAAGGAGGTCCTGCTGCCCTCGGACAATACGGTGTCGAGTTACTGGATCACCAACCCCGACAACGTCTACCGCGACAACGTGGCTGCGGGGTCCGACGAGAACGGCTTCTGGATGTCACTGCCGGAGCACCCGAATGGTGCGTTTGCGGACACCGATATCAGCAACGCCACCTGGCCGCGTCGCACGCCCTTCCGCGAGTTCAAGGGCAACGTCGCCCATTCCAACTACGATGGTTTCATGTTCGACCGGAACATCAACGCCAACAACACTTTCGGCGTGACCGGCAACGCGCATATGCCCAAGGAAAATCCCGCTGACCCGACCAGCAAGACGGTGGAAACGCACTTCGAGGATCTCACCTCCTACAAGAACCGCAATGGCGGTATCTGGGGCCGCGGTGAGATGCACGTATTCAGCAACGCGAAGATGGCCGACAACGCCATGGATTACACGCATGCCTCGGGCTCGGCCGGTCGTGATCCCTTCACCTCAAGAGTCGTTGACTCCCTCTTCGTGGGCGAAACCGAGAACATCGGCAACCCCAGGACGGATGCGGAAAAGGCTTACGGCCGCAGCCTCCCGAAGCCGATGATGCCGGACTTCCCGATCCGCGGCTATGAGTACTACGACTACCGTCATGACGTGGTGAATGACACCTTTGTCAATTTCCAGGACAACGCCACGCGCAAGACCGGCGCGCTCTCCTACCTCATGTATACGAGCGCCGGAGTCAGTACCGAAAACTCCATCGAGGGCGCGAAATTCATCAACGCCAAGCCGGTGTATTTCCCACCGATGGAGCGCAAGTGGGGCAACGATAATTTGAACGGTGTGGCCTGGAAGGCCGCGGCGATCCACGACAAGGACGGCTCCGTCAGCGGTATTCCCAATTCCTACATTCTTCTCAACGACGGACCCAACGACAGCATCGCAACCGACGCACAGGCCTGCGAGATCAAACCCGACTGGAACGCTGCGGTGTGCAGGGGTGATATCGGGCGCTTGAGTTTTGGCGGCCCCGGCCGCTTCGGCGCTCGTCCCCCGGGTGCCGGTCCTTATGGTCCTGCGGGTGCTCGCGCTGATGGCCCCTCAACCCTTGGTGCCGGTGCCGGTCCAGGTGCGGGCCCCGGTGCGGGAGGTTATGGCGCCGTGGTCCCCATCACCGTGGCTCCGGGCGCAGGGAGAGGTCCTCCCCAGCCGCCCGTCACCCTCAGCCGCAATGGCCGGGACTACAGCTTCAACTCGGGCAACGTCCGCGCGGGAACTGAGATCAAGGTGACCACCGAAAGGCCTTCCTTGAACCTCACCCTGACGGAAATGGATGCCGGTTCGTGGGTGATCTTCCAGCTGCCGGGCTTCAACACAGCGGCCTCGGGTACGCAGGAGACGAGCCTCGATGCCCTGCGCAAGGCCAGCGACACCGCCTACTTCAAGGACAAGGATGCACTCTGGGTCAAGGTGGTCTCCAACGGCAACGGTGCTCGTGGCCCCATTGGCGGCGGCCCAGGCGGTGGAACCAGCCTGCAGGTTAACCGGTAAGCGCGCGTGCCCGATATTCGCTGAGCGCGGGGCGATCGGCTATGCTCCGCGGTTCAGGTACCGGGCCAACAATAAGAGTTCGGGGAGGTTGATGTCATGAGCAAGAAGAATCGCTCGTTGCTTCTGTTGTCGGTGCTTTCCGGTTTCCTGCTCGCCGGCGCCATGACTGTCGCCGATGCATCGCAGCAACTGATGAAGGTGGCGCGCTGGTCGGATCCTGCCACCTGGCCGAAGCACAAGGTGCCGGTGGCCGGCGACCAGGTCGATATTCCAAGCGACAAGTCAGTGATCCTGGACGTGAGTCCGCCGGCGCTCAACGGTGTGACGATCCACGGCAAGCTCACCTTCCTGGACAAGTCCGACCTGGAACTGACCACCGAGTGGATCATGTTGCACGGGGAGCTGGAAGTCGGCACTGAGGCCAAGCCCCACACCCACAAGGCGACCATCACCCTCACCGACAACGTCAAGGATGAGCAGCTGATGGGCATGGGGGATCGCGGCATCATGGTCGCCGGCGGCACGCTGAACCTGCACGGCGACCGGACCAACACCTGGACCAAGCTTGCCAGCACGGCTGAGGCGGGCAGCGACTCGATCGAAGTTCTGAATGCCGCGCAGTGGCGGGTCGGGGACACGATTGTGCTGGCCTCGACGGACTATGATCCCCGGCAGGCCGAGCGGCGCAACATCGCTGCCATCCATGGCAATACGATCACGCTGGACCAGAAGCTGCAGTTCATGCACTTCGGCAAGATCACCTATGGCGTGGACGAGCGCGGCGAGGTGGGCTTGCTGACGCGCAACATCGTGATCCAGGCATCAGCCGATGCGGAACAGACCTTCTTCGGCGGCCACGTGATGGCGATGGTCTCGAGCCATATGTATGTCTCGGGGGTTGAGTTCAACCGCATGGGTCAGAACCTGCAGCTGGCCCGCTACCCGATCCACTGGCATCTGATGGGGGATGCGCAGGGCCAGTACGTGAAGAACTCCGCCTTCCACGACACCTACAACCGCTGCGTGACGGTGCACGGCACGAACTTCGTGCACGTGGAGAACAACGTGACCTACAACACCGTGGGCCACTGCTTCTTCCTGGAGGACGGCATCGAGCACGGCAACGAGTTCGTGCACAACCTGGCGATCCAGACCAAGTGCCACACTTCCAAGCCCTGTGTCCCGACCAATCTCGCCCCGGCCGGAGAGAGCCCGAACTTCGGGGATCGCCAGGCCGTGAGACAGAATGGCCAGCAATCCAAGGATGTCCTGCTGCCCTCGGACAACACGGTGGCGAGTTTCTGGATCACCAATCCCGACAACGTCTACCGCGACAACGTGGCTGCCGGGTCCGACGAGAACGGGTTCTGGATGTCACTGCCGCTGCATCCGAACGGTGCGTTTGAGGACACGGATATCAGCAACGCCACCTGGCCGCGTAACATGAATATCCGGGAGTTCAAGGGCAACGTCGCCCACTCCAACTACGACGCATTCATGATGGACCGGAACATCGCCGCCAATAACACTTTCGGCGTGACCGGTAACATGCATCTCGCCCGTGAAAATCCGGCAGACCCGCGCAGCAAGTTGCAGGAAGTGGTGTTCGAGGATCTCACCGCCTACAAGAACCGCAATGGCGGCTTCTGGGGTCGCGGTGAGTATCGCACTTACCGGAACATCAAATCCGCCGACAACGCCATCGGCTATACGCAGGCCTCCGGCCTGGGCGGTGGCGCCAGTCTTGAGGACCCTTTTACTTCGAGGGTCCTTGACTCCCTCTTCGTGGGCGAAACCGAGAACATCGGCAACCCCAGGACGGACGCGGAAAAGGCTTACGGCCGCAGCCTGCCGAAGCCGACGATGCCGGATTTCCCGATCCGCGGCTTCGAGTACTACGATCTGCGTCATGACGTGGTGAACACCACCTTCGTGAATTTCCAGGACAACGCCACGCGCAAGACCGGAGCGCTCTCCTACCTGCTGTTTACCAGCTTCGGAGTCAGCTCCAACAACACCATCGACCACGTGAAATTCGTGAACGCGAAGCCCGTGTATTTCCCACTGATGCAGGGCAACTCGAGGTGGGCCAGCGACAATGGAAACAGCTCGGCCTACAAGACCGCGGCGATCCGCGACAAGGACGGTTCGCTCGGGTTTGGCCCCAATGTCTACGTTCTCATCAACGACGGCGTCAACGACAGCATCGCAGCCGATGCAGGAGCCTGCGAGATCAAGCCCGACTGGAACGCTGCGGTGTGCAAGGGCGATGTCGGGCGCCTGAATATTGCTGGCCCGGGCGGTGCTGGTGGATTCGGTGGCCCGCCGCGTGGCCCGGGTCCCGGTCCCGGCGGGCCGGGTGGTCCTGGCGGAGCACCTGGTCCCGGCGCCGGTCCTGGTGCGCTGGCAGCCGGCGGCCCCGGTGCACCGGGTGCGCGACCCCGCCCCCCCGCAGCGCCACCCCAGCCGCCCGTCATCCTCAGTCGAAATGGCAAGGACTACACCCTGACGGGGACCAACGTACGCGCCGGCACCGAGATCAAGGTGACTACCGAGAGACCGACCGTGTCCCTGCGGCTGTCGGAGCTGGACAAGGGCTCCTGGGTGATCTTCGACCTGCCGGGCTTCAACACAGCGGCCTCGGGTACGCAGGAGACCAGTCTGGATGCGCTGCGCAAGGCGAGCGAGACCGCCTACTTCAAGGCCAAGGATGCACTGTGGGTCAAGGTGGTCTCCCCTGACAGCGGTCCCCTCGGCCTTGGTGGTGGAACCACCCTCCAGGTCAGCCGGTAAGCTTTACACCTGTTGTTAAAGCAAGAGCCCCCGGCTTGAGGCCGGGGGCTTTTTTTTGCGGCCAGCTGCCTATACGAGCAATTCATGTCGTGGGCACGTTTTGTCAGGCCATCGGGTTTGTATTGCAGCAAGACCGATGGTAATAAGGCGGACGGCGCGTGCCGAGCTCCCTATTTGGCGCTGGCGTGCGGTCCACATAATATTGGGGGGAACGACGTCACATGAAAGGCAAGGGCACCACGCGCCGCGCGCTACTTGGAAACATCGCCATGCTGGGAGTTGCCGCGGGTGCCGACAGGGCTTTCGCCAAAACTCATAGGTTTTCCCCGGTACAGCAGGATTTCTCCGACCCCTATCTCGAACTGATACGGCTTCTGCGGGAAGCCGCCGAGATCGAACAGGACCTCCTGATCCAATATCTCTACAGCGCGTATGCACTGAAGCCCGCGTACGCGCAACTCGTCGGCACTCCGACGCCGAATGCGACCTCGCTCATGGGCGTGATCATCCAGGAGATGCAACACCTCGGAGGGGTGAATCGGCTACTCGTGGAGCTGAATGCCAGGCCGATACTCACGCGCCAGGACTTCCCCTACGAGACCGACGTCTATCCATTCCCCTTCGAACTTGCCCCGCTGGGTGCGGTTAATCTGGCCAAATTCGTCTATTGCGAGGCGGATCCGGTCCGCCTGGGGCATGTGAGATCGGTCAGCAGCGACTCGGTTTTCCTTGTCGACAAGTTGAAGGCCACCCTTGGCGGCAGCATCAATGCGAATCACGTCGGCAAGCTTTACGATGCCATGGTCGAGACGCTGGCTGATCTCAAGCAGGCCGGCGGCGTCCGTCTCGATTTCGACTTCTGGTTCGAAGAGCTCGGTCGTGTCAAGGCTGAAGGCGAGTTCGGCCACTTTCAGTTCTTTCAGTCCCTCTATGAGGAGTCCCATCCACTGATCAAGGCGACCCCCGGCCTCTGGAACCTTCCCGCCAACGATGCGCGCTATCCGTCCTACCAGGTGCCCGTGAATCCGACCGCCTATGAGGGACGCGCGAACACCATCAAGGATCCGGACCTGAGGGCCCTGGCGTGGCTCGGCAATCTGAATTATTGGTGCCAGTTGTCACTGCTGGATGCGAGCTACCGGCGCAAGTCCAAGCCCGACTTCGCACTTGCAGAAGCCATCATGATGGGTCCGCTCATGTCACTCGCGCAGTATTTGCCGACCAAGGGTTCCGCGGTTCCGTTCGACCCGCTCGCCATGGGGTCCGAACCCGCACTCAACGAGGCAGCGGGAAAACGCTTCACCCACCGGATGCTGCAAGAAACCCGGACCTTCGCCCGCTCGATCGAGCGACTGCTGCCGGCCGACTTCAATCTGACTATCTATGACCAATTGCTGGCCGTGGTGTGAGCGCGCTACTCAAAATCAGGGCGATCCCATCTCCGCGGCCAACTCTTTCACGTACTTCCCATAGCTGAACACCCGGTCGCGCTGTCGACCGGGTTGAGGTCGATGCATGTGAATACCGAGCCTAAAATAAAAACCGAGCTTGTTTTAGGTTAAGGCACTAACCTAAATCAACGAATGGGCGGGTTTTATGCTCCCTCCGTAGCCGTCTCAGCTAGGGTAGCCCCCGGGGGATCGCAAACCCGAACGTCACACCTTCACTATTGCTCGTGACCCAGACGCGGCCGCCGTGCGCCTCGATTAGACTCTTGACGATTGCAAGACCCAACCCCGTTCCTCCCGTTGAGCGTTGGCGCGCCGGATCGGTGCGATAAAAGCGACCGAAGACGCGCTCGAGCTGGGCGGCGTCGAGCGCGCTACCGGAGTTGCGCACTTCGACGATAATCTCGCCGTCCTGAGCAGCACTGCGCACGACGATCGAGCCATCTGCAGGCGTGTACCGATCCGCATTCGTCAGGAGGTTCACCACAACCTGCCGCATGCGCATCTCGTCAGCCTGCATTTCGATGCCGGGCGCGAGCTCGAGCCTCAGCCGCGCGTCGCCCTCGAGCGCCGCTGCGCGAATCGCCGAAAGAACCAGAGGCGCGACGGGTACCATTGCGGGTTCGAGACGGATCTCCTTGGCTTCCGCGAGAGCCAGGTCCTGCAAATCGTCGACGAGGCGACCGAGGTGGGTCAGGTCCTCCTGCAGAGTGCCGAGCGCCGCGGGAGTGCTAGCCGTCATGCCGTCGATCATTGCCTCCAGGCGGCAGCGTAGCCCCGTAAGCGGCGCGCGCAGTTCGTGCGCGACATCACTTGCGAGATCGCGTCGGAGCTGTTGCTGACGGCCGAGCTCTTCTGCCATCGCATTGAATCGCTGCTCCAGCAGAGCGATCTCTCCCGCACCGCTTACTTTGACCCGACGCTCGAGGTTGCCTTCAGCGACATCGCGCACGGCACGATCCAGCTCGCGCAAGGGATTGAAGATGCGACTGGCGACGATCCACGTGAGCAGCACGGCGATGGCGGCGGCAAGCGCCGCGACTTGCAGGACGTGCTTGTCGAGCGCGCTTAGAAAACTGGCGGTGCGTTCCCTCTCCTGAGGCAAGGGTACCTTGAAGAGATAGAGAGCACCGCTGCCTCCGCCGGAAAGCCGCAGCGGCGCACCCGGACCCGCGAGCGAAAGATGCACGCGCCGCAAGGTGAATCCAGTCTGCACGGTGGCGTCGACGGAGAGGCCATCTGATGAGCGCTGGAGGTCGAGCTTCGCCAACCGATCAAGAAGGCGATCGAAGCGTGCAACCGGACGATCGGAGCCTGGGACGAATACCAGCGCGACTTCGTTTTCTTCGAGGAACCCTGCCGCCTTCGTCGCGGCAGTCGCCGCGGGCAAACAACACTGGCCGGCAAGCACGTTTGCTACCGAGGTCACGCGATCGGGGCGCACGGTCTGTGCGGCAGCAGGCTGGAACACCTGGGCCCGCGACAACTCGCTGCGCGCACCCTGGCGTATCGCAACGGCAGTCGCCGCAACGGAACAGATCACCAGGATGCTGACGATCAGCGCCAGACGGGTTTCAATTCTGTAGCTCATCAGGAGAAGCCAGCCTGTAGCCGACACCGTGTACGGTGAGAATGAAGCGCTCGGCACTGTGAGCCGCGAGCTTGCGACGCAAATTGGTCACATGAGTGTCCAAAGTTCGATCTACGCCTTCGTAGTCGGGACCGAATGCATGCGCGAGCAACGCTTCACGGGTGAAGACGCGCCCGGGGTTGCGAACCAGTGCGTCGAGTATCCGAAATTCGGTGGGCGTGAGCGAAACGAGACTTCCCGCGACGCGCGTTTGACGACTCCAGCGGTCGACTTCCATCGCGCCGATCCGCAACGCTCGCGAGCCGGATGCCCCGGGAGTCACATCGGCCCGTCGCAGGAGCGCGCGCACGCGCGCCACGATCTCACGCGGGCTGAAGGGTTTCGCCACGTAGTCATCGGCCCCCATTTCGAGGCCAGCGATGCGCTCGCTCTCGAGTGTGCGCGCCGTCAGCATCAACACCGGAACTGACGAGCCTTCACGCAGCTGCCGACACACATCCTGACCGGAAAGGCCGGGGATCATGATGTCGAGAATCACCAGGGCGACGTCCGCGCCCCGTGCGAGCTCCAATGCACGAACTCCGTCGCTCGCGGTGGAAACCGCGAACCCTGCGCTCTCGAGATAGAGCTTCAGCGTGCGGGTCACGACCTCGTCGTCATCGACCACCAGAAGGTGGGGAGCGGTATTCTCGCGAAGCGCCATCGCGCGATGTTACGGCACACGCGAACACGTCATTTGCCGCAGTCTTGGGTCACCAGTTGCATGGCGTCGAAATCGAAGGTCAGCCGGCTCTGCCGGAAAAACTGATGGGACATGATGCCCTTGACCTTGAACGGAAACATGGCAGTAGGGCCGGCCCCTGGAGAGTAGACACCGGGGATATCAGCTCGGGTTAGTTTTCCCAGTGTTGCATTCGCACGGAATGGCACGACCTGGACCGGGCCGCCTCCACCAATGCCGGTATGCACGTCGTTCATGTCAACGGCAACACCGGCATCGTCCAGTGCTTCTTTGGACGCCGTGATTCCGCCACCTGCAAGTCCGGTATCGATCAGAAACAACCCGTCCGTGCCCTGGTTCAGACGGCCCCGGCTGAACATGAAATGGTCCCCGACGAACCACATGCGAACGATATTGCTACCCGTGCTTTGCGCTTGCTTCTGAAATCGCGCCGATTCCGAGCGCGGCGCGAGCACAAGCTCACCGCGGCAATAGTCGATGGTCGAAAGGAAATGCATGAGGAAGCCGGTGCCGATGATTCCATCGACCTGAACGCCCGCCCTTTGCATGAGGCCGCGCGTCTCGAGGACGCCCGCCGGCACATTCGACACCTCCACGGAGCCGATGCGCAGGCTCGGCACAATGGTCCGACTGACGTTCGCGCGCCGACCTCCAGCGAACGTACCTTGCCCGGCAGCGGTAACGGGCATTCCAAGTTCCTGCGCCAGCTGCGGGCTGACAATGATGTTCGGCGCGCCCGTGTCGATAAAGAAGATCGCCTGGCGGGTGCCGTTGATCGTCACGCCTAGCAGCGGCAGAGGGTCGGTCGCAACGAATTTGATCGTCGTGGGACTACCCAACGGCTTCATTCCAAAGTTGGCCGGATCCAGTGCACTCAATCGCGCCTGCGCCGTGTTCAGCACGGACAAGGCGATGGGGTCGTTTGGCGAGACGGCCAGAGCTCTCCCCGCCAGATCGATAGCCTGGTGCTCCTGCCCGTTGAAGAGCCGCGCACGCGCGACTTTGGCGAGGACTGCCGCGTCATCTGGCTTCTTGCCAAGCGCGAGCTCATAGGTGTGTTGTGCTTCTTCGAATTCCCCGCTCGCAAATTGATCGTCGCCAACGGAGCTGGATTGGGGGATGGCCCACGTCGTGACCGACAGTGCAAACAACCCCGCAACAAGGTGTGAACGCAAACGAAACGTCATGGTAGCCCCCGCAGAAAATGCGACGGGCTGAATCTACCCAGGGAATGTCAAGAAATTGTGGAGGCCGGCTACGACGGGGACAGGAGTGCAGGTGAGAAGCCCCCGGGCTGCACCGGGGGCTCTTACTCATTCGACAGGATTCAGCTCAGCGGCTGACCTGGATGCTGGCTCCCACGGCGCCAGGGCCGCCGTCGTCGGCGCCTTTACCGTCCGAGACAACCTTCACCCAGAGCGAATCCTTGTCCTTGTAGTACGAGGTGTCGCTGGCCTTGCGCAGCGCATCCAGGCTGTCCTCCGGCGTACCCGAGGCTGCTTTGGTGAATCCCGGCAGGTCGAAGATCACCCACGAGCCGCGATCCATTTCGCTGAGGCGCAGGTCCATGGTCGGCCTTGCGGTGGTCACCTTGATCTCGGTGCCGGCTCGCACGTTGGTGCGAGTCAAGTCGTACTGCTTACCATCGCGGCTGAGAATGACTGGCGGTTGAGCAGGAGGGGCGGGACGGGCACCGCCCGCACCAAAACCTCTGCCTGGACCACCAGGACCACCAGCACCGGCGGGTGCAGCGGCAACGGTATTGGCACCGCCACCGGGTCCAGCGGGACGGGCACCCGCGCCAGCACCAGCACCCGCGGGGCGCGGTCCGAATCCGCCACCGCCGCCGGGGCCGCCAATATCCAGGCGACCAACATCGCCTTTGCACAGGGCAGCATTCCAGGTGGGCTTGAACTCACAGTCCTTTGCGTCGGCTGCGATGCTGTCGTTGGGTCCGTCATTGATGAGCACGTAGGAATTGGGACCATCGCCGAACGAGCCGTCCCGGTCGCGGATCACCGCGGTCTTATAGGCCGTACTGGCTCCATTGTCGCTGCCCCACTTACGCTCCATCGGCGGGAAATATACCGGCTTGGCGTTGATGAATTTCACGTGATCAACGGCGTTGTTGGAGCTGACCCCGAAGGTCGTATACATCAGGTAAGAAATCGCTCCCGTCTTGCGCGTGGCGTTGTCCTGGTAATTCACGAACGTGTCATTGTTTACATCATGGCGGTAGTCGTAGTACTCGTAGCCGCGGATCGGGTAATCCGGCAATTGGGGCTTCGGCAGGCTGCGGCCGGCCGCCTTTTCCGCGTCCGTCGTGGGGGTGCCGACGTTCTCGGTTTCGCCCACGAACAGCGAGTCGACGACCTGTGACGTAAAGGCGTAACGACCGAATGCGCCAGAGGCGTGCGTAAAGCCGATCGCGTTGTCGGCCAGCTTCAGGTTCCTGAATATGCGCATCTCACCTCGGCCCCAGATGGCACCATTGCGATTCTTGTAGCCGGTGAGATTCTCGAAGACTGACACCAGCGGCTTGCTGTTCGGGTCGGCAGGATTTTCGAGGCCGGTCTGCGAGCTGCCGGTAACACTGAAAGTGCCATTGGGCGCAACGTTTCGGTCGAACATGAAGCCGTCGTAGTTGGAGTGCGCGACGTTGCCCTTGAACTCGCGGACTTTCGTTCGACGCGGCCAGGTTGCCTTGCTGATATCCGTGTCTTGAAACGCGCCCGTCGGGTGCTCCGGCACTGACATCCAGAAGCCGTTCGCATCGGACCCCGCGGCCACATTGTCCACGTAGATGTTGTCCGGATTGGTGATCCAGAACGTCGCCGCCGTGTTGTCAGAAGGGATCAGGACGTCCTTGGCAGCCTGGCCATTCGTACCCGTCCGGGGCTCGCCGGCTGCCGCGAGGTTGGTCGGGACGCACGGCGCGTCCGGATGGCACTTGGTCAGTATCCCCAGGTTGTGGACGAACTGGTTGCCATGCTCGATGGCGTCTTCGAGGAAGAAACAGTGACCAATGGTGTTGTAGGTCACATTGTTTTCCACGCGCACGTCGTTGGTGCCATGCACGGTCACGCAACGGCTGTAGGTGTCGTGAATCGCGGAGTTCTGGATGTACTGCCCTTTGCCTTCGCCGACCAGATGCCAATGGATCGGGTACCGGGCGAGATGCATGTTCTGGCCCATCCGATTGAACTCGACGCCCGAGACATACATATGGCTCCCGACCATGGCCATCAC
>DASZCK010000199.1:0-11483 GCA_035943195.1 Steroidobacteraceae bacterium
GGCCAGCGCGCCGGTGGAGGTCGAGCAACCGGCGCCCCCGCCGCCGGACCAGGCCGCCCGGCAGGCTGCTGCTCAGGCCGAGGCAGAGCACGTGGCCGCGGCCGAGAAGGCGCAGGAGGCCCAGGAACGGGCGGCTGCCCAGCGCGCCGAGGCCCGCGCACGGGCTGACGCCAAGGCCGCGCAAGAGAAGGCGGCAGAGGAAAAGGCCGCGCAGGAACAACGGGCTAAGGCCAAGGCGGCCGAGCAGCTGGCGGCCCGCAAGGCGGCGGAGGAGGAGGCGGCAAAGGCCAAGGCAGCGGCTGCGGCGAAGGCTCAGGCCGCTGCCAATCAGGCGGATCTGCAGCGCAGTATCGCTGCCGAGGAGCGCCTGGATGCGGCGCGGGCCAGTGGCGCTCTGGCCACCTGGGTGGCGCAGATCCAGGCGCGCATCCAGCGTCCCTGGATCCGGCCACCGTCGGCGCGGCCCGGACTGGAGTGTACGTTGCACCTCACGCAGGTGCCCGGAGGCGAGATCACCAATGTCCAACTCGGATCCTGCAACGGTGATGAGGCGGTGAAGCAGTCCATTCTGGACGCCGCGCTGCGGGCCTCGCCCTTGCCGGCGCCTCCAGATCCCTCGCTGTTTGAACGCAACCTGGATGTCACCTTCCGGCCCACTGACTGATGCGAGCCATGAATACTGAACTTCGACTTCGATCCATGTGGTGTGCGGCGCTGCTATGGCTGCTGGTGCTGCCGGCCACCGCCCTGGCGCAGCTGAAAATTGAGATTACCTCGGGCGTCACCGATCCCATTCCGGTGGCCATCGTGCCTTTCGCCAACACTGTCGGTGCCAACAATGGCGTCGATGTGGCGCAGATCATCCAGAACGATCTGGAGGGCAGCGGACGCTTCAAGGCCATGGCGCGTTCAGCCATGACCGCCACCCCTTCGCGGGCCCAGGATGTGCAGATCGCGAGCTGGAAGAGCGCCGGCAATGACTATGTGGTGGTCGGGCGCGTGACGCCGCTGGCGGCGGGGCAGGTTGCCGTGGATTTTGAGCTGTTGAATGCCCTGACAGGTCAGCAGCTGGCGAACCCGCGCTTCACGGGGACCGCGGCGGCGCTGCGCGATGCGGCCCATCGTTGCAGCGATGTGATCTATGAAAAGGTGCTGGGGATACGCGGTGCCTTTGCCACGCGCATCGCCTATGTGTCAGTCGATGGTTCCCCGCCGAGCCAGCGCTACCAGCTGGTGGTGGCCGATGCAGACGGGGTGAATTCCCGCATCATTCTCGAATCACGGCAACCGGTGATGTCACCGGCGTGGTCCCCGGATGGTCAGTGGCTGGCCTATGTGTCCTTCGAGAACAAACGGGCCTCGATCTATGTGCAGCAGGTGAGCAGTGGCGAACGGCGCCTGGTCTCCGGCCGCGTCGGCATCAACGGGGCGCCCGCCTGGTCCCCGGACGGGCACCGCTTGCTCGTGACCTTAGGGGGCAGCGCCGGCAACCCCAACCTCTACGTCCTGGACCTCTCCACCCAGAAACTGACGCGGCTGACCGAAGGGCCCGCCATCGACACCGAGGGCGCCTGGGCGCCCGATGGCCAGTCGGTGTACTTCACCTCCGATCGCTCCGGCGGGCCCCAGATCTATCAGATAGGTCTGGCGCCGGGCGCCAAGCCGCGCCGCATTACCTTTGGCGGTTCATACAATGCGCGACCACGTTTGTCGCCGGATGGAATGCAGCTCGCGATGGTCACGCAGGATGGTGCCAACTACCGCATTGCCGTGCAGGATCTGGCCAGCGGCACGGTCCGCATTCTCTCGCATGGACGGCTGGACGCGTCGCCGAGCTTCGCGCCCAATGGCGCGATGATCATTTTTTCAGGCATTGAAGGTGGACACAGCATCCTGCAGCGGGTGTCCGTGGACGGGCAGACCTCGCAGCGCCTGCGCGCCGATTCGGCCGACGTGCGCGAACCGGTCTGGGCACCGTTCACGCATCCCTAGGCTGATGTGGTACAAGTTTTCCGCGAAATGGATGGAGAGCAAGATGCGAAAGTTACTGAGTCTGATGTTGCTGGGGTCGGTGCTGGTGCTGGGGGCCTGTTCGCACAAGCCGCCGGTGAAGGACGCCGGCGCCGGAGCCTCGAGCCAGGTCCCCGCCGCGGGCGCGCAGAGTAATGGCGCGGGCGGCAACAGCGCCGCAGGGGGAGCGGGCGTCACGGGTGGTGACGATGTGGCCGGGCCCCAGGAGGGCATCCTGGCGCAGCGGAACATCTACTTCGCCTTTGACAGCAGCGAACTGTCGGCCGACGGCATGGCGCTGATCGCGGCCCATTCCAAGTATCTGGTGGGCCATTCAAATCTGCACGTGCGCCTCGAGGGCAATACCGATGAACGCGGCTCGCGCGAATACAACATCGGGCTGGGTGAACGCCGAGCTCAGGCGGTGCGCCGTGCCATGCTGTTGCAGGGTGTCGCCGAAGTGCAGCTGAGTACGGTCAGCTACGGGGCGGAGCATCCGGCGGTAGAAGGCCATGATGAAGCGGCCTGGTCCAAGAACCGGCGCGTGATGATCAACTACGTCCAATGACCCGAAGCGGAGGCACCATGCACGGCAAAGCGTTCATTGCGGCTCGTTGGCTGCTGCCCCTGGCCGCGGCGCTGTGGCTCGCCGGTTGTGCGAGCACGCCGGAGGAGGATCCGGTGTTACAGGGCAAGCTCAGCGACCTCGACTCGCGTACCAGCAACATCGAGCGTGTGGTACAGAACCAGAGCCTGCTCAGTCTCGCGCAGCGTACTGACCAGTTGCAGAATGAAGTCAGCGTCCTGCGAGGCCGCATCGAGGTGCTCGAAAATGCCAACGACACGCTGCGCAAGCAGCAGCGCGACCTGTACGCGGACCTCGACAAACGCCTGAGCGGCCTCGCGCCCGGGACGCCGGCACCGGCCGGCGCGCCCGCTGCGGTCGGGGCGGACCAGGGGGCCTACAACCAGGCCTTCGACGTCCTCAAGGCCGGCAAGTACGCCGACGCCATCACGGCCTTCAAGGGCTTTCTGCAAAGCTACCCGCAAAGCTCGCTGGCAGACAATGCCCAGTACTGGCTGGGCGAGTCCTACTACGTCACGCGTGATTTCCAGAACGCCGCCGCGGCCTTCCAGGCGGTCCTGGACCGATGGCCGGACTCGCGCAAGGCGCCCGATGCATTGTTGAAACTGGGCTATACCCAGGCTGAGTTGAAGCACATCCCCCAGGCACGGGCCACCCTGACCTCGGTGTCGACGCGTTTCCCCGGCTCGGATGCGGCGAATCTGGCTGCGGCACGGCTGCTGCAGCTGCCGGCGCAGTAGTGGTCCGACTCAAGCTCACTGAAATCTTTCGTTCGCTGCAGGGAGAGGCTGACACGGCGGGTATCCCCACCGTCTTCGTGCGGCTCACGGGCTGTCCGCTGCGCTGCCAGTACTGCGATACCGCCTACGCCTTTCACGGCGGGGAGTGGGCCGAACTCGAGGAGGTCGTGCGCAAGGTCCGCGGCTTCGACACCCATCACGTGTGCGTGACGGGGGGCGAACCCCTGGCGCAGAAGGGTTGCGTGGAACTCTTGAGCCGCCTGTGCGATGCGGGGCTGCGCGTATCGCTCGAGACCAGTGGCGCCATGGCTTTGAAGGACGTTGATCCGCGGGTGGTGAAGGTCGTGGATGTGAAGACCCCGGGTTCCGGTGAGGAAGCGCGCAACCGCTACCAGGAACTGCAGGACCTTACGCCCAAGGATCTCATCAAGTTCGTGATCTGCAGTCGCGAAGACTACGAGTGGAGTCGCTCGAAGCTCGAGGAACTTGAGCTTGCAGCGCGCTGCACCGTCCTGTTCTCACCCAGCCATGAACAGCTGCCGCCGGGGGTTTTGGCGGATTGGCTGCTGGCCGATCACCTGCCGGTGCGCTTCCAGCTGCAGTTGCACAAATACCTGTGGGGCAACGTGCCGGGGAAATGACGTGACGGAACGCGTGGTGGTGCTGCTTTCGGGAGGCCTGGATTCCGCCACGGTGCTGGCCCTGGCGCGGCGCAGTGGGCAGGAGTGCTATGCACTCTCGGTCGCCTATGGCCAGCGGCACAGCGCTGAGCTGGCGGCCGCGGCGCTGGTGGCGAAGTCAGTGGGCGCGCATGAGCATCGCGTGATGCAGGTCGATCTGGCTGGCATCGGCGGCTCGGCGCTCACCGATCCGGCGCTCGCCGTTCCCGAAGCTCCCAGCCAGGGAATTCCGATCACGTACGTGCCGGCGCGCAATACCATGATGCTGGCGCTGGCCCTGGGTTGGGCTGAGGTGCTCGGTGCCGGCAGCATTCACCTGGGAGTCAACGCCGTGGACTACTCCGGATACCCGGATTGTCGGCCGGAGTTCATTGCGGCCTTCGAGGCGCTCGCGGCGCGTGCGACGCGCGCCGGTGTTGAAGGTCGGCCTCTGAAGATCAAGGCCCCACTCATCAGCTGGACCAAGGCCGCGATCATCACGGCCGGCTGCCAGCTGGGCGTGGACTACTCCCTGACGGTGTCGTGCTACCAGGCCGATGCCGAGGGACGCGCCTGCGGCCGCTGCGACTCGTGCCGCATCCGACGCGAGGGCTTCACGGCGGCCGGTGTGCCGGACCCGACGCGCTACGTCTAGCCGTCAGGGGAAACCGCGGAAAGTCGCAAACTCCTCCAGGGGCACCCGAGTGGTACGCAGCGTATTGATGGGCGCGGATTCGTCCCGGTAACCCATGGCGATCCCTGAAAACAGCATGCGGTTCGCAGGCAGCGCCACGGCCTCGGCCACCTCCCGGTACCACCCGGACCAGGACTCCTGGGGGCAGGTGTGCAGACCGTGCTCCCGAGCCAACAGCATGATGCTCTGCATGAACATGCCCAGGTCGGACCACTGCGCCGATCCCATGCCACGGTCGATGCTGATGAAGAGCATCAGCGGGGCGTCGAAGCCTGAGTAGTTGCGCGCGTACTGGCGCAGCCGAGCGGTCCGGTCGCCACGCGGCAGACCGATGGTCGCGTACAGTTCCTCCCCGTTCTGGAAGCGCCGCGAACGGTAGGGCTCGCCCAGGGGCGAGGGGTAAACCGGATACTCCGACGGGTAGCCCAACGGGTATTCAGGCACCAGGGCCCGGACACGCTCCACCAGCGACGTGAGCGGGGCGCCCGTCAGGACATCGGCAAACCAGGGCTGCAGGTTCCCGCCCGATGGCGCCCGGCTGGCGGTGCTCAGGATCCGGCGGATGGTGGCCTCGGGTACTGGCTCTGGCAAAAATGCCCGACAGCTCATCCGGCTTTCCAGTGCTTCGGAGACTTTCATGGCGCCTTTGAGTCCTTAAGCGAGGGTCGCGGGGGCTGTAGTATCATGCGCGCCCTTGCCGGGTCGACCCCCGGAACACTGGGGTGTTAGCTCAGTCGGTAGAGCATCGGACTTTTAATCCGCTGGTCGTGGGTTCGATTCCCACACACCCCACCATCCCCCCCTTCGATCAACGCGATCCGCGTCCGATTGGGGGACGCGAGAAGCTGCTCTCGCTCGGCGTCTATCCGCAGATCACGTTGAAGACTGCGCGCGTGCGAGGCGATGAGGCGCGGCATATGGTCTTGAACGGTGTCGATCCAGCGGCCAAGCGACAGGCTGAGAAGCAAGCGTTGGGGGAGAATTTCGAATCCGTCGCTCGCGAGTGGCTCAATATGAAGGAGGGGAGTCTGACACCCGGGACGCTGGGGCGTGAGCGCGATCGGCTCGAAGATTTCATATTTCCGTATCTGGGCAAGCGACCCATTGCCCAGATCAAAGCTCCGGAGCTCCTTGCAGTACTTCGAAGGGTGGAATCGCGCGGAATCGTCGAAACGGCACATCGAACCAAGAGCGTCTGCTCTCGGATATTCCGATATGCCATCGCCACGGGGAGGGCCGAGCGCGATGTCGCGGCGGACTTGAAGGGCGCTCTCAAGCCCTCGGTCGAACGGCACTTGCCGGCAATCACGAATCCGGCCCGAATTGGGGAGTTGCTCCGCGCCATCGATGGATGCGTCGGTCAAGGCTGCGTTGCAGCGGCGCTGAAGCTCGCTCCATACGTGTTTCTGCGGCCAGGAGAACTTCGCAAAGGGGAGTGGGCCGAGCTTGATTGGGACAATGCGCTGTGGCGGATCCCGGCGGAACGCATGAAGATGCGTGAAGCTCACTTGGCTCCGCTGTCGACGCAGGCGCTCGCGATTCTCAAAGAGCTCAGGCCGGTCACCGGAGCAGGGCGCCTAATATTTCCATCGATTCGAACTCGAGAGCGCCCGATCAGCGACAATACCCTCAACGCCGCATTGCGCCGCATAGGGTACACCAGTGACGAGATGGTGGCTCACGGATTCCGCAGCATGGCTTGTACCTTGCTCAACGAACAAGGTTGGCGACCAGACCTCATTGAACGCCAGCTCGCTCATGCGGAGCGTAATCAGGTACGCGCGGCCTACAATCGAGCACAGTGGGTGGATGAGCGCCGCAAGATGATGCAAGGTTGGGCCGATTATTTGGACAGGTTGCGTACGGCGAAGCAACCTTTGGCGGTTAGCGTCGATCTAAACCCTGTCAGCGCAAATTTATCCAGATTGTCATAGGCCGCATTCTTACCTCGCTTGGTCAGTCATAGGCTTCTTCCCAGAATGAGCGACCAAATGGATTTTGGCCGATAAAAAGGTTGGTTCCGGACAGGAATTGCTCGCCTATGCACAAACGGAAACCGGAAAGCAACTGCTCGAATCGCTCAAAGTGGAACGAATCTCGCCACACGGACGGATCATCGGCGCTGTTCAGGCCGGCATTGTTCTTCTAACCCTCGGCGGAGCCCTTCGGATCCTGCGCTCTGAGGTCGCCCACGCCGACGAGGGATTTCGCGTAATGGGAACGCTGAGCGACCTGCGATCTCGCGTTCCCCTATTTTAGGCGTTCTACATCCACCAGCCCCTGAGTCCCATCCACCTGCATTTTCCAACCTTCGCCGGATTGGTGGAAATGCACCCCGGGATTGACCGAAAAGTGGTATTCGTAGTAGTAGGAAGTCTGACGCCAGATCTCCCCATTCAGTAGCTTCACGATGGTCTGTCCGTCCCAGCCATTGAAGGTGCCGAGGATGTTTGTTTCCGGCGCCGTAGGCGTGGACCGCGCGTTGGATGCAGCTGTGAACCCGCTGACATACGCGTTCCACAAAGCCCTTCGCAGGACTTCACGGTTTTCGTCTGTCATTTCGGCAACACGGAGTGCTTCTTTTTGATCTGCAGAGAGCAGTGAATCGAGCGGCACATCTTTGGCGCTGCCGCTAGTAGGATTGTTCTCGCTAGTTGCGACTGGGTCAGTGGAAGCAACGGTCGTTCCATTGTTCGACTGTTGTTGGTTGCACGCAGAGAGAACGGCCAACACGAGAACGATTATCGGGGACCTTCCCCGAAGCTGCGTCATACTTTTGTTTTTGTATTGATGCCTGAGTCTATCCACGGTGACCACGATTGAGCCGAGTGAAGGGCACATTCCGAGGCAAGCCGGTGAGCCAGTCGCGTAACTTGTCGGCGGCCGGGTGACCTCGCTGGTGAAGTCCTCAAAGTCGCTGGCGCACCTCTGAAGTATCATTGACGGCGTTGCTTGGTATCCTACGGCCGGATCTTGGTGGGGACAGTCACAGTGAACGCCGAATGAAGATATTTCATCGCGCGAGAAGCCCGATGCTAGGGAGTTTCGAACTGGATTCTGGAGAAGTCATTCCAAGTATTACCGCACTCTAAAGGGCATTGGCGGCCCTACGACTGATATTTACCATAATTACTAGTAGCCGAACTCGTGGTATTACAGCCAAATAGAGATGCCCGCTCGGGGCTGCCTACCGTACTACTGCGCTGACTTGATCCATTCGTGAGATCTCCTTGAGGATCACGCTTACGTCGGAGGCGTGACCTGAAACGATAACAATGTTGCCTTGGTTGTAGGAGATGATCTGTCCGGTGATGGGCACTTGAGGTCGCAGTACCGTGGCAACCTGCAGTGCGCTCATGTTTTTCACGAGGACCACCTGCGTGAGGATCTCATCGGAGGTCGCGCCGCCGTGATCCGACTGGTCGTCACTGCCTGGAAGAGAGCCCTGGCTCGCGAATGGGATGATCTGGACTGCGCCTGCCGCACCTGGCATGGCGACTAAGTGGTGCAACGTGAGGGCGGACAGAAAGACCTGATAGAAGGCCTCGGGAGTAACCGGCGTCGTTGACAGTATGGTCATTCGCGTGTGCACCCGCGGATCAAGGATCAGGGTCTTGTGGGTGGCCATGACCACTGCATTGGCAACTTGACCAATGTCCGCATCCTTGAAGTTGATGGTGAAGGAGTCCGGAGCCGCAGCTACCACCTCTTTGGCGAGCGCCTGGGAGCGAGGGGCGGCTCCAGCGCTGTTCTCGGCGCGCGCCGCGGTTAAACAGAATTGCGGTAACTTGAACAGGCCGAGTGCGTTCCGCCGTTCATCGAGGTGCTCTGGGTCTTCGACTGGTTTGGTTGGCCTGTTTACGCCATTGACGCAGGCGAATTGCGAACCGAATCGTTGTGGCGAGTGGACGTCATCGTAAAGCCACGCGTATTCCTGGGTGGGCACTTCGTCATGCGGCAGCAACCGCTCCATCAGGGCCAGCACTTCGGCTTTGAAACCTGGATCATGCGACATGACGACAATCAGGCCCGCGGCATGTGCGCCGCGCACTCCGACCATCGACACCGTTGGCCATCCGTACTGAGCAACGATAGCCCGGAGGCGGCGGACGTTCGCGTCCGAACCCGAATTGAACGACGATGAGCCTGTGCCCAGGACTGAGGTGTTCGGCGGCGGGGGTGGTTGCTTGGAAATACTGCTTTGCATCGCCTCTAGCTGATCCAGACCGCTCATTTGAATCAACTCAGCTTGCAGCTTCGTGTCCTTGATGGGCAAGCTTTCATCCCGCAATGTGTCCCAATCGGAGATATCTATAGAATGATCCGACGATTGCGAAGGCTGCGGCAGTGTCGGTGAGAAATGTACGGTTACCGCGGAGGCCTTTCGTTCAGGTCCGCGCTGGACGACCAAGGCTGCACTTGCATCCGGGGCTGTGTGCGTGATCACTGTCATCAGGTCGGCCGTTCGTGAAATCGAGGTCTGGCCAAACTTCACGATCACGTCGCCCTTTTTGAGTCCGGCGCGGTCGGCCGCGCTTCCCGGGTGCACGTAGGTCACCAAGACGCCGATATGGAGGGCAGCGACTGCTTTGGCTGCGCCGTTCACATCGAACTCAGCAATGCCGATCCCCAGGAGCGCATGGGCATGGGGTGAACTTGAATCGGTCATGGCCGCCGGAGCAGATGGCGGCTCGATGTCTGCGGCAACCACCAGCAATGGAATCGCCGCGGTCATCCACCCGGCGATCCACAACCCGATATGTTTTGGGCGCTCAGCGACCATCGTGCGGATTCGTCGCTCGATCTGTGAAGTGCGGCCAACGATTGCAATTGCCGCGATTGGCATTCTGCCGCTGCATTGATTTATTCCGAGCAGTGTATCCGCGTAGTGCTTCCGGTCCATGCCCCGGCGCAGAACCCGGCGATCGCAATCCACCTCGATTGCCAGTTTCAGCCGGCGCAGCTGCCACCACAAAGCCAGATTCCAGGGAGTCAGCGCCAACAGCAGAAGAGCCGCCAGCAACAATCGAGGGTCTCGGGCGACGATGTGCTCGTGCTCGTGCGCCAACGCTACATCACGGGTGGCGGTCGGGGCCTCGAGCAACCAGTTCGGCAGGACGATCATGGGATGGCGGAAGCCCACTACTGCCGGGCCGACATTCGGCGTGACCCACACGTTATATCCGCCAATTGTGCGCGATTGCCAACTGCGTTTGGCGCGTCGAAGTCGCAAACTGCCCGTGGCGTACGCGCCCAGAAGCAAGAACGAGGCACCAAGCCATATCCATCCCACGGGTGCTTCGAGCAATTTAGGAATTGAAGCCTTCTCCAAGTCGAGGTCCTCCCGGGGCTGGGGAGCGACTGCAACCGGGTTGAACGCCGGGAGCTGTGTTACTGGCTCAGTCCTAATCACCATCGGGGCAACGACCTGCTCCGAAGGTTGGCGATGAACGCTTAGAACCATGGCGGCCGAACCACCCAGCGAGAGTGTCATTGCAATCGCCCAGAGCCATCTGCGGGGCCACGCCGGCGCCGAAATTGCGCGCTCGATCATCCATGCTGCCAAGCCCACCAGCAGTGAGATTGTCGTCGTATACGCAATCAGCTCGATGATCATGATTTGCTCTCCTTCGAACGTGTGTCCAGGAGACGCCGGATGCGCTTGAGCTCTTTGCCGCTCAATCGGCTGTCTGAAACCAGATGAGTCAACAGAAGCTCGGTCGAGCCATCAAAGAGCTTGCCCAACAGCGCCTGAAGGGCGCTCTGACGTGCGGAGTCGGAATCCACGAGCGCCGAATATCGGTGCGCACGACCGTCCTCGACATGTCCGACATACGCCTTGGCTTCGAGGTTGCGCAATATTGTCAATACGGTGGTGTAGGCCGGATCGTCGGCGAGGTGCTGTCGAACCTCCGAGACGGTCGACGGACCGTATTGCCAAAGCACTCGCATGAATTCAGCTTCGCGGTCTGTAAAAGTAATGTTCATGGAGTCAGCGGGTACTATGTCCGTAGTAGATAATATCCTCTCGCGTGCTGGTGTCAACTATGCGCGTAGTACCACTTTGGAATCATCGTTTTCGACTGGGCCCGCGGCGAAGCTAGCCAATGGGAGAGCGTCGCCTCAGCGGTGAGGGCTCAGAGATCATTGGCCAACGGAGGCGTACGGACGACCCGTTTGGAGAGAGCCTATCGCGGTGGTGCAGGGCTACTTTTAGCACTAAGCGCCGTTGGCTGCGGATGGCGTCCGCGTGCTTGACCCGGACTTTTCCACGGCCAAGTGTCCCCTGGTCTTGCTTTACATAATGTGTGCTATACGAATAGGTAGACTAATATCGTGAATTCTCATATAGTTACATAGCTTGATTCCCCTTACTAACTTTACTACAATTGCCCTACCATGGGTAAATTGACCTCCAAGTATCAATTAACCGTACCTAAGGCCGTGGCCCGTTCGGTCGGTTTAGAACCTGGAGACGAGCTTACCTGCGAACCTGCCGGCGACATCATACGTGTGCGCGCCAAGGCAAAGATTCGGGCTTCCGGCCGATCCACGACTGACCAACTCATACTGTTTGATCTGGCAACCGAGCGCCAACAGCACCGCGGGCGATCTCGTGTTCTGGCGCCCACCACTGAGCGCGGCTGGACGCGAGATGAGCTGTACGAGACCTGACGAGTGCTCGCGCTCATTGATACGAACGTTCTCGTTTATCGGTTTGACCCCCGCTTTCCCGACAAACAACGGATCGCTACGGAACTACTGAGGCGCGGAATAGCGGAGCGTTCCATTCG
>DASZCK010000200.1:0-1687 GCA_035943195.1 Steroidobacteraceae bacterium
GCCTTAGCCACTGCCGCGGTACCTGACACCGCGGCTGACTCAACCCCGGTCCCGCCGCCAGGTGAGACCGGGGTTTTGTTTTTTAAGGCCCCGCCCGGCCGGCGCCCCCGAATGTGACGGAGTTCAAGGTTTGCCGCGCCATGAACGGCGCTACACTGGGGCCTGAGGAGGGCCACCCATGCGCCGCATTTCATTCGCCCTGGCTGCACTTGCCGCGGTCGTCACGGTCGCCGCGCGAGCGGACGTCTATAAGACCGTCGACGCGCAGGGCCAGGCCCACTACAGCGACCAGTGGTCCCCCGGCGCCGAGGTCATCAAGGGCGATCGGTCGCATACGCCAGTTTCGGAATCACCGCCCCCACCCGCACCCGCCAACGATCACACGCTGGCCCCCGACCCCGCCAAGGCGGCGGCGGCCAAGCAGGTCCAGTCGGACATGGACGCCCTGCATGCGGAGCAGTGCAAGCAGCTGAAGGAACAGTACGACAAGCTGCTCCATGCGCGGCGCGTGTATCGAGCCAGTGAGGATTCGAGCGCGCCCAAGGAGTACATGAGCGACGCCGACGCCGACGCCGAACGGGTCAAGACCCGCCAGGCCATGGACGAGGCCTGCGCCGCCAGCAGTAACGGCTAGGCAATGCGGGTCAGCTTCCTGGGCCTGGGCGCGATGGGCGCTCACATGGCCCGCAATCTTCACAAAGCCGGACTGCTCACGGCGGTCTGGAACCGCACCCTGGCCAAGGCCGCCACGCTCGCCACCGAGCTTGGCTGTACCGCCCCGGCTGCTCCCGCTGACCTGGCCCGGCTGAGCGATGTGATGGTCCTGTGCGTCTCTGCGGACCATGACGTGCTCGCCGTCATCGAAGCCCTGCGCTCCGGGCTGCGGGCCGGGCAGCTGGTCATCGATTGCTCCACCGTAAGCGCCGCCACTGCGCGTACGGTCGCCGGGCACCTCGCGGGCGCCGGCGTGGAATTCATGGACTGCCCGGTGAGCGGCGGTACGGAAGGTGCGCGCGATGCCACCCTCGCCATTATGTGCGGCGGTTCCCCGGCAAGCTTCGCTCGCGCCCAGCCGGTATTGTCGGCCATGGGCCGGACGGTCGCGCACTTCGGGCCGGTGGGTGCCGGCCAGGCCGCCAAGGCCACCAACCAGATCATGTGCGCCGGGATCATCGAGGCGGTGGGGGAGGCCATGGCCTTCGCCAAGGCCCACGACCTGCCGCTCGAGAAACTGGTGGAGACCCTGGGCAAGGGCGCCGGCTCGAGCTGGTACTTCGTGCACCGCGCACCCAACATGATCCGCGGCACCTATCCGCCGGGATTCCGGGTACGGCTGCACGCCAAGGATCTTGGCATCTGCCACGACATGGCAGCGAGCTACGGTGTCGCGCTGCCCGTGGTCGAGCGCATGCTGTCCGAATACGCACAGCTCATCGCTGCGGGTCACGGCGATGAGGACATCTCCACCTGCTTCCGACTCAAAGACCAGCTGTTCAAAGCCGACTGAAGGGCCTCACGGCCAGCAGGTCGTACTCGAGTCGTTGCCGCTGCCGTCCAGCGATGACTGCTTGCCAGTCTGATCCAGGTTGAACGTCTGGCATGAGGTGTCCTGCAATTGCGGGCTGCCAGCCGTCGGCATGATATAGAGCTTGTAGGTTCCCGGCGTGGTGGCCGTGGGCGCGCTCGA
>DASZCK010000201.1:0-8056 GCA_035943195.1 Steroidobacteraceae bacterium
GGTATTGGTCATGCGCGGCAGCGTCACATGGGCAAAGGATTCACGGCGGCCATTGCCCGTGGAACGCGTGCCCATAAGCCGTGCATTGAGCTTGTCCTGCATGTAACCGCGCAGGATGCCGTTTTCGATGAGCGTGGTGCAGCCGGTGGTGGTGCCTTCATCATCGATGTTCAACGAGCCGCGGCGCCGTGACAGCGTGCCGTCATCCACCACGGTGCAGGCTTCGGTGGCCACGCGCTCGCCGATGCGATTGGCAAAGGCCGACGTACCCTTGCGGTTGAAGTCGCCCTCGAGCCCATGGCCGATGGCCTCGTGCAGCAATACCCCGGGCCAGCCCGGTCCGAGGACGACGGTCATGGGCCCGGCCGGAGCCGCGATGGCCTCCAGGTTCACCAGCGCCTGCCGCACGGCTTCGCGGCCCAGCTGCAGCGGACGGTCACCGGCCACCAGCTCGCTCAAGGAATAGCGACCGCCGCAGCCGCAGTAGCCCTGCTCACGACGGCCGTTCTGTTCGACGATCACCGATACGTTGAAACGCACCAGCGGGCGCACATCGGCCGCCAGTTCACCGTCACTGTTGGCCACCAGCACCACCTCGTGAACCGCGGTGACACTGGCCATGACCTGCGTCACGCGCGGATCCAGCGCCCGCGTCTCCTTATCCACGCGCATCAGCCAGGCGACCTTGTCCGCATCACTGAGCGCGGCGACCGGATCATCCGGCAGGTACAGCTGGTGTCCGCTGCGCGCCTGCCACACGGCCAGCGAGCGCCCGCTTCCCTGTGCGGCGATGGCACGGGCGGCCCGCGAGGCATCCTCGAGCGCCGGCAACATGATCTCATCGGAGTAGGCGAAACCGGTCTTTTCACCGGACAGGGCGCGCACGCCCACGCCCTGCTCGATGGCGGCACTGCCCTCCTTGACGATGCCGTCCTCCAGCGCCCAGGACTCCTCGTGCGCCAGCTGGAAGTACAGGTCCGCATAGTCGACCGAATGCGACATCACCTGACCGAACACGCGGTCCAGCTGCGCCTCATCCAGGCCGCTGGGCGCCAGAATCGTCTGGCGCGCGATGGCGAGCGAATCTCTCGGTAGCACGGACGTTGCCATCTTCAATCCTTCAAAAGCCTTGACCTGACATTACAGCACGCGATGCTTGAGCGCCGGGAAGCCCGCGCGCACGCTGGTCTGCGTCGCGCTGTCGATGTCTGCCAGCACCACGCCTGCTCCGCTGGCCCGGCGGGCCAGCACCCGGCCCCAGTAGTCCACGATCATCGCATCGCCATACGTCTCCCGGCCGTTGGCGTGCATCCCCCATTGGGCTGCCGCGAGGACATAACAGAGGTTCTCGACGGCACGAGCCCGCAGCAGCAGCTCCCAATGCGCCTGGCCAGTAGGCACCGTGAAGGCGGCCGGCATGGCCAGCAGCTGCGCACCGCGCGCCGAAAGCTGTCGATACAGCTCCGGAAACCGCATGTCGTAGCATACCGAGAGCCCCAGCCGTCCCACGGGCGTTTCGACGACGATCGGCTCCTTTCCCGGCTCAAACGTCGCCGATTCGCGGTAGATCTCCTTCTTTTCCGGAATATCCACGTCGAACAGGTGGATCTTGTCGTAGCGCGCGACCTGGCGGCCGTTGGCATCAAAGACCACCGAGGCCGGGGCCACGCGGTTGGCGGAGCGGCCGCGGATGGGCAGTGTGCCGGCCACGATCCACAAGGAGAGCTTCTGCGCCAGTTCGGCCATCGCGTCCTGGATGGGGCCGGCGCCCGGCGCTTCGGCCACCGCCAGCCGATCCGCTTCGCGGGCTCCCATGATGGCGAAGTTCTCCGGCAACACCGCCAGCACGGCGCCGCTGGCGGCGGCCTCCGCCAGCAGGCCACCGGCGACGCCCAGGTTGTGGGTCACATCCGGGCTGGAATTCATCTGAATTGTTGCGACTTTCAAATCGGCACCACGTCGAACTGATCCACGCCGTACAACGCCTCGACCTGCATCCGTATGGGGCGTCCCACCTGATGTTCAAGCTCGGCAAGACTCGCCGATTCGTTTTCCAGAAGGTGATCGACCACTTCCTGGTGCGCCAGGATCAGCACCTCGCGACTGGCGAACTGACGGCTCTGGCGCATGATTTCGCGGAACACCTCGTGCGCGACGGTCTCGGGAGTCTTGATGAAGCCGCGGCCCTCGCACGCCGGGCACGCCTTGCACAGCAGATGCTCGAGGCTTTCGCGGGTGCGCTTGCGGGTCATCTCCACCAGGCCCAGCGGCGAGAGACTGACGATGTGGGTCTGCGCGCGATCCGTGGCGAGCGCCCGCTCCAGAGCCTGCAGCACCTGGCGCCGATGCGCAGTGTCGGCCATGTCGATGAAATCGATGATGATGATACCGCCGAGATTGCGCAGCCGCAGCTGCCGGGCAATCGCCACCGCGGCTTCGAGATTGGTGCGGAAGATCGTTTCCTCAAGGTTGCGGTGCCCGACGTAGCCGCCGGTGTTCACATCGATGGTCGTCATGGCCTCGGTCTGATCGATGACCAGGTGACCACCGGATTTCAGCGGCACCTTGCGATCCAGCGCCCGCGCCAGTTCTTCCTCCACACCATGCAGATCGAACAGCGGTCGCTGGCCGGAGTACAGCTCGATCTGCACCGGGCTGTCGGGCAGGAAGGTGCGCGCGAACTCCTGCATGCCGGTGAGTTCCGCAGCCGAATCCACCAGCACCTTGGCGACCTCCGGCACGAGCTCATCGCGCAGCACCCGCAGCGGCAGCGGCAGGTCCGCATGGACGATGTTGCCGGCCTCGACCCGCGAGGACACCTCGCGTACGTGGCGCCACAGCTTGTCGAGGTACGCCACGTCCTCGCGCAGCCCGTCCGCATCCGCCGTTTGCGCCGCCGTGCGCACGATATAGCCGCCGACGGCCTGGGGCGGCAGCACCGCCGCAATTGACGTCTTCAGGCGCTGTCGGGTCGCGTCATCCTCGATGCGCGCGGAGACGCCAATGCCCTCGCCGCGCGGCATGAACACCAGGTAGCGCGACGGCAGCGCGACGAAGGTGGTGAGCCGCGCGCCCTTGGTGCCCATCGGATCCTTGACCACCTGCACCAGAAGTTCATCGCCCTGGGTCACGAGCCGCCGGATGTCATCGATGGGTGGCAGACTGACGACGGTATCGTCCGGCCTGACGAGCGCAATGTCCGCGACATGCAGGAAGGCGGTGCGCTCCAGTCCGACATCGATGAAGGCGGCCTGCATGCCGGGCAACACCCGCGACACGCGCCCCTTGTAGATGTTGCCCACCAGACCACGCTTGCTGGCGCGCTCGACGTGGATCTCGGTGAGCGCGCCGTTTTCCACCAGCGCCGCCCGCGTCTCGCGCGGACCCAGGCTCACCAGCAGCTCGCTGCTCAAGCGCCGCTCCAGCACGGCACGCGCGCCGCCGCCAGCAGTTGCGCTGTCTCATACAGCGGCAGTCCCATCACCCCGGAGTAGCTGCCCTGCAAGGATTCGACGAAGACGGCGCCGAGACCCTGGATGGCGTAGCCGCCGGCCTTGTCGCGCGGCTCGCCGGTGTCCCAGTAGCGAGCACGCTCCGCGTCGCTGGAAGCGCGCATGCGCACGGTGCTGGCGCTGGTCATGCAGCGCGTGCCCGCCGCGGTCACGAGGGCCACGCAGGTGAGGACCTGGTGGTCGCGGCCGGCGAGCGAGTGCAGCATCGACAGACCATGGGCCCGATCCCGGGGCTTGCCGAGACTGACGCCATCGAGCACCACCGTGGTGTCCGCTCCCAGCACCGGCAGGTCCGGCCGCCGCTGCCACACGGTTTCGGCCTTGGCACGCGCCAGGCGCTCCACGTAGGCCGATACGGCTTCGCCGTGAGCCAGCTGCTCGTCGACATCGGCCGCTTCGACCGCATGCGGCACACCGATCTGCGTCAGCAGCTCCCGCCGCCTTGGGGATGCCGAAGCCAGTCGCAGTACGGGAGTCGGTGACATCGTAGCCTAAGACCTCAAGTGTCAATCGCGATGATACGGATGTCCGGCGAGAACGGTATGGGCACGATACAGCTGTTCGGCCAGAACCACCCGCACCAGGGGATGCGGCAGGGTCAGTTTCGACAGTGACAGTTTGTAATCGGCGCGCGCCAGGAGCTCGTGGGCAAGGCCGTCTGGGCCGCCGATCACAAACACCAGCTCGCGACCGTCCTGCAGTCGCGCCGCGAGCCAATTGGCCAGGTCCCGAGTGCTCGACTGCGCGCCGCGCTCATCGAGCGCCACGACGAACTCCTGTGGTTTGAGCAGCGCCAGGATGCGCTGCCCCTCGACCTGCATCGCCTGGGCGGGATCGGCGCGGGCGCTGCGCTGGCCGGCGGCGACTTCCACCACGGCCACCTTGAGGCTGCCGGACAAGCGTCGCGTGTAGTCCGTCACGACCTCGTCGACCCAGCGCGGCATCCGTTCCCCGACGGCGATGATGCGAATGCGCATCGCGCCGGCGAATCAGGCTTTGGGGGTACGGGGGCCGCGCTTGCGCTTCGGGGGCGCGGCCGGCGCAGGCGGTTCGGCCGTGCCCCACAGCCGCTCCAGGCCATAGAACTCGCGCACCCGGGGGAGCATCACATGCACGATCACATCGTGCAGGTCGACCAGCGCCCATTCGCCATCGCGCGCGCCCTCCACGCCAAAGGGGCGGAAGCCTGCGGCCTTGGCGCTTTGAACCACGCGGTCGGCAATGCTGCGCACGTGGCGGTCGGAATTTCCCGAGGCAATGATCATGGTATCGGTGATATCGGTCAGGCCGCGGACGTCGATGGTCCGGATATTGACGGCCTTCATATCATCCAGCGCCGCCTGGACCAGGCCGGGCACCGGTGAGGGGAGAGTTGCGGGGGGCGACGGGGTCGCGCGACGGGTTCGGGTACGGGTCGTAGCCATTGGCAAATGTTGCAGCCTCCTTATAAGGGCTCAGCGTCCACGCTGAGCATAACACCCGGTTTCCAGGATAATACTGCGCACCGGGTCCGGAACCAGATACCGCGGATCACGGCCGGCCTCGATCAGCTGGCGCAGTTCCGTGGAAGAAATCTCGAGCTGAGTCGGGACGTGAACGTAGACATTCCCCGCCAGGCGCGAATGCAGATCGCGCACGCTTCCGGTTCCTCGGTCCACCATGACCTCGCCCAGCGGACCCTGCGCCGGCGCCCGCCAGCCGGGCCGATGCACCACGACGATGTGCGCAAGATCCAGCACTTCGCGCCAGCGATGCCAGTTGGGCAGTCCCAGGAATGCATCCATGCCCATCAGCACACACAAGGATCGATCCGGATTCTCCTGCCGCAGTTCAGTCAGGGTATCAACCGAATATGAAAGCCCGGTGCGTCGCACCTCGCGATCATCGACCACGAAGCCGGCCTGTCCCGCCACGGCGGCCCGCACCATCGCCAGCCGCAGCTCCGCGTTGGCGCGGGTCTCGGAACGATGCGGTGGGTTGCCGGTGGGCAAAAAGCGCACTTCATTCAGGTGCAGTGCCTGCCACAGCTCGAACGCCGTCCGCAGGTGACCGACGTGGATGGGATCGAAGGTGCCGCCAAATATGCCGATGGGTTCCATGACATCACCCGAGCGCGCGCGGCGTGGCAGTGAGTGCGCGCTTGCCGCACAGGTCCGCCGCCAGCAGCGCCAGCTCATCCCAGGCGTCACCGCGCATGCGGCCCTTGGCCATGGCATCGGCGCGCGCGGCCCGCGCCACCAGGGCCGCCGCTGGTGCTCCAAGCTGCCGCCGCCGCGGCGGTGTACTGTTGTAGCCATAACCGCCGCGCGGCGCAGCGTGGCCGGCCTCGGCCGCAAGCACCGCGTGCAGCCCCTTCACCGCGGCCCACAAAACCAGCGGCAGCTCGACCTCCTCGGCGCGCAATCCTGCCAATACGCGCAGCGCCCGCGGGGCGTCAGCCTGAGTGAGTGCACGATCCAGCTCCGCCACATCAAAGTGTGAGCTGTCCGTCGAGCTTGCCAGCACGGCTGCGGCATCGACCCGGCCATCCACGGCCAGCAGCGCCAGTTTGGCCAGCTCTTGCGCGGCGGCCAGCAGATTGCCCTCGGTGCGTTCGACCAACACAGTCAGCGCCTCGGGCGCTATTTCCAGTTGTTGCCGGCGCGCCCGCGCCTGCAGCCACTCGGGGAAGGCGGCGCGCGCGATCGGCCACAACGCCAGCGAAGCACCGCGTTCTTCGGCGGCGCGCGCCCACTCACTGGCGGCCGCCTCGCGATCGAGCCTGCCGGTGAGGATCAGCAGCAGGGTGTCGGCGCCGGCGCCTTCAATAACGCGCTTGAGCACCTTGGCGCCGGTCACGCCGGGACGGCCCGTCGGCAGCCGCACTTCGACGATGCGCCGCTCGGCGAACAGTGACATCGAGGCCACGGAGGCCTGCACCGCGTCCCAGTCCCCGCCCCGGTCCATGAAATGCACGTCGCGCTCGCCAAAGCCGATGGCGCGCGCGCGCAGGCGCACCGCGTCCACTGCCTCGCCGGTCAGCAGCGGATCATCACCGGATATCAGGTACACGGGAAGCAGCCGCTCTCGCAGGTGCGCAGCGAGCGACTCAGGCTTGATCTTCAAAGGCGGCGGTGGCACGCGGGCTGGAACATGGCCTTTATGCTACCTGCGGTATATTTAGAAATATACATATTAAAAACAATCACTTAGTGTCTCAGGTGTCACATTAGGTGCCGCGAAAACGCTCGTCGCTGGTATCATTATCTCGTTCGCTATTCCCTATGTATTCAAGGAGTTAGAACATGACAATCAAATCAGGAGGCTCACCATGCCCAGCATTATAAAGCGAGTCAGTCAGCGCGGCGCGGTCACTTACCTTGCCCGCGCGAGAGTGCGCGGCGGCGAGAACATTTCAAAAACCTTTGTCGATCGATCCGAGGCTAAGGAATGGGCGCTTGAGCAAGAGAAAGAACAACGCGTCATGAAACAGGCCAGCGGCAACAAGCGCACGGCCAAAGGCCCGGTGACTATCACCACGGTCATCAACAAATACCTTGCAGACAGCAAGACCAAGACTCTCAAGACCTACGAAGGCCAACAGCAGATCTTGGCGTGGTTCGTAAATGAGCAAGGCGACTATCGCGTCCTACACTACGGCCCCGAACAGGTAGTGCAGGCCCGCGACAAGCTTGCTGAGACACGCAAGCCGGGGACGGTCATTCGCATGCTCGCGGCTATGCGTACCGCGTTCAACTATGGGCGCACGCTCAAGTTGATTCCGAAATCTCACGAGTGGCCGGAAGACCTCATGCCATCGGTGCCCGAAGGCCGATCAAGGTTCCTCACCGATGACGAGCTGAAGCGATTGCTCGATGCGGCCAAGCCAGACCAGCTCATGCACGCTTTCATCATGGCCGCGTTAGGCACGGGTCTGCGGCAAGGTGAACTGATTCGCCTCAAGTGGGCCGACGTTGATCTGGTCAAGGGCAGCGTGACGGTGCTACAGAGCAAGACTGGCAAGAAGCGCACCGTGCATATCACTCCCGCCGCCGTGACGGCTCTCGAAGGTTTGAAGAAACGCAAAGTGGTATCGCCCACGATTGTGTTTCTTAACGACCAAGGCCGTCCGTTCGCAAAGCCTTTGTGCAATCAGCGCTGGGACAAGATCCGCAAGAAGGCCAAGCTGTTGGACTTTCACTTTCACGACATACGGCACACGCACGCCAGCATCCTTGCGCAGTCGGGCGCTACGCTCTTTCAAATTGGATACCAGCTTGGCCACAAGCGCCCCGACATGACTGCGCGTTACGCGCATCTGGTTCCTGGCGTCAAGCTCCCTGGACACGATGAACTGGATGCAAAACTGACCGCTAAATAAATCGCCCCGCACCGTTGCTACTAACAACGGCGCAGGGCTGGCCACCTAAACTAGAAGGACTAGTCAAATGGTTGACAACATTCTATCCGGCCTCTCATTGGGCCGTGAATTTCTTCACGTCGCTAGGATCTCGTTCGAAGCAACGGGCGAGATTGCAGATCCCAAACTCAGCACCCGCACTTCC
>DASZCK010000202.1:0-12501 GCA_035943195.1 Steroidobacteraceae bacterium
GTATGGCCCGCTGCTGCACATGGGTGTCCACGGCTGAGTTCAGCTATCCGCCGTTGCGCGCTGCCGGCAATTTGCGGCTCAGCTGCCGGGCAATGGCGCGCAGTCCCACCGAGGCGGCACGCAGTTCCGAATCCGACAGGGCTCGGATGCATCGATCGAGGGTCCCCGAGGCTCGTCCCACGGTGGAGCGCAGCAGCTGCGCACCGGAGTCGGTGAGGCGCAGCTGCACCGAACGCCCGTCGCCCAGATCGCGCCGGCGGCTGATCCAGCCGCGCTCCTCGAGTGACTTCAGCGCCTGACTCATCGCCGGCCGGTTCATCCCCAGCTGCTGCGCCAGGGCGGAGGCACCGATGCCCGGTGTCGCCCCGATGGCGGCCAGCACCCGGTGGCTGGTGATCGGTGCGCCGGTGGCGCGCTCGAGGGAGCGATAGCGTTCGCGCATCTGGTCGATGACCGCGCGTACCGCAAGCAGCGCCTCGCGGCGCTGATGATCCCGATGTAGGAGCTTTCCGACAGCCATTTTCTGCATGTCCCGCAGCACAGACATTGATTGCAGCATAGCAAACATTGCCCCACGTGAAATGATTGATGCGGCCGCGGTTGCGGTCCGGATGGAAGCCGAGCATGAGCGTAATCATGGGCGAAAGCGTGTTACTCGAAGCGAAGCAGGTATACGCTCCGGGCCCGACACCACCGGTGACCCGGATCGCAGAACACTGTGCGGTATTCCTCGATTTTGACGGAACGCTCACCAACCTTGCGCGCCGGCCCGACCAGGTGGTGGTGGATGGCGGGTTGCTGTACCTGCTCGACGATCTCTACGTTGCCACTGCCGGCGCAACCGCGGTGATCAGCGGCCGCTGCATCGAGGATCTGGATGCGCGGCTGGCGCCACTGCGGCTGCCGGTCGCCGGTATCCACGGTGCGCAGCGCCGCCGCGCCGACGGTTCGATCGAGAAATGCGCGATTCCGGCCACCGTGGTATGGCAGACACGCATGGCATTGCGGATGCGGCTGCGGCGTTTCGCGGGCCTGTACATCGAGGACAAGGGCACGGCTTTCGCGGTGCATTACCGTGGCGCCCCGTCGTTCTCGCTGTCGCGGCTGCGCGCGGATCTGGAGGCGCTGGCGGTGGCCTCGCGCGGCATTTTCGAAGTGATGGAAGGGGCCGAGGTCCTCGAACTGCGGCCCCGCGCCTGTGACAAGGGCGAGGCGCTCACGAGTTTCATGAGGGAAGCCCCGTTCGCCGGGCGGTTCCCGATTTTCATCGGCGATGATCACACCGATCGCGCGGGCTTCGCGGCGGTGGCGCGCGCCAAGGGTATGTGCATCGCGGTCGGGCCACGCGTGAGCGCATCGTGGTGGCTGCCGGACCCGGGTGCGGTGCGGGCCTGGCTGCGCGCCGGCCTGGGACTGGGTAATTGAGCGATAAACCGGATCTGAACCTCGCGGTCATCGGCAATTGTCAGATCGCAGCGCTGATTGATGCCGGTGGCTCGATAGTGTGGGCATGCCTGCCGCGCCTGGACGCAGATCCGGTGTTCAGCGCGCTGCTAAGTCCGGTCGGCGACGCCGAGCGTGGTGCCTTCTCGATCGGCATGGAGGGGCAGGCACGTACCAGCCAGCGCTACCTGCGCAATACGGCCATCGTCGAGACCCTCCACGAAGGCCAGAATGCAACCATGAAGGTGACGGACTTCTGTCCGCGCTTCAGCACCCGCGACCGTATCTATCGACCGTCGATGATCATCCGCATCGTGGAGCCGGTGGTGGGCCGTCCGGTGGTGCGCGTGCGGCTGCGGCCGCTGGGTGCCTATGGCAGCGCGGTGCCGCACGTGACCTTCAGCAGCCATTCGGTGCGTTTCGTCGCCGATGAACTGACCTATCGGGTGACGACGGATGCCTCGCTCACGGCCATCTACGAGGAGCGTCCGTTCGTGCTGGTGTGCCCGCTGACGTTCATCCTGGGCGACGACGAGCCGCTCAATGAGGCGCCGGCGGCCTTCGGGCGCTCGCAGCTGGAGCAGACGCGCAAGTACTGGGAGCGGTGGGTGCGGGGCCTGGCGATTCCGGTGGACTACCAGGAGGCGGTGATCCGCTCGGCCATCGCCCTGAAGCTGTGCACGTTCGAGGACACGGGCGCGGTGGTGGCTGCGCTCACGACTTCCATTCCCGAGGCGCCCGACACGATCCGAAACTGGGACTACCGTTTCTGCTGGTTGCGCGACAGCTACTTTACCGTGCACGCGCTCAACCGTCTCGGGGCCACCCAGACCATGGAGGAGTACCTGCGCTTCATCCACAACTGCCACGTGCGCACGCCCGTGGCGGAACTGCAGCCGCTGTACGGCATCAGCGGCGAGGCACAGCTCGTGGAGATCACCGCCCCCTCGCTGCGCGGCTACCGCGGCATGGGACCGGTGCGCGTTGGCAATCAGGCCTTCGAGCAGAAGCAGCACGACGTCTACGGGGCGATCATTCTGGCGGCCGCACAGCTGTTCTATGACGAGCGCCTCGACGTCTCCGAGCCCGATAAACTGTTCGCGCGGCTGGAACACCTGGGGGAGCACGCCGTGCGCACCTTCGGCACGGCCGATGCGGGACCGTGGGAGCTGCGTGGTAGCGAGGCGCCGCACACGTTTTCGGCCGTGATGTCGTGGGCGGGTTGCGACCGCCTCGCCCAGGTCGCGGCTCGCATCGGCAAGGACCAGGAAGCCAAGCGCTGGCAGGAGCAGGCGGCGACGATGCACGCGCGCATTGTCGCCGAGGCCTGGAGTTCCAAGCTCAACGCCTTCGTCGCGACCTTCGGGGGTGACGTGCTGGATGCCACCTCACTGCTGTTCGCCGAGTTAGGCTTCGTGGCGGCAGACGATGAACACTTCGTCGCCACCGTGAATGCCATCAGCAAGCACCTGCGCTGCGGCGATCTGCTGTTTCGTTACCGGCAGGCCGATGATTTCGGTGTTCCGACCACCACCTTCACGGTCTGTGCCTTCTGGTTCGTCAATGCCCTGGCGGCGATCGGGCGCAAGGATGAGGCACGGGAGCTGTTCGGCAAACTCTTGGCACGTCGCAATGCCCTGGGGTTGCTCTCCGAGGACATCGATCCGGTGAGCGGGGAACTGTGGGGCAATTATCCGCAGACCTACAGCATGGTCGGCATCATCATCAGCGCGCTGCGCCTGAGCCGCCCCTGGGAGGAGGTGGTATGACCCGGGTGGTGGCCATTTCGAACCGCGTCAGTGTGCCGCGCAAGGGTGCGGCACCAGGCGGTCTGGCGGTGGGGGTCCTCGCCGCGATGCGCGCCCATGGCGGGTTGTGGATCGGCTGGTCGGGAGAGGTGGCCGAGGGTGACGCGGGCAGGGTCGAACTGACGCGCCGCGAGCGCCTGGCGTTCGCCACCTTCGACCTGACGCGGGCCGAATATGATGACTTCTATTTGGGCTTCAGCAACGGCGCCCTGTGGCCGCTGTTTCATCACTTTCTGCAGGCGTTTCATTATTCGGAAGAGCAGTACGCGACCTATCTGCGCGTGAACCAGCGCTTCGCCGAGCACACCGTAGCGCTGTTGCGGGCGGATGACTTGATCTGGGTTCATGACTATCACCTCATGCCCCTGGCCTCGCGGCTGCGCAGCCTGGGCGTGAGCCAGCGCATCGGCTTTTTCCTGCACATTCCCTTTCCCGGGTTCGGTGCCTTCCGCGCGCTGCCGGTGCACCGGGAATTACTCCAATCACTGCTCGCCTACGATCTGGTCGGCTTTCAGACCCGCGATGATCTCGCCGGGTTCCACGCGGCCGTAGCCGAGGTCTTCGGTCCCGGCGCCGTGCTCGCCGATGGTTCGGTGCGCGTTGGCGAGCGGCAGGTGAGCGCCCAGATCTTTCCCATTGGCGTGGACGTTGAGGAAATCCAGCAAGCCTCTGCCGCGGCGCCCACCACCGAGGCCTATCGGCGAATCGTCGCGGGCCTTCTGGGGCGTCGCCTCATCATCGGGGTGGATCGCCTGGACTACAGCAAGGGCCTGGTGGAGCGCTTCCGAGCCTATGAGAAATTCCTGGCGACCTATCCGGAAAACCACAACGACGTAACCTTCGTGCAGATTGCACCGCTGTCGCGTTCCGACGTGGCCGAATACGAGGTCATCCGTCATGCACTGGAGCAGGCCTCCGGCCGCACCAATGGTCGCTTCGCGGATCCGGACTGGACGCCGGTGCGCTATCTGAACAAGAACGTGCCGCACGCCGCCCTCATGGGCTACCTGCGGGCGGCGAAAGTGGCGCTGGTGACGCCGCTGCGCGATGGCATGAACCTGGTCGCCAAGGAGTTCATCGCGGCGCAGGATCCGGCCGATCCGGGCGTGCTGGTGCTGTCGACACTGGCCGGCGCCGCACGCGAGCTGACCACTGCGCTGCTGGTCAATCCATACGATGTCACAGGCGTGGCGGAGGCGCTGCAGACGGCGCTATGGATGCCGCTGCCGCAGCGACGCGAGCGCTACGAGGCCATGATGCAGAGCCTTCGTAGCAATGACATTCATGCCTGGAACCGGCGCTTTCTCGAGGCGCTCCAGGCACCCCGCTCCCCGCTCCCCAGTGCCGATTCAACCGTCACCGCACGGCCGGCCCGCGCAGGTCCGCGCCGGTCGCGCCATACGTTCCGGCATGCTGCGACGCATCACCCGGAGCGTTGAACTTTTCCGGGTAAGATCGGCCCGACCACTGGGTGGGCGTCGGGGACGCGATGAAATTTCTGCCTCTCATCTGGACAAACTTCGTCCGCAATCGCGCGCGCCTCACCTTCACGCTGATCGCGGTGGTCAGCGCCTTCGCGCTGTATGGCATGCTGGCCGCGATTGGCCATTATTTTGTCGGCGGCTACCGGTTTTCGACCAATGACCGGATTTTCATCGAGCCAAAGGTGACCGACAGGCTGCCGTATGCGTACGTGGCACGTGTCAGTGCGCTGCCGGAGGTCCTGTATGGCCGCGCGGACTATGGATTCACGGCCAGTGGCTACTACCAGAGCGAACGCAATCCGATCGGCCTGAACTTCTTGAGCAAGTACTTCGCCTATCCCGTCGACCCTTCCGGCAGATTCGTCTGGGATCCGGAGCAGTTCAGAGCGTACACCGCGGATCGCACCGGAGCGCTGGCGAATGAGACCTCCGCACGCCTGTATGGCTGGAAGGTGGGCGATGTCATCCCGATAACGATTCCCGGTTTGGCCAAGGCGGATGGATCCCACGTCTGGACGGTGACCATCCGTGGATTGTGGCGCTACACCAATACTGCGGAAGCCTCCCACAACCTGTTGGTGCACTACGAATACCTGGATGAAGGTCGGGCGACCGGGCGTGGCACGATCGGATTCATGGTCGCGGTTCTGAAGCGCGGGGTAAACCCAGCGCAGATGGCGGGAAAGGTCGATGAACTGTTCATGAACTCGGCCTTCGAGACCGAGTCCGGGACACAGGACAGCCTGCGGCGCGACTACTTCAAACGCATCGGCAATGTCACCCTGATTTCCGAGCTGATCCTGCTGGCCGTCTTCGCCTCGATGATGCTGGTGACCGGCAGCAGCCTGCTGCAGAACTTCGCGGAGCGCACCCGTGAGTTCGGAACACTCAAGGCCCTGGGCTATGCGTCGGCGCGCATCGGCGGTCTGGTGGTGCTGGAGTCGACGCTGCTGATGCTGCTGGGAGGCACTGCGGGCCTGGCCGTCGCGCTGGCAGTGGTCAAGGTGGGCAGCCGCCAATGGGACGATCTGCGTCTGAGCCCGGAACAATTGCTGCAGGGTGTGGGTCTGATGGTGGCAACCGGTGTGGTGGTGGGGCTGCTGCCTGCGATCCGCGCCCATCGGCTGCTGGCGGTCGAGGCTTTGCAGGGGGGGCGGCGCTGATGAATTCTCTTCCCCTCGTGTGGTCGAACTTCCTGCGAAATCGCGCACGATTGACCTTCACGCTGATTGCCGTGATCAGCGCCTTTGCCCTGTACGGCATGCTGGCGGCGATCGGCAAGGCCTTCGTGGGCGCCAACCGATTCTCGACCAACGATCGCGTATTCATCGACTCCAAGGCGTCCGACTCGCTGCCGTTTTCTTATGTAGGACGCGTCAGTGCGTTGCCCGGCGTGCGCTTCGGGCGAGCGGACTATGGTGTCGGGCTCGGGGCTTACTACCGGGACGAGCGCAATTATCTCGGACCGGTGGCGGTGAACTATTACTTTTCCTACGCCGTGGACCCTTCCGGCCGGTTCGTCTGGGATCCGGAACAGTTCAAGGCCTATGAGGCGGACCGAACCGGGGTGCTGGTGAACCAGGCGCTGGCGCTTCAGTACGGCTGGAAGATCGGGGATGTCATTCCGATCACGATTCCCGGGGCCGTGCGTACCGATGGCAGCAAGGTGTGGCCCATGACGGTGCGCGGCACCTTCCACTATCACAATCCCGAGGAATCCCCGCGGCAGATGCTCTGGCACTACGAGTATCTGGACGAGGGTCGGGCTGCGGGCCGCGGCACGGTGGGCTTCATCGTGGCCATGCTGAAACCAGGCGTGGACCCGGCACAAATGGCGGGCAAGGTGGATGAGTTGTTCATGAACTCCGCCAATGAGACCGAATCAGGAACCCAGGACAGCCTGCGCCGTGACTATTTCAAGCGCGTCGGCAACGTCACCCTGGTCGCGAATATGATTCTGCTGGCGGTGTTCGCCTCGATGATGCTGGTGACCGGCAGCAGCCTGTTGCAGAACTTCACCGAGCGCACCCGTGAGTTCGGGGTGCTCAAAGCCCTGGGCTATGCATCCTCGCGAATCGCGGCGCTGGTGATGCTGGAGTCGACGCTGTTGATGCTGCTGGGCGGGCTGGTCGGCCTGGCGATTGCCCATGGGGTGGTACTGCTGGGCAACAGGCAGTGGAACGACCTGCGTCTGGGTTCGGAACAATTGCTGCTGGGGGTGGTGCTGATGATCGCAACCGGGGTGTTCACGGGTCTGGTGCCGGCCATTCGCGCCCAGCGTCTGCCGGTGGTCGATGCGCTGCGGAGTACCCGCCGATGATCCGCCAGGCGTTCGTGATGTCGGCGCTGAACCTGCTGTCGTTGCCGAAGCGTCTGGGCAGTGCGCTGATTGATGTTTTCGGCGTCGCCTGTGTGGTCGCGGTGTTCGTCGGCCTGTTCTCCGTGGTCGCGAGCTACCAGTCGCTGCTGGTCACCGGCAGCGACGATGCCACGCTGATGGTGATGAAGAGCGGGAATGCGGAAAATGAGAGTCAGATTACCAAGGCCGACAGTGACGCCATCGCAACCGCTGCCACCGCCGGCGATCCCCGCGTGATCCTCTCGCCGGAGACCTCGCGCCTGATCAGCGTGAAGCGACCCCAGAATCATGATTTCGTGACCGTCGCGCTGCGCGGAGTCGGCCCGCATGCCATCGGCCTGCGTGCCGGCATGAAACTTACAGCCGGGCGCTTGTTTCAGTCCGGTCGTTATGAGCTCATCGTCGGCCATGCCAGTCAGCAGCAGTTCGCGGGATTGCAGATCGGCAGCAGCCTGCACCTGGCTGATGCCGACTGGCGCATCGTCGGAGTCTTCACGGCGACGGGTACCGGCGTGGAGTCCGAGGTGTGGGGCGATCTCGGCGCACTGCAGTCGGCGTATGGCTCGGGCAACAACGTGAGCAGCGTGCGCCTCAAGCCCAGCAGCGATGCCGCCGCCGCGAACATTCGCGCACGGCTGAAGGCCGATCCCAATCTCGGCGTCAACGTGCAGCGCGAACGGGACTACTTCCAAGGCTCGATCGATGGTCTGTTCACGACCATGCGCTTTTTTGCCTACCCGGTGCTGCTGGTGATGGCCATCGGCGCGGTCTTTGCCGGCCTGAACACCATGTACGGCGCCGTGGCCGCCCGCACCCGGGAAATCGGCGTCGCACGCTCCATCGGCTTCGGCGCGGTGCCGGTGGCGGTGGGTGTGCTGCTGGAGTCGGTGCTGCTGTCACTGCTCGGCGGCATCTTGGGGGTCGCGGTCATCCGCCTGGCGCTCAACGGCATGCAGACCAATACCAATTTCTTCGGCGACACCCAGTTCGCCTTGAATCTGGTGGTACCCCCGGCCTTGATGCTGCAGGGCGTGGTGTGGGCGGCGCTGATTGGCCTCTTGGGCGGGCTGCTGCCCGCCGTGCGCGCCGGCCGCCTGCCCATCGTCGAGGCGTTGCGCGAAACTTGAGGCGGCGCCGCGGCCCGCTGGCTTACAATTTGCTGTCGAAGACGAAAAACATCCGCAACAGGGGTTAAAAAAATGCGAATTCTCAATCAGGTCCGCCGCTACGGCGCGGCGAGCGCGGTGCTGGCGATTCTGGGTGCGCAGGTCGTCGCCCTCGCCGATGAGGCACCGGCCGGCGAAATGTGGCAGATGACCATGAGCATGGAAATGGCGGGCATGAGCATGCCGCCGCGCACCATGCAGATGTGCGTGCCAAAGGGTAAGGCCCAGGAGGCGCTGTCGAAGCCGCAGGGACCGGGTGTGGGCGACAACTGCAGCATTCAGGACGCCAGCCATGATGGCACTCACTACTCGGCGAAGTTCATGTGTACCGGAAAGCAGCCGGTGCAGGGGACGGTGGATACGGTGGTCGAAGGCGACCACGCCAAAACCACCATGACCATGCAGGTGAATGGCCAGACCATGACCATGAAGAACGAGTCGCAGAAAGTTGGAACGCCCTGCACGCCCAAGACTGTGCCCGGCGCGAAGTAGCCTCAGAAACCCTAGGAAAATCAGCCCCTTTGCCGCGGCGCAACAGCGGCCTGCGCACTTGGCTTAAACTCACGGCGCAACATTTCGGAGGTATGGGCCCATGTCCGGGACGCAAACGACTGTGTCGCATCAGGATCTGATGCGGCTGTACGAGCAGATGCTGCTGATCCGGCGCACCGAAGAGCGGCTGCGCGATGAGAACAAGGCCGGCAATCTGCCCGGCGCCGTGCATCTTTATATAGGGGAGGAGGCGATCGCCACCGGCGTGTGCGCGAACCTGCGCGCCACCGACATGATCACCAGTACCCATCGCGGCCACGGCCACTATCTGGCCAAGGGCGGCGATCTCAACGCCATGCTGGCGGAGATCTGGGCGAAGAGCACCGGCATCTGCAAGGGCATGGGGGGCTCCATGCACGTGGCAGATTTCTCCAAGGGCATTCTCGGTGCCAACGGCATCGTCGGCGCGGGGTTCGCGATTGCGACCGGCGCGGCGTACTCCGCCATGCTGGCCGGCGAAGGTCGCATCGTCGTCGACTTCTTCGGTGACGGGTCCTCCAACCAGGGCACCCTGATGGAGTGTCTGAACATCGCCGCGCTGTGGCAGCTGCCGCTGGTGTTCGTGTGCGAGAACAACACCTTCAGTGAATTCAGCCCGGCGAAGACCGTGACCGCGGGAGTCATCGCGGATCGGGCGCGCGCCTTCAACATTCCGACCGAGGTCATCGACGGCAACGACGTGACGGCGGTATGGAAGGCGGCGAAGACGGCGGTGGAGCGTGCCCGCAGCGGCGGTGGGCCGAGCTTCATCGAGGCGCACACCTATCGCATACAGGGCCACCTGGAGGCCGAGGATCTGTTTCTGGGTGGACAGCGTTACCGGGAACCCGAGGAAATCGAGAGCTGGAAGAAGAAGGGACCGATCGAGGTCACGCGCAAGCAGCTCGAGGCTGGCGGCCCCGCAGCCGTGGCGCAACTGCAGGAGATCGAGACGCGGGTGATGGCCAAGGTGGATGCGGCCGTGCGCTTCGCGGTGGAGAGCCCACCGGCTGATCCGGAGCTGGCGTTCTCGCTGATGTTTGATGGTCGCAGACCTTAAGGGGAGAAGCAGACATGGCCAAGAAACGCATGATCCAGGCAATCAACGAAGCGCTGTTCGAGGAGTTGGAACGCGACCCGAAGGTCATCCTTTTCGGCGAAGACGTGGAACTCGCCATCATGGGCGACTGCCGCGGGCTGACCGAGCGCTTTGGCCGCAATCGCATCCGCAATACTCCCATCAGCGAACAATCCCTGACCGGCATGGCGGTGGGCGCCGCGGCGGCCGGACATCGCGTGATCCTGCATCTGATGTTTTCCAACTTCATCTACACCGGCATGGACGCCATCGGCAATCAGATGGCCAAGATGCGCCTGATGTCAGGCGGGCAGGCCAAGCTCCCCATCACCGTCATCGCCAGTTATGGCGGCGGCGGCTCCAATGCCGCGCAGCATTCCGATACGGCCTATCCGCCGCTGCTGAACCTCGGTGGCATCAACGTGCTGACGCCGGCAACCCCCGGCGACGCCAAGGGTCTGTTGAAGACTGCCATCCGCGGCAACAACCCCTCCTTCTTCATGGAGGCCGGTGGCCGTGGCGGCGAGCAGGGCGAGGTGCCCGATGGTGAGCATCTGGTGCCCTTCGGCAAGGCGACCATCGCCCGAGCCGGCAAGGACGTGACCATCGTGGCAATCGGCTCGATGCTCAAGCCCGCACTGCAGGCCGCGAAGGAGCTGGCGGCGGCCGGCGTGGACGCCGAGGTGATCGATCCGCGCACGCTGGTGCCGTTCGACGACGCGGCGGTGCTCGCATCCCTGAAGAAGACCGGGCACCTGGTGATTTGCGACGAAGCCCGCGAACGCTGCAGCGCCGCCAGTGAAATCGCCGCCATGGTCGCCGATCGCGGCTTTGGCCTGCTGAAGGCGCCGGTCAAGCGCGTGGCGGTGCCGAACGTGTGCATCCCCTATGCGCCCAATGCCGAGGCACGGGTGATTCCAAACGCCGAGAGCATCGCCCGCACCTGCCGCGAACTGACCGGTCGCGCCGCGGCCGCCTGAGGCGCGAAGAACCAGCATGAAGATTACGTTGAAGCTGAGCCGGGTCGGGATGAACATGCAGGAGGCCACCATCGCGAAGTGGCACAAACAGGTTGGTGACTCCTTCGCCAAGGATGAGGCGTTGTACGAGATCGAGACCGAGAAGGTGACTCAGGAGGTGCTGGCACCCGGCGCCGGCAAGCTGCTGGAGATCCTGGTACCGGAGGGTGAGAACTCACCGGTGAACGGCGCAGTTTGCGTGGTGGACCTCACGGCGTGAGGTCCCCGGCCTGCGCCAGCAGGTTCCAGGTCTCGATCACGGAGTCCGGGTTCAGCGATATCGAGGCGATGCCTTCGCCGGCCAACCAGGCCGCGAAGTCGGGATGGTCGCTGGGTCCCTGACCGCAGATACCCACATACTTGTTCGCCGCCCGGCAGGCCTTGATCGCGCGCGAGATCAGCGCCTTGACGGCCGGGTCACGTTCGTCGAAATCCGCCACCAGCTGCGGCATGCCTGAATCCCGGTCCAGCCCCAGCGTCAGCTGCGTGAGGTCGTTGGACCCGATCGACATGCCGTCGAAGAACTCCAGGTACTGCTCGGCCAGGACGGCATTGCTCGGGACCTCGCACATCATGATGATCTTCAGCTCGTCTTTGCCGCGCTCCAGGCCGTGATCGGCCAGCATCTGCGTCACCGTCCGCGCCTGACTCAAGGTGCGCACGAACGGCACCATGATCTGCACATTGGTCAGCCCCATCTGCACGCGCACGCGCTTGAGCGCCTCGCATTCCATGCCGAAGGCTTCGCCGAAATCCTTGCTGATATAGCGGCTGACGCCGCGGAAGCCGAGCATCGGGTTCTCTTCCTCCGGCTCGTAACGGGTGCCGCCGATGAGCTTGCGGTACTCGTTGGACTTGAAGTCCGAGAGGCGCACGATGACGGGCTTCGGCCAGAAGCTTGCGGCGATGGTCGCGATGCCTTCCGCGAGCTTATCCTGGTAGAAGGCGCGCGGACTGGGATAACCCCGCGACAGTGACTCGACCGCAAACTTCAGATCCGCATCGATCCTCGGGTAGTCGAGGATGGCCCGCGGATGCACGCCGATATTGTTGTTGATGATGAACTCGAGTCGGGCGAGGCCCACGCCGGCGTTGGGCATCTGCGCAAAGTCGAAGGCGAGCTGCGGATTGCCGACATTCATCATGATCTTGACGCGGCAGGGAGGCATCTGCCCGCGCCGCACTTCGCTGACCTCGGTGGCCAGGCGTCCTGCGTAGACATGCCCGGTGTCACCTTCCGAGCACACCACGGTGACCACGGTGCCGTCGCTGATGCGGCGCGTGGCATCGCCGCAGCCGACCACCGCGGGAATACCCAGCTCGCGTGCAATGATGGCCGCGTGACAGGTGCGGCCCCCGCGGTTGGTGACGATGGCACTGGCGCGTTTCATGACCGGCTCCCAGTTCGGATCGGTCATGTCCGTGACCAGCACGTCGCCGGGCTGGACGCTGTCCATGTCGGCGATGCCCTTCACCAGGCGCGCCGGTCCGCTGCCGATCTTCTGGCCAATCGCGCGACCCTCGGCGAGCACCGCGCCGGTGTCCTTGAGCTTGTAGCGCAGCTCGACCTGGCTGTCCGCCTGACTCTTCACGGTCTCGGGCCGCGCCTGCAG
>DASZCK010000203.1:0-9120 GCA_035943195.1 Steroidobacteraceae bacterium
GTCCCACACCGTCAGGCCTTGCGCCAGCAGACCCGCGATCACGCCGGTCAACGTGTCGCCCGTGCCGCCGGAAGCGAGGCCGGCGCTGCTCCACGGACACACAGCCACTTCCCCATGCGGCGCCGCGATCACGGTGCCGGCGCCTTTCAGCACTGTCACCACACCATGCCGCTGCGCGAGCGAGCGCGCCGCCGCGAAACGGTCGTTCTGGATTTCGCCGGTGCCGCACTCCAGCAGCCGCGCGGCTTCCCCCGGATGTGGCGTCAGGATCCAATTGTCCCGCTGGCGCTTGCCGGACTCCGCGATGATATTCAGCGCATCGGCATCCACCACCAGCGGCTTGGCACATTCAAGCGTCAGACGGACCAGCTCCTCCGACCAGGTGCTGCGGCCCAATCCAGGACCGATGGCGACCACATCGGCGCGCTCGAGCGCCGGCACCACGTCAGCGGGACTGCCCAGCGGCACGCAGATCAGCTCCGGACGGCCGGCGACGATCGCCATGAGGTTCTCCGGTGCCGTGGCCACCGTGACCAGTCCGGCGCCGGCGCGCAGACAGGCCTCGCCGCACAATCGCGCCGCGCCCGGCATGCCCACGCCGCCACCGATGATGAGCACACGCCCGAAATCACCCTTGTGTGCCTGGCGCGGGCGGCGCGGCAGTGCCTGAACCACGCAGGCCTCGGTGATGCGCTGCAGACGCGGACTGAACTGCGGGATATCCGGAACGGGAACCTCAAGATCGTCGAAGAAGATCCGGCCCGCGCGCTCCGGACCCTCGCCCAGGAAGAGCCCGGTCTTCAAGCCGACGAAGGTCACGGTCGAATCGGCGCGGATCGATTGGCCCAGCGGCATGCCGCTGTCGCTGTCCAGGCCCGACGGAATATCAATGGCAAAAACCGGCCGGCCGGCCGCATTGATGGTGCTGATGGCCTCGGCCGCGGCGCCGCGCACGGTCTGCCGCAATCCGGTGCCCAGTACCGCATCGATGATGACCTCGCCCTCGCGCAGCAGGGCCGTGCTCAGCGGCCGCGGCTGGCCGCCGCTTGTCAGAAAGTCCGCATGCGCCTGACGGGCGTCACCCTTGAGGCCGGCGGCCGGGGCGACGCTGATGACGCTGACTTCAAGGCCGGCGGCCTGGGCGAAGCGCGCGAGCACATAGCCGTCGCCGCCATTGTTGCCACCGCCGCAGACGATCACGATCCGGTTCGACATCGGCCAGCGGGCCCGCAGATAACGCAGCGCGGCCTCGCCGGCCCGTTTCATCAAGGTGTAGCCGGACACCGGCACGGACTCGATGGCGCGCTGGTCCAGCGCGCGGACCTGCTCGGCGGAATAAACGGCGATAGGCAGTGCCATTGGTAGACCCTGACGCCTATGCTGCCGGAAGGCAAGACAGAGGGTCAGGGCCCCCGTTCAAACCGTGCGTGCGGATTTCCCGCACACGGCTTACCAGTGATCGGTCGACGCTCAGCATTGTGCAACCTCCGTCCAGAAGGGTCGCTCCGGATAGCAGATGTTTCCGCGCAGGCGGCATAACCCCAGGCGTTCGAAGTACTCGCGTGTCCAACCGTTGGCTTCCCCGGGACGCAGATGCCGTTCCTTGCGCTTGACACGTAAAGCCCGTAATCGTCGCACCACGTGAGCATCCACACGGTTGAACTGTCGAGAAGCATTACCGGATTTGAAGTAGCTTCCCCAGCCCCGTAAGAGCGGGTTCAGGCTCCCGATCACCTCGCGGAGGTCCGCATGGCATCGGCTCCTTGGAGTCAACTGCTTAATCCGCGACCGCACCCGCTGCATCGAGCGAGCAGACGGCCAGCGGTTCAGGAAGTACAGACGCTTGCCTGTACGTTCCAGCAACGCGCCGCTCATTCGCTTATGCAAGTGGTGGCCTAAGAAGTCAAAACCCTGCTTGCCATCGTAGAGTTCGACCCGTCGCGTCTTCTCCGGATGTAACTCAAGCCCCAGGCGCTTCAGGATCACCCTGATCCGCGCTTCGGCCTGCTCACACGCCTTTGCGGTGCGACATATCACCACAAAGTCATCGCAGTAGCGCACCAATGTCCCCAAGGGGGCACTCTGGCGCATCCACATTCGATCGAGCACATGCAGGTAGATGTTCGAGAGCAACGGAGAGATCACCCCTCCTTGCGGCGTGCCCGCCAGTGTCTTGACGACGACTCCCTCTTCCATCACCCCCGCATCGAGCCATGCCTTGAGCAGCTTCAGAACCCGTCGATCCGAGAGGCGTCGCTCCAGAAGCTGGATAAGCTTCTTTCTGTCGATGCTGCCGAAGTAGTCTCTGATGTCGGCATCCAGCACGCAGTGTCCGCCCTTGGCCCCAAGTTTCCTCAAGGTCTCAAGCGCCATCTGCGCACTGCGCTGGGGCCGAAAGCCGTACGAGCAGGGCAAAAAGTCCGCCTCGTATACCGGCTCGATCACCAGCTTCGCTGCCATCTGCACTACCCGGTCCCTGACCGTGGGTATCCCTAAAGGTCGCTCTTTCCCATCCGCCTTGGGTATGTATCGACGCAAGACCATCCCCGCCCGATACTTCCCTGCTCGCAGCTCGCCTTGCAGTTCCTCCAGGAACTGCTCAACGCCATACTGCTCGATGCTGCCGATGGATTCGCGATCCACTCCGGCTGCACCGCGGTTTGCTCTGACCCGTCTCCATGCCTCCTGCAGAACGTCACTTCTACAGATATGGTCATACAGGGCATGAAAACGCCTACCCGGGGCGCGCTTGGCTGCCGCCCATAGCGTACGTTGCAGTTCTCGCACTTTCTCGCGCGGTGTAGCACCGCCGGAGTCGTTAGGTCCGGTCCTGCCGGCCATTCTCTCGCGCTTACCCGCTTCGCCCGCTCGATCACCGCAGGGACCCTTCCCTCCGACCGCGTTGTTCGCCACGGCCTTCGTTCCCCCGGATCGCTCCGGGGTCCTCGGTACTTCGATCCCCTCGGACTGCCGCTGTCCAGTCCTCACCTTCGCCTTCGGCTTATATGAGCGACCTTGCCCTGACTGGGGCTGTACAGACGGCTCTCTCGTGTTCCACTCCTCCCCTCGCACACGTGCTGCTCCCCGTACCCCGCCGCAGTCCGTCCCGGGCTTCGGTGCTCCCCGAACCGATATTGCCTTCGCCGTGACATGAGCGGCTCGGCCTGCGGATTGTGAATATGTCGAGGCTGCAGGCTTCACTTCATGTTGCGGCCCGCGTGCTTGCCCCCTGCCAAGCAACTCTCGTTGCCTAACAGGCTTTTGACACCCCGCTTGGGCCTGAGGATCTCTCCTCATGCCTGGGGCCTGCTACCCGGCGCACCGACGCTTACCGGGGTGGGACTGCCTCCCACTGAAGAGGCGTAGCAAGTAACGAACCCCTCGGCCCTTACAGCAGCTTGCTTGTTCGTCACGTCACGACGCACCATGGCCTCATTATACTGAGCCGCCATGCCCGGCCCGACCAACTTTGCACCCCCTGCCCTGGCGGCAATCCGGGTCCAGCTTCAAACCCTGGCTCAGCAACTGGGTTTTGACGCCCTGGGCGTCGCCGAACTTGACCTCGCGCCGGATGAGCAGCATCTGCTGCGTTGGTTGGATGAAGGCTGTCACGGCGACATGGACTACATGGCGCGTCACGGCGTACTGCGCAGCCGCCCCGCCGAACTGGTCCCGGGCAGCGTGCGTGCCATCTGCGTGCGCATGAACTACCTGCCGGAGGATGCCGCCGCGGCAGATAGCGTGCTGGCCGACCCGCAGCTCGGCTACGTGTCGCGGTATGCCCTGGGGCGCGACTACCACAAGGTGCTGCGCGGACAACTCAAGAACCTGGCGCAGCAGCTTTTGGCGAGCATCGGGCCCTTCGGCTACCGCGTCTGCGTGGACAGCGCTCCGGTGCTGGAAAAGGCATTGGCCCGCAACGCCGGACTGGGCTGGATCGGCAAGCACACCAATCTTTTGTCGCGCGATGCGGGCTCGTGGTTCTTCCTGGGGGAGATCCTGACCGACCTGCCGCTGCCGGCTGATGCGGCTCCGACCCAGCACTGCGGCACCTGTACGGCCTGCATCGATATCTGCCCGACCCGCGCCATCATCGGCCCCCAGCAACTCGACGCGCGCCGCTGCGTCTCGTACCTGACCATCGAGCATCACGGCAGCATTCCGCTGGAGCTGCGCCGCGCGCTGGGCAATCGTATCTACGGCTGCGATGACTGCCAGCTGGTGTGCCCTTGGAACAAGTTCGCGCGCACCGCGGCCCATCCGGACTTCAAAGTCCGACACCGGCTCGACCGCGCCGGACTCACCGACCTGTTTGCATGGACCGAAGCTGAGTTTACCGAGCGCATGCGCGGCTCGGCCATCCATCGCATCGGCTACGAACGCTGGTCGCGCAACATTGCCGTGGCCTTAGGGAATGCGCCGCCATCGCCTGAAGTGCGCGGCAGCCTGCTCAAGCGTCGCGCCGGAGCCTCGGCGCTGCTGCGCGAACATATCGACTGGGCGCTGGACCAGCATCCGGCGTGAGGCAACCCCTCAGCGACTCACGCGCAGGTTGTCGATGAGCCGCGCCTTGCCCAGTCGCGCCGCCACCAGCACCACCCGTTCCTGGCACTGTGGCTGCGCCGGCTGCAGATCCCGGGCGTCACGCACGCTGAAATAGTCCGGGCGAAAGCCAGCCGCGCTGAGCGCCGCCAGTCCCGCCTGCTCCACTTCCCCGTCGGCGACCCCCGCCTTGAGCTGCGAGCGCGCCTGCTGCAGTTGCCGATAAATGGCCGGGGCCACGCCGCGCTCGGCGGCCGTCAGGTACTGGTTGCGCGAACTCATCGCCAGGCCGTCGGTCTCGCGCACCGTGGCCGCGCCGATGATGGCCACCGGCAGGCACAGGTCCGCCACCATGCGCCGAATGACCGTCAGTTGCTGATAATCCTTCTCACCGAAAATAGCGGCGTCCGCGGCCACGATATTGAAGAGCTTGGTGACGACCGTGGCGACGCCCTGAAAGTGCCCGGGGCGAAACTCACCGTCCAGGATGGACGACAGCACCGGCACTTCCACTCGCGCCGCATTGTCCGGGCCATTGGGATAGATCTCGGCAACATCCGGCATGAACATCAGATCGCACCCCGCCGCTTCGAGCATGCGCTCGTCCGCCCGAGGGGTGCGCGGATAGTGGGCATAGTCCTCGTTGGGTCCGAACTGCATGGGATTGACGAAGATGCTGGCGACAAAGCGATCGCCATGCGCGCGTGCCGCCTCGATCAGGCTCATATGCCCGGCATGCAGGTTGCCCATGGTGGGCACGAAGGCAACCCGCAGGCCCTGTGCCCGCCACTGGCGCACGCGCTCGCGCACGTGCGCAATGCTGGTGACCGTCTGCATTCAGATCAATCCGTGCCGCATGGCGTTGTAGTAGTTGCGTCCGCGCTTGACGCGACTGATGGCGGCCAGCAGGTCGTCGTAGTCCGACTGGTTGCCGATCGGATCGATGGAGGCGGCGTTGACGATCAGCAGCGGCGCTTCGTCGTATTCATGGAAAAAACGCGAATAGGCTTCGTTCAGCCGGGTGAGGTAGGCGCGTTCGATCTGCTGCTCGAAGGCGATGCCGCGCCGACCGATGCGAGCCAGCAGCACATCAACCGGCGCCTGCAGGTAGATCACCAGGTCCGGCTTCGGCGCCACGCCCCCGAGCCTGGCATGGACCTGCTCATAGAGTTTGAACTCGGCCTCATCCAGGGTGATGCGCGCGAACAGCTGATCCTTGGCCAGCAGATAGTCCGCCACCCGCACCGGTGAGAACATATCCGACTGGTTCAGGCCCTGCAGCTGCTGGGTGCGCTGGAACAGGAAGTACAGCTGCGCCGGAAAAGCCGCAGCGCGCGGGTTGCGGTAGAAGCGCTCGAGGAATGGATTCTCGGCCGCCTGTTCCAGGATCAGGGTCGCCTCGTAGGTCTCTGCCAGACGGCGCGCGAGGCTGGTCTTGCCCACACCGATCGGGCCCTCGACGACGATATAGCGAAATCCAGTGGCGGTAGGGGTGGCAGTCATAAGGGCCAGAGGCCATCGGCCGAGACATGAGACAGCAACTCCCGGACCCGACCACATCCGGGCACTTCCAGATCCGGCGCAATATCGGCTAGAGGATACAGAACGAAGTTGCGATCCACTACACCCGGGTGGGGCAGCGTAAGGTCGGTGCCGGTGCGCTGCTCGCGACCATAGACCAATACATCCAGATCCAGGACCCGCGGTCCCCAGTGTTCATGCGACGCAGGACGCCCTGCGCGGGCTTCGAGCTGATGCAGCTGCTGCAGTAGCTCCAGGGCCGGCAGCTGGGTGAGGAGGCCAGCCACGGCATTCACGAATTCAGGTTGACTCACCGATCCCATCGGGCGCGAACCGTAAAGTCGCGACACGGCGACGCACAGTGTCAGCGGCAGCTGCGCGAGACTTCGCAGTGCCTGTCGCACCTGCGCCGCTGGATCCGACAGATTGCTTCCCAGCCCGATGTAGGCCGGCTGCCACACCGGCATCACGCAGAACTGGCCGGCCTGCGGCGGCGGCGGCGCGGACCCCGGCGTGCACCGTCGCGACGCGGCGTCGAACCGCCCAGCTCGTCAGCCATGGTCTCGCGCTCCGGGTTCGATACCTCCTGCAGGCGCGTCCACCAATCAACGGTCTCCTGCGACGCCAGTCCCAGTTGGGCCCGCAGCAGCAGCAAGTCGTACGAGGCGCGAAAGCGCGGATGCTCCAGCACCCGCAGAGCCCGCCGGCCGCGCGGATGCTCGAGGCGCGGTTGCAACGCGAACATCTCGCGCACGCCCAGGGCGAAGCGGCGCGGTATGGCGATTCGTGTCTGCGCTTCGCGCATGGCGCGATCACAGGCGTCGAGAATGGCGCCGGTTTCATGCCATTGCTCCGGCGGCATCGCCTCGATGATGCGGGCAATCGGGCCATACAGCAGCAGCGCGAACAGGAAGGTCGGTGTGACCGGTTTGTCCGCCAACACCCTCTCATCAGTGTTTCGCAGTCCCTGCAGCAGCAGTTGCTCCACCAGGTTGCCGGGGTTGGCGGCTGCGTAGGAGTCCACCGTAGGCAGCAGGGCAGCCAGCAGCCCGCGCCGCCGCAGCACCTCGTAGCTGCGCGCGCCGTGGCCGGTGAGGAAGAGCTTCAGAGTCTCATCGAACAAACGCGCGGGCGGCACGCCACCGAGCAGATCGGCAAGGGACGCAATGGGGGCCGCGGTCGCCGGATCCAGGGAAAAGCCGAGCTTCGCCTCGAAGCGCGCCGCACGCAGCATGCGCACCGGATCCTCGCGATAGCGGGTCTCCGGGTCACCGATGAGTCGCAACGTGCGTGCAGCGATATCCGCGGCGCCATTCACATAGTCCCAGACCGAGAAGTCCGCGATGTTGTAGTACAGGGAATTGGCGGTGAAGTCGCGACGCCAGACATCCTCGTCAATGTTGCCGTAGACGTTGTCGCGCAGGATGCGGCCGGACTCATCGAAGGCCCGATGCGTGTCGGCCTGTTCGAAGGAATCGCGCCGGCGGCCCATGCTCTCCGGCTCGTTCATCGGTTCATCGGCGACCTCGGGCGCTTCGGCCGGCGGGCCCTCATCGTCGTCCAAGTCCGCGACCGGCTCTTCTGCCTGCGACGGCGCACTCGAGGCGCGGAAGGTCGCGACCTCGATGGTCTCGCGGCCGAAGAACACATGGGCCAGGCGGAACCGCCGGCCGACCAGGCGGCAGTTGCGGAACAGCTTGCGCACCTCCTCGGGCAGCGCATCGGTCGAGACGTCGAAGTCCTTGGGTTCCAGGCCCAGCAGCAGATCACGCACGCAGCCGCCCACCAGGAAGGCCTGGAAGCCCCCCTCGCGCAGGCGATACAGCACTCGCAGGGCGTTGGGTGAGATGTGGGCGCGGGAGACCGAATGATCGGACCGCGGAATGATGCGCGGTTTTACGGCCGATGCCGCGGGGTCAACAGGTGAGTTCAAGGAGTAAGGCTTTCCGAGGCTTGAGCAATGTGTACAGCTCTCTATAATACCGCGCTCTCGCGCCAGAGCTTGAAACCTCGCTCCCTTCGTCTAGAGGCCTAGGACATGGCCCTCTCAAGGCCAGTACACGGGTTCGAATCCCGTAGGGAGCGCCATATAATCAATGACTTAGGAATTGGCGATTTTGCCGTACGGCATCCGTACGGCGCCGGCGCCTACCCCCGCCCACAGCCTAATATCGAGAAGCTCTGAGTAATTTCAGGGAGATATGACGCTTCTCAGGGGTCATTTTGGGAGTCCGAACCCGGCTCAGCCGGGCGCGCACGGCGATCGCCGCGGCCGAGCGGATCTGCGGCCAGTTGGCAGAACTGGAGCGAGCATCTCTCGGCTGCGCAGCTTGCTATGCCGCTATCGGTCCCGCGGCACCTTCGCCACTATGCAGCTCATGGAGCTAATTGGTCGCCTACTTCGCCGCCTTAAACGCGAACTCGCGCACTACCATCCGCGCGCTTTTCGCTCTAGGCGCGCCCTAGCGGAACGTGACGCGCGCTACGATGATGCGCATGGCGTGGACACGGGGGGCGACATAGATCTCAAGGGCCTAGCCATCTCAAGTCCCAATCGCCGCTTCGGGACAAAATATAGCGCCATCCCTCCCGAGGAATTCGCGCGCGGGATGACCGCGCTGAGCATCCAGCACGAGGACTTTACCTTTATTGATTTCGGCTCAGGCAAGGGGCGGGCGCTTCTTTTGGCCGCTGACTTTCCATTTCGCAAGCTCATCGGCATTGAGTTCGCCCGGGAGCTCCACGAGGCCGCCGCGACGAATCTCCGCAATCGAAGCAATGTACAGTTACTTTGCATGGACGTACTTGAGTTTGAGTTCCCTCAAGATCCATTGGTAGTTTTTCTCTATAACCCCTTCGGGCCTGAGATCATCACCCAAGTCGCGCATCGCCTTTACAGTTCATCTGCCGCGAACAGAAGGCCCGTCTACGTGTTGTACCTTAATCCCTTCCACGTCGATCCATGGCTATTGGCCGGATTTCGCGTGCTTCGTCGGGGCGACCTGTTCGTGATTCTGTGCCCGCAGCAGTGATCGCTGGGGCGTACCCGGTCACTAC
>DASZCK010000204.1:0-8978 GCA_035943195.1 Steroidobacteraceae bacterium
GGGTTAACGCGGTTCCGGCCATGGGGCAACATTGCTCACGCGGCCCGCACCGATTCATTTCACAAGCCTGAGGACTTTGTGAGACGCGTAGCGTATGAGTTTCGCTATGTCTGGCTGGGGGCCTCGGTAGACTTTGTGAATCGCTCCTCGGTGCGGCGTGTGTTTTCGGCCCGCTTAGCTTCCCGCTGCTCGCGCTGACGCACAAGCCCTATCACGAGTGCGCCGCTGTAATGCGATACATTCAGCCGAGCTGCCTCGCGTGCGCTATCAAAATCGAACCAAGTGCCGGTGACAATGCCCGACAGTTCATTGATCGCCGGTGTTAATTCGTCTTCTTGCGCTGGTGAAATAGACGGCCTGAAGGCCGCCAAGTTAGCGTAAAGGCGACCGTGGTAAAATACTCCGGTTCGAATTGCTAACATGGAGTTGTTCACGTGAAGACCCTAGTTCCTGTCCTTTTGACGCTGACCTGCGGGGCCGCCTTAGCTGGCACGCCGATCACTGATAATCACGGCAACCGGATTACCGACGACAAAGGTAGGACGATAGTTACCGACAGTGACTGCGAAGCCAGATATACGTTAAAGAAAGACGGCACGGTGCTCATGGCCAATGGCCATCCGAAGCTCGCTGGTTACTACACCTACAGCACCGACAAAGACGGCAAGCCTAAGTGGAAGGCGTGCAAGCCGCATAGGCATTGAAGTTCTTGCGTTGCCGTTGCCGAGCGGATTGATTGACTCGGCATGTGCTCCCGCACCTCCGGCGCGCGCACGATCTTTTGCATGTTCGTGAGCCGGTGCTACCCGTCCGGATACGCTTGCCCCGCGGCGCCCAAATCAAGATCACGGTAAAGATCCAGTCGAAACCGAAGGATCGGTTGTAGATAATGCCGTGCGATTTCATGAGGCGAGTACTTCGGAAGGATCAGTCCCGGAAGAAGTCCTTGAAGCGTGCTGTGTAATGGGATAGACCACGGGTACCCTATTGCAGATGTCCACTCTGGAAGTCGAGTGCGTTTGGCACGTTTTTAGAATGGGCTACGCCAATCAAGTCCGGGAAAGCGCGCGTAGTCACGATCGGTCGTAATCCATTGACAGCCAGACTCAATGGCGAGCGCCGCAAACCAGGCATCCTGCGCGAGATTGCCAGTGGCCTGGGCGACCTCGCACAAATCCCTAAAGATCGACCAATGTCGGTTGCCCGGCGCTAGGACGGTTGCGTTCGGCTGCTCCAGAAGGACGGAACAGAAATTGAATGCATCCGAGCGCGAACTTGGGTGCGTGAAGATGCGACGATGAGTGGTGATTCGAACCAGACTTGCCAGGACTTGAGGTGCGATCCCATAAGCCGCAGGACCATTGACGACCGCTTCGAGCCACTGGCGGTATCGCGAGTGGTCCGCGGCGTCCGAACGGAAGGCATAGACGAGGACGTTGACGTCCGGGAGGATCAATCGCGGCCGTCCAGCCGATCGAGCAGGGAGGCGCTGTCGTTGAGATCAATGCCAGGCAGGGTGCCCCCGCCAGCGCGACACTCAGGCAGCGCAATTGATCGTCGCCGCGAGGCCTTCATTGGCTGTCTCAGGACAAGTTCAAGACCCTGCTCAATGAGCGAAGTGAGGGTGGTCTTGCGCCTAGCCGCTTCCGCCCGGACGCGCTCGAGCAGGGCTTGATCCAATCTTACAGTGGTTCTCATATGTCCGAACATATCATTGGTATGTCTGTATGTCTACCGCGCATGAGGTGGAGGGGGGTCCTGAGTTCGAATCCCGGAGTTCCGACCAATAACTTACGAGCGATGAGTTTGCCAACCCTCAGGCAGCACGAAGTGGACGCCTTGCTAGCCCGCATGTGCGGCCCGGGAAGAACTGCGCGCGTGCCATGGCCGCCGCATGGCCGGCGGCTACCCGGGCGGCCACGCTGGCTGAGGTGTTTGCGGCGCTGGAGGCGAGCAGTACGTAAATAAAGTGGGTGAACTAATTGGGCGCAACCGTGCGTTCTGTTGACATGACTCTCAAAATCTGTCATTTTTAATTAAATGTCATTATATGAGATTATGACATGAGCGAGCATACCGCCAACCTCAGCAAGGAAGGTCGTATCCTGATCCCTGCCGCCATCCGGCGGGCGTTGGGTCTGCGCGAGGGGGAGCCGCTATCGGTATCGGTGGTGGATGGCGAAATTCGCATCGTCAGTCGCCTGGCTGCCCTGCGTCAGATGCAACAGCGGCTGGCGCATCTGCGTGATCCACAAAACCCCGCAGTTGATGAGTTGCTCCGCGAGCGGCGCGAAGCCGCGTCGCGCGAATGAACACGGTCTACGACGCTTCCGCCTTGCTGGCAGTGGCCTTTGCCGAACCAGGCGCGGATGCGGTGCTGGAACTGTTGTCTCAGCCCGGCGGCGAAGTCAGCGCCGTCAACTGGTCGGAAGTCGGTGCCAAACTTGCCGAGCGGGGCCTGAAGACGGATGACATCGCGCGCGAGTTATCCGCGTTCGGGTTGGACGTGATTCCCTTCGATGAGGAACAGGCCAACATTGCCGCATCCCTGCGTCCGGCAACCAGACCGCTCGGGCTCTCGCTCGGTGATCGCAGTTGCCTGGCGCTGGCGCAGGTGCGAAGTGCACGGGTTGTTACTGCGGACTCGAACTGGAAGAAGCTGGAAGGATTCGAAGTCCTCGCGGTGCGCGGCGTTTGAAAGGCGCCTGATACCGATGGACAGTTCTCATGCAGTTCAATGGCATGCAAAACCGGGCTAATATCGGACATCGAATGGGTGAGAACCGTTTTCAATGCACTGAGGTATCACCATGCCTACGCGAAAGAAATCAACCCGTTCACCTAAGTTCGCGGCCGCCGGCGCGCAGCCGGTCCCCTGCTTCCCGAGCGCGGCGTCATGGTGGAGCGCCTCAAGGCGCTAGAGGGGCGACTTTGCACGGCTACGTGCGTGATCGCTGTGTTGATGACGGACCTGCCCGGAGCGTGTCAATGAAATCCCGGTTTCAACCTCGGATAGCCTTTGGGTGCGTAGTGGCGATCGCCGCTTGTGCGGCATTGCTGTACTTCGGTGGTGACCGTAGGGCTGCGGGAATAGTTGCCGGTGAAGCCTGCTTGGGACTCTTCTTGACGTATGGCGCTCTCCAAAGGGCCAGGAAGGCGGTCGTGGCGACGCAGGGCTAGAATCACGCCGTGCAAATCACTGAACACATCGCTAAAAAGCGCCGAGACGCGAGACGGCTTACCCGAATCGCAATATTCGGCGCCGTGGTCGTCTTGGCGCCTGCCAGCGCGATGACGAACCATCTCGCAAAGAATGCGGTATTCGTGGTCCTGATGGTCTTGCTGGGGGTCACTTTGCTGGCCAGCGCGGCTCGGGCTGTGCGCATCAAATGCCCACGATGCCCAGGGATTTTGCCATCACAGGCGCCAAGCCCACCGGAACTGCACTGTCCCGAGTGTGGATCGGACTTCCGTCAGCAAATGACGTGACGCGGGTGGCTGGGCGCGCTGCGGCTACGCGGCTGGTTATTTCGGTAGGAGGACTGCGGCCAGCATAACTATCAGGAAGCCTGCGCCTGCGAATAAGAGTGCGACTTGCCGATGCCCTAGCAGCCGCAGGATAAAGAACACGGCTAACAACGCTATGGCCGGGCCATCCACGATCAGGTCGTGACGGTGCACCACGTCCTAATCCCGGAAGAAGTCCTTGAACCGTGCTGCAGTCTGCGCCGTGTAGGTACCGGCCGCACCTGGCCGACCAGCAAGGCCGGCTGGCAGACACTGGATGCCGTACGGTGAACGGTGAACCGTAGGTATGCGGTTGACGCGGGAGGGACTCATGTCCGTGAATTCAGTACGCCCTTCGACCTTTCGCGTGTCACTCTGGGGCTCACGCGTGATCGTAAGTTCGGCATCATCCCCACTGTACCTGGCCCGCCCAAGCGAATCGATGGCCTGATGCTCGGGATCGCCGCAATGTCCGGGAATCCGCCACACGGTGGCGAGATGCACCCAGATGGCGACGAACTGATCTATATCGTCTCAGGCCGGGTCGCGCTTCATCTGGATGCCCAAGGCTTGGAAGTCATCCACGAACTTCAGGCCGGCGAGGTGTTCGTCATTCCACAAGGAACATGGCATCGCATCGTCTTGAGAGAGCCCACCCGGCTTCTCCATATCACGCCGGGGCCAGGCGGCGAGCATCGGCCGTTGCCGTAGGGACGGCGGCGACGCGAGCACGGGACGATGTGCCCTCGGAGGGCTGCTGGAATATGCGAGATGTGGCATAGTGATGCCGAAAATGCGAGTTGTCTGGCCCTAGTGCGGAAAGACTCAGGCGACATCGCTGAGCGATATTGAGTTGGCGCAGAAGCGTCTGAAAATGGTACCGAGGTAAGTCCAATGGCTCGAAAGAAAGTAGCGAGCGTGTTTCAGGATATCTACCCGGCCGATCAGGCACCCGAGATGGAGATACGAGCTCAATTGGTGCATGGGCTAACCGACTGGCTGAAAGCTTCGGGCCTGACTCAAGTGCAGGTAGCAAAGGCTCTCGGCGTCACGCAAGCACGCGTGTCCGACCTGAACCGGGGCAAGATCAACCGATTCAGCTTGGACCTGCTTGTGCGCCTCGCAGCACGTGCTGGCCTGCAGCCAAAACTTCGGCTAGTTGCCTAGGGCCTGTCAGCACTTGCGCAGCGGCGCGGCCCTTTCTTCATCTGCGGGAACGCCTGCCACATGGTCGTCGCTGCGAGGCCGTCGCTGCGTCTACGTGAACGACAGAGGACCGTTGCCGGCCAGAAACGGTGGTTGGCCATGTCAAGATGCCTACCGGAAAGCAGCCGCTCCCGGCATCCAAACGGACGCCGCCCGCACTGATTAGTCGAAATCGTTCAGTTCCCGAGTAATGCGCCCGGCCGCGAAACTCCAATGCTTACTTGTTGGCACTATGGCGGGGCCAACATCTGGTGCTCGGTCATGCCGTGCCAGAGCGACGCCTGGGTTGCGTAGCCCGCGCTAAGAGCGCGAATCCGGTGATGGCCACAAGGGCCACCGCCGCCTCGCCGAACAGCATCAAATTGGTGCCGTAGCGATCATGGACCACCCCGTCTATATCGGTCATGGCTGCGATCGGTACATTGGAGGCCGCCGCCAAAAGATTGAACTTGGTCGCTGCAGCGCCCTTGCCGATAGCTTCCAGCACCACCGCCGAATAGCCGGCGTAGCACGCTCCCAGCACCAGTGAATAAGCAAGGGTGCACACGCTGAATATTTCCGGAGTGCGAGGCAGCAATGCCATCGCCACAGCCACGCCCGCAAGTGCCGTGCCGAAGACGCAATAGGCGATCCTGCGATCCATCCGGTCGCACAGAAACCCCGCCAGCACCGCGCCCACCAAACTGGCTAAGCCGCTGAGCACACCGGTCACCAGTGCCACGACATCGGCGCTGGCGCGCCACTCGCCGGCGATGGCCGACCAAACGCCGGATGCCCCACCCGAACCGATAGGTAGCACCATCAGGACCAAAGCGAGCAGACCGAGGCGCGAACGTATCACCCCCCATACGTCCCTGGCGACGTCCGCCAGCCTTTCGAAGTAGCGCCGCCGGCGCAGGGTGCGCTCGGGCTCGTCCACCCACACAAGTCCGACGATGCAGGCAATGCACAACAGTCCCACTGCGGCCGCCGCCTCCCACGGCGCTGCCACGCGCTGTGCTAGATAAAGGCCCAGCCCGCCGCCGACGCCCGCGCCGCCCAGGTTCCCGGCCTGTGACCAGCCGGAGATCGCGCCCTTGCGCTCGTCCTCAATGCCATGAGCCATGAAAAGCTCGCTGGCCATGCTGACCATGGTGGAGGCGAGGCTGGATGTTACGACCAGCAGGGTTAGCAGCACTGTGGCATGGGGCGTCGCCGAGACGAATCCTAGCGCCAGGATTGTCAGTCCGGTGCTGAGGGCGCCGATCACATACCACTGCTTGGCGTTCAGCAAGGTATCAACCAGCGGCGCCCAAATCATCTTCCAGGTCTGGGGCCAGACGGAAAAGGCAACTATGGCCGCGACGGCGGCGGTATGCATCCCGGCACGGGCCAAGAGGAAGGCCAGGGTCACGGACACATAACCGGACGAGACGCCGAACGGAATCAGCAGCACCATGAAAACGGGAGCGGGTGTTTTACGCCGGGCAGCCTCCATTCGCACAGCGTAGCTTAGATTCGACGTATGACGCCGTATCGATTGGAGTCAGGATCGAATGAGAATGCGAGGGCCACAATGTCTCGCATCGGCCATACCTGCCGTTCACGCAATCGATTAAGACTCTGCAAAGCGGTCGGTGAGTGTTCTGCTCGTCATCTCTCAGAACTTGGCAAGGGCAGAGCGGGCGAGCGCAATTTCCTTGATTTTGGCCTGGTCGGGAGGAACCCCGTACAGGTGTATGTCCAGCACCGCGGCTCCCTTCTTCACCTGCAACGTGCAGGTCACTGGACTTGAGCTAAATACCGCCTCTTCCCCCAGGCCTTCGACGGGCGAACGCGTAATGCTGCGCATCGTTGCTCGCGGTGCTTTGGTCTGTTCCCACGCGCTCGCGCTCAAAAACCCGAGCGTGAGCCGTTTAGGACGAGCACCTGGCGTCTGATCCGCAGGTTTCCACTCACAGAGAGTTGCGACGACGTGTTCACCGGCGGTGACCTTTCCCTCCAGCGCGGCGCTGACTTGCTCCGTGGTTAGGACCGAACATGGATCTTTGGGCGGATCGAATGCCATTGCGTCGCGCGGGTTCGAAAGCAATGCAAGCGAGGCGAGCAACGTGGACATCCCGGCGCAAGATGCTGATGTCATCTTCATAGAGGTTCCCCTAAGAGTACCGATGCGAGCCAGAATTCCGCTCCCGCACGGCGGCGCACGCGCCTACATCGTGCTTGCGAACCCGAGCGCCGAGACTATACCAGTGGCAACCGTACAGCGAAGCTGAACCGCAGTCGGCTGAGGATTTGAAGGGTGCGCGACCGTCATGCGTCGCGCCGGTCAGATGGTGGACCACGCCTTACCCGCAGCCCCTCCGTTGCAAGCGGCAATGATGCATCGCAAAACTATAGTAACCCAGGGAACCTGCTCCCGAAGTTCCTGTCAGAGCGTCAGCCAGTCATGTGATAGCGAGCATCAGCGCGGTGCGATTCCTGCCATTGGTCTGGGCCGCGATCTGGCGCCATCGTGCCGAATCCCTGCTGACGATATTCGCCCTGAGCGTTGCTTTCACGCTGTTCGGGTCGATGCTGGCCCTGAACACGGCCTACGAATCGGCGATCCGCGATGCCAGGATGGACCGGCTCTTCGTGACTCGCCGCTTCGATGGTCCGGCTTCGCTGCCGTTGGGGTATCGGGGGCAGCTGTCGCGTATCCCGGGCGTCACGGCGGTCGGGGGGCAGATCTGGTTCGGCGGCCGCGAGCGTGACCTGCAACACGCGATCACGGTGATGTTCGTGGATGAAGGCATGCGCGCGGCCTGGCCGGAGTTGCCTCTGTCACAGGCGGACTGGCGCGCCCTCGATGCCATGCCGTCGGGCATCTTCCTGACTCGAAAGGCTGCGGCACGCCGTGACGTGAGGACTGGCGGCATCGTGACCCTGAATACCGTGGTACCCGGGAGCCGTGCCGATGGCGGCACCACCTGGTACTTCACCGTACTCGGAATCGTGCCGGATCCCCCGGGATGGGGTCAGTGGAACCCGGATCTGATCATCGGAAACCTGCGCTATTGGGAACAGACCAGCGACCTGCAAGAGCGCGGTGGGGTCAACGCGCTACGCGTGGCCATCGACCGGCCGGAACATGCGCGCGCCGTGTGCCGCACGATCGAAGCGCGCTTCACCAACGCAAGTCCGGCGCTGTCGTGCGCGCCGGCGCGCGAGAACGCGCAACTGCTGGCCGATGCCAACATCAACATGCGCAAAATCAGCGTCGGCATCGCCGCCGCGGGACTGTTCATGATCCTGTTCCTATCGGCGAACGGCATGGCCGAGTCCGTCCGCGAGCGCCAGTGGGAATTCGGCGTGCTAAAGACCATCGGCTTCAGCCATGCCGCCCTGGGCGTTGTGGTGATTCTGGAATCCGCGATCCCGACGCTGTTGGCGGCCGTCCTCGGCGCGACGGTGGCAACCGTGGTCGATGCGATCGTCGCTCATCTGGCGCTCACCGGGGTGATCAACCTGCCGGACATCCGCCCATCGTCAGCCGCGTTTGGCTGGGCACTCCTGGTCGCGCTGCTAGTCGCTTTGGTTAGCTCCGTGTCGCCGCTGGGCCGACTCCGTCGCATGCAGGTCGGGGCCGTGGTGGCGGGCAGATGAGCGAGCTGCGCCAGATGCTCGCGGTCAGCGTCATTGGTCTGCGTGGTCTGGGCAGCAGATTCGCGACGGCAATGGTCATCGTCGTGGGAATGGCCAGCGTGGTCGGCGTGCTGACCTCGATGTTGTCGCTGACCAGTGGGCTCACCCGCGCCTTCAACATCCCGGATGACGCGCATCGTGCCATCGTGTGGGCAGGCAGCGCCAACTACGATCAGAGCCGCAGCCTTCATCGCGACATCGTGGGGACCATCCTTGATGCTCCCGGAATCGCCAAGGGAACAGGTGGATTGCTACTGGCGGACGCCGAGTTCCTGATGCCGCTGCCGGCGCTCGAGGGGTTTGCTGATGGGTCATTGGCGCTGCGAGGCATCGGTCCCGCGGGCGTGGCCATGAGGCCAGCATTGAGGGTGATAGCAGGCCAGATGTTCCGCGCTGGCCGACGAGAGCTGATGGTGGGGAAGGGCGCCTCCCGCAACTTCGGACTGACCGTAGGCAGCAAAGTGCATCTGGTCGACGGTGAATGGCCCATTGTGGGTGTATTCGCCGATAACGGTGACATCCTCGAAAGCTATCTGATCGGAGATTCCGATACCATCATGGATGCGACCCGGCGCCACGGCTATTCGCAAGTCTTGGCT
>DASZCK010000205.1:0-1572 GCA_035943195.1 Steroidobacteraceae bacterium
GGTCAGGTAGATCTCGTAACTGCGCTGGCCCAGCAGCAGCAAGGGACCCAGGATCCTGGGGCTGCGCCAACCGCTCTGGCTGCAGGCGACGGCGACCATGCAGGTGCCCAGCGCCAGCAGCGTCATGTCGAGGCCACTGCGGCCCAATCCCAGCGCGTTCGCAAAAATCGAAAATCCGAAACTGAAGATCAGGATCGCCGCACCGCAGGCGCCGAGCAGGCGCAGCGAGCGCCCCGACCATGTTCGTGCAGAGCACAGCATCGCGGCGAGGCACCCGAGCGCGATGGCATCCATGCCGCCCAGATAGGAATATTCCTGCCAGACCTCGTTCCCGTGCGCGAACAGCGCACGCGCGAACGGACCGATGACGGCGAACCCGAGCAGCACCGCGATCAGCAGCCGCCCGCCTCCCAGGAACGTGCACAGCAGCGGAAAGCCCAGATAGAACATCTCCTCAACGGACAGTGACCACAGAATGTCCCAGTTGGCGGGCAGGTAGCCGCGGTGCGCCTCCAGAACGTTGACATGAAAAGTGAGCGCCGCGAGCAGCGCCCGCCCCAGCCCGCCCCTGCTGTCGGGGACGACGAAGTCCGCGAGGTGCGCGAAATGCAGGGCACTGAGCACCAGCAGCAGCAGCAACAGCAGCGGCGCGATGCGTGCAAAGCGCAGCACATAGAAGTCACGCACATCGGTCCGGGCCAGCGACCCCCAGCGCCGCAGTGCCGTCGTGGTGATCAGGAATCCGGACAGGGCGAAGAACATCTGCACCGCGTACTGGCCCTTCCATACCAGGGAGGAGACCAGCTGGTCGGGCAGCCCCGCGGTATAGGGCACCCCGGCATGCAGCAGGCGCATGTTCACGTGATTCATCAGCACGAAGAAGATGGCCGCGCCGCGCAGCAGGTCGATGCCATCGACCCGGGACGTCCTCTGCACGCTCATGATTGCTCCCTTGGGCCACTGTGATACTTCGGCGGTCGGGCCGTATATTGCAGTATGTCGGTACCAGACGCTAAACGGCTGCGCGGCTCGGCGGGAGCACCCGATGAGCTCGACTGGAATGCCGTCTATTCCGACCAGCTGCCGCGGATCTACAACTACTTCCGCTTCCGCGTCGGGCCGGCGCATGACGTGGAAGAGCTGACCGCAAGAACCTTCGAGAAGGCCTGGCGCAAGCGCACCCAGTACCGGCGCGATCTTGCGGGATTCTCGACCTGGCTGTTTGCCATCGCCCGCAATGTGGCGACGGATCACCATCGATCCGATGCCCTGCGCCTGCGCGTCGCCAGCATGCCGGATCCGGCCGAGCAGCCGACACCGGAGGACAAGGCCAGCCTCGGCTCCGACATGCAGCGACTGAGGAGCCTGACCGATGGCCTGCCAGAGCGGCACCAGGAGCTGATTGCCCTCAAGTACGGTGCCGCCCTCAACAACCGGATGATCGCGCGGATCACTGGCCTCAGTGAATCCAACGTGGGCACGACCCTGCAGCGAATCGTGGCGGCGCTGCGGTCGCAGTGGTAGCAGGAGCATGACAATGGATGACCAGTTTCTGCATCGCTTGCGACGCCA
>DASZCK010000206.1:0-2528 GCA_035943195.1 Steroidobacteraceae bacterium
CGCCGGGCACCGCCGAGCTTGCCGCCCTGCCCGATGAGGAGCTGCTGGAGCAGGTTCAGCGGCAGACCTTCCGCTTCTTCTGGGAAGGCGGCCACCCGCAAAGCGGCCTGACACCGGACCGGCGTACCCGGGTCGAGGGACCGGTCGATGACCGGGCCGCCATCGGTGGCACCGGGTTTGGCCTCATGTGCATCATTGTCGCGGTGGAGCGCGGTTGGATCACGCGCGCGGCCGCGGTGACCCGCATCGGCGCCATGCTCGAGGTCCTCACCCGCGCACCCTGTTATCACGGTGCGCTGCCGCACTTCGTGAATGGAGCGACCGGCGCGACCATCCCCTTTTTCCGCAAAGACGATGCGGCGGACCTGGTCGAGACTTCATTTCTGTGCATGGGCCTGCTGTGCGCCCGACAGTATTTCGATGCCGACAATGCCGCGGAGGCACAGCTGCGCGGTCGCGCCAATGGCTTGTGGGAAGATGTGGAATGGACCTGGTTCACTCAGGACCGGCAATCCCTGCTGTACTGGCACTGGAGTCCCAACAATGGCTGGGCCATGGATCATGAGATCCGCGGCTGGAACGAGTGCCTCATCACCTATGTGCTGGCTGCCGCGGCGCCGCGTTATGCCGTGGAAGCGCCGGTCTATCACCGCGGTTTTGCCATGGGGCGCGGTTTCCTCAACGGCCATTCCTTCTACGACTTCAAGCTGCCGCTCGGCATGCCCTACGGCGGCCCGCTGTTCTTCAGCCACTTCTCCTTCTGTGGCCTGGATCCCAATGGTCTCAAGGACCGGTACGCAGACTACTGGCAGCAGAACCTCGCGCATGTGCGCATCAATCATGCCCATTGCAGCAGGAACCCCCAGGGACATCTGGGGTATGGCGCCGAGTGCTGGGGACTGACTGCCAGTGATGGCCCCGATGGTTATGCCGTACACGATCCGGCCAATGACGACGGCACCCTCTCCCCGACTGCGGCGCTCTCGAGCATCCCCTACACTCCCCACGAATCGATGGCCGCCATCCGCCATTTCCTCAGACGCTACGGCGACAAGGTGTGGGGACGCTACGGCTTCGTCGACGCCTTCTGCGAACATCGCGGCTGGTATGCGGATACCTTTCTGGCCATTGATCAGGGACCCATCCTCATCATGATCGAGAACCATCGCTCCGGACTTTTGTGGCGACTGTTCATGTCGATACCTGAAATCCAGAACGGTCTGCGTAAACTGGGCTTCAGCAGCCCGCGACTGCGCGCGCACCGTTGAATACCGCAACCGACCCACCGTCCGAAGGCCCGGACGGTCTCGAGGAATGGATCGAGACCCAGTACCACCACAGCGCGCACCGGATGCTGCGCGGGATCTCCGCCACCGACATCCTCAAACAACGACCGGGATTCGGACAAACCATACAGGCCCATATCGGGTCGGTGGTGGCCTCGCCGGTGCTCGCTTCCTATGACCCGGATCCGGACTACTTCTTTCACTGGTACCGCGACTCGGCGGTGGTGATGGATGCCCTGCGCCTGCTGTATGAGCGCGGCACGCTGGGCGATGAGGCCCTGCAGCTGTTTGAACAGTTCGTGCACTTCAGCCTCGGCCTGGATGAACTGGATGGCCGCACCCTGCTTGCGCAGCCGCAGTGGCGTGAACGCGTGCAGCCTGACTTCGTCCAATACCTGCGCCAGGATACGGACCTGTCGCAGGTGCATGGCGAGCGCGTCCGCGGTGAAACACGCCTCAATGCCGATGGCACCCTGGACATCTCCAGCTGGCCGCGACCGCAGCATGACGGGATTGCCACGCGGGCGCTGACCCTGTCGCGCTGGTTGGCGCTACCGAAGCTGGATCCCACGCTGCGCGACTCGGCGATGCGACTGCTCAAGGCTGACCTGCATTACACGCGCCATCATTGGCCCGAACCGTCCTACGATATCTGGGAGGAGGATCTCGGACTGCACTACTACACGCTGTGCACCGCGGCGGCGGCGCTCGGCGAGGACCCGGTCTGCGCTGCCATCTACCGCATGCTCGATGGATTCTGGGACGGGACCCAGGGTTATTACCGTTCACGAACCCTGCACAGCGGCGCCGCCTCGCCCAAGCAGCTGGACATCGCGGTGATCCTGGCCGCGGTCCATACCGATCTGCCGGGGCCACGCCATTCGCCAGCTGATCCGCGCATGCACGCAACCCTGATGCGCCTGGAAGAGCTCTTCGCTGATCAGTATTCCATCAATGAGCGGCGGCCGGCAGGCTCGGGCCCGGCGATGGGCCGCTATGCCGGCGATGTCTATTACTCCGGCGGCGCCTATTACTTTTCGACCTTGGGCGCGGCTCAACTGTGCTACCTCGCCGCCTGCCGCATGACGCCGCGAGCGGCACAATCCTGGCTGCAGCGCGGTGATGCGTTTCTCAATACGGTGCGCGCCTTCACACCTCCCAGCGGTGACCTCGCCGAGCAGTTCGACCAGAACACCGGAGTCCAGAGTTCAGCCCGAGACCTGACATGGAGCTACGCCGCCT
>DASZCK010000207.1:0-1585 GCA_035943195.1 Steroidobacteraceae bacterium
CTCCCAAACTTACCGAGACGAAAATCCGGGCCGCCAGGCCTAAAGAGACTCTTTACAAGCTGGCCGATGGCAAGGACCTGCACCTCGCCATCCTCAGCGTCGCCCGCGCCCGCTGCGGGGGGAGTGGTGTCATCGCTGGAGCGGCGCTACGACCTTGAGGCCCTCGGCCGCTCGGCCTTGGGGCCTACGTGCGGGCGCTGAAGGCGAACTAACGCGGCTGCGGCGGTCTAGGCGGGCGAACCATCGCCCCCTCCAACGTCAGCATCTCGACGATGGCGTCCAGAGTCTGCCGGGCGCGGAAGATGTCGTTGTGACCCGCGTCCGGCGCGATGGCCAGCTTGACGTCGACCCCGCGGGTCTGGAGCGCCTGGACGTAGGCCTGGCTGTCGACGAGTCGCACCACATCGTCATTGGCGCCGATCACCAAGCGCACATGGCTCTTGGGTGAGACCTTCGACGCCAGGGCGAGCGGCAGGAGGCTGGGATTGGGCAGGTTCTTTGGAATCTGCATCAGCGGATGCTCGCGCACCCAGCGCGTCATGAATTCGGTCGGGTTGCAGCCGCAGGAAAGCAGAACGGCCGCGTCCGCGTCGTCCGGATGCCGACCGATCAAGTCGCGAGCGCGCGCTTGGGTGGCAGCTCGAAGCGCTCCAGCAAACGCTTTTCCAGGGACTGGTCCCAATTGGGATATAGCGTGCGCAGGTAATCGAAGTAATGGGCGATGCTCAATCGGTCCGGGAGGTCCTGATTTTCACTCAGGTACCCGATCCGTAGACGATCGTGCGGCTTGAGATGCCGCGAGTCGACGCCTAGAACGCGAGCGCTGCCCTGATCGGGCGCCAGAATGTCGACCAGCATGCGCATAGTCGTGGTTTTCCCGGCGCCATTGGCCCCGATTAGCGCAAAAGTAGCGCCTTCGGGCACCGACAGGTTTACGCCGTGCACGGCATCGTGACGCCAGAACTTCTTGGTGAGGTTTTCGGCTTGAATGATCATTGTCCCCCTCGCATGCTTTTCCACCCTGCCTTTATCGCCGCGATCAGTTCCTCCAGGTCGGCTCCAACGCGGGCTGCCTCCACAACCAATTTGTCCACTTCCACCTTCAGCAGCCGCTGCCGATCGCCCGCCCGCGCCAAGGGCGGTTCGAGCACCACGGTGCCGATACCGGGCCGCGCCTCCAGCCAACGCTGCTGAATCAGGTACTGAATGGCTTTGTGTGCGGTATTCGGATGAATCCTCAGATCCGCCGCCAAGGATCGCCCCGACGGAAACGGCTGGCCCGGCTGCAAAGCGCCGCTCAGGATCGCGCGCGTTGCCGCAAACACGACCTGTTCAAAGATCGACGTTCCAGGTGTCAGGGTCAGTTTGAACGGTGCCACAGTAACACTGTGGCACATATGGCGCGTGTGTCAAGTAGCACGTTGTCACGCCAAGACCCCCGCTTCGAGGCCCTCGTAACACGTTTGGATCTCATGGAACACCGGAAGCAGTACGGGCCGCCTGACGACTGTGATCTGAAGGACGGCAATCTCACCTGCCGTTGAGCACTGGCGACAACGCGCTGGGGGGTGCTGCTCGCTCAACC
>DASZCK010000208.1:0-3429 GCA_035943195.1 Steroidobacteraceae bacterium
GCATCAGATGCTTGGCCGGAACCGGGGGTTCGGCGATTTCGTCAGCGAACGGCGGATTTGACTGTTTAGAATGAGTCATTCCGCGACCGTTTCGGCCAAGGGGCCGTTGGCACGTTTGCGACCCCGCCATGCACCGAGGTACGCTTAATTCCGCGCATTGGGGCGCATCCTGTCCGCGGAAAGGGTAGAAGCCCGCCCATTTGAATTGATCCATCGCGAAACTTCTTTCAGCCCGTTATGCGGACAACCGGGCGCCATTTGAAAGGAGTTCGCCATGTCCGATGCACTTCCCGGCGTACCCCGTTCGCTTCCGCCATCGCCCGATCTTCGGCACCTGACGTAAACGTGCGTGCCGCCGTGGACGAGCACGGAGTCGGCGGCCAAACCCCGATCTATCACGCGGTAACGCAGTTCAATGACTTCGGACTATCAGTAACTCGGGCACTTCGGCAGGCTGGTGCGGACCTGTCAATTCGCGCAAGGCTTCCGGGTAGTTATGAGAATCCGGACGAAGTCGTCGACTGTACGCCGCATGAATACGCGCAGCGGTTTCCGGGCGCGGCGTTTCCCGGGTCGAACCGCCGAAGTTTGCTCGTTGATTTTCTTGCGGCGAGAAATAACGGCGGCCGACGCCTTAGGGCAGGTCGCCAAATTCCTCCGCGTTGTGCATTGCAAATTGGGCAAACGGCAGCGCGTTCGACCTTCCTATGGCCCGGAAGTGCTCAAGGTTTGGCAAGAGTGTTGTGATCAGTCTTAACCACGAGGACGCATTCTTCGACGTTAGTATGTAAGTAATTGATTGTTATATATTTCAAACAGTTCGGACCGGGCAGCTGATCCGCCGGGCTTCCCCTACGTATTACCAACTGTAGCCGCCACGCTGAAGTTGTGACTTAATTCACAGCGTCGGGGCTAGAGCTTTGGCGTTATAGCCCCGCTGTAACGGACAGATGGGCTTTCAACGCTGGAGGGGTGGCGATGACGCACGTCGTTTGGGTACTGATGGCAATGAAGCTGGCCAGCGCTCCGCAGGGAGGCGCGCTGACTGTCGATGCAGTGGCACGCTACGAGCCGGTCCAGGTGGCTGTGTACACGGACGAATACACCTGCCAGGTCTGGGCCCAGCGTATCGCCCGGATGTCGGGATTCAAGGCCGACTCGGCCCAATGTCAGCAGAAGCCAGCCAAGTAACCTCAGCGCTTCACATCTGCTTGAATCGATCCGCGTAGGTGCGGCTGACGGCCAGGACGTCGCCGTGATCCTTGAGATGCACCAGGCATCGTCCCAGCACATCACGCTCCAGGCGCTCGATCGCCGCGAGATTGACGATCGTGCCGCGATGGATCTGGGCGAAGTCCGCCGGATCAAGACTCTGTAGCAGTTCCTTGAGTGGCATGCGCAGCAGGTGGCGCTCGTGCGCCGTGACGACTTCGGTGTACTTGTCCGTGGATTGCAGATACAGCACCGACTTCACGGCAACGAGCCGCGTGGTCTGGGCCAAACCGACGGTGAGCCACGCCAGATATTCACGCGTCGGAGTCGCCAGGCTTGCGATGAGCTTGTGCAGGTCGACCGCTGGCGCCGCCTCGCGCTGCAAGCGCGCCACGCACTGCGCGAGGCGTACGTCGCTCACGGGCTTGAGGAGATAGTCGGCGGCCGCGGCCTCGAATGCCGCCACTGCATATTCATCGTGTGCGGTGACGAACACCACGCGCGTCCCGCTGGCGGCCCTGGCGGCATCGAGTCCGGACAGACCGGGCATGCGGATGTCCAAGAATGCGTATTGCGGCCGCAGCCGATTGAGCTCCGCCACGGCCTGCAGGCCGTTGGCCGCGATGGCTGCAATCTCAAGGTCGACCCACAGCCGCTTCAGACGGTCGGCCAGGTCCTGGGCGAGCTTGGGTTCATCATCGGCAATGAGGGCAGTCGGCATGATCACAGCATCCGCAGTGGCATCGTGATTTCGGCGAGCACGCCGCGCGGCTCATGCACGTGAATGGCAAGACTCGCGGCCTCACCGTACAGACTCTCGAGCCGTCCGCGCACATTCGCAAGCCCCACGCCCTCAGGAGAACTTGCATTCAGGCCTACTCCGGTGTCCGTCACCGACAGGTGCAGCGCGCCCTCCACCAATCTTGCCGCCACCCGAATCTCGCCACCGCTCACGGCCGGCTCGATGCCATGCTTCAGGGCATTCTCCACCAAGGGCTGCAGCAGCAGCGGGGGCAGTTGCGCCAGTTGCAGATCCTCGGGCACATCGATGACGTAGCGCAGGCGCTCGGCCAGGCGTATCGCCGCAATGGCCAGGAGGGCGCTGATGAGGCTCATCTCATCCGCGAGCGTGGAGGAGGCGCGCCGCGTGCGCCCCAGGCTCACGCGCAGGTACTGATTGAGGTGATCGAGAATCGACTTGGCGGTCCGGGGGTCCGACTCGATCACGCTTTGGACGTTGGCGAGGGTGTTGAACAGGAAATGCGGCTCGATCTGGGCCTGCAGCAAGGCCAGTCGCGCCTGGGTCTCCGACTGCAGCGCCTCAGCGGCGCGGCGACGCTCGCTGTGCAGATCGGCACGATAGGCTTCGGCGCGCCAGTAGAAGATGATGAATCCGGTCGCAAGAATCGCGATCGCGAGGCTTCCCAGCAGCAGTCGGCCCTGGTGAGAAGGGTCGTGCAGGGCGAGGCTGATGAGATCCGGCATCCCCAGCACTGCTGCAATCTTGCTTCCGACCACGAAGCCGCCCGGCACGCCGATCAGCGCATTCAGAAGGAGAGGGGAGCGATCGCGGCTGACGAGCCGCAGCAGTTTGAAGGCCGCCCAGATACTGAAGCCGATGCAATTGCAGACGACGAAAGTCTGGCCGAAGCTGCTGGAGGCGCCGATCAGCACCAGCAGGATGCAGATCAGCAGGTTGATGCCGGCCAACACGGCAAGTTCGGACCAGAAGTGATCTCGAGCATGTGCTGGCGCAAGCAGCCGCGCAGATCGGATGGGTGGCCTGGTCGTGGTCATGATCTTTAGAAATAGTAGTCGATGAGTGCCAGCCACGTCTGGCGTATCGGCCAGGGCGCCTGGTCGCTGGTCGCCGTTCCCGCATCGTGCTGCCATTGCAGCGCGGCACCGGCGTGTGCGCCCTGGTAGCGAATCTCGGTCCAGGTCACCCGGCTGTGATCGTACGGATCGAAGCGCACAAATGCCGTGATCCCAAGGTGCGTGATGCCGACATCATCCCAGTGGGCATAGCCGAACCAGTTCTGGCGCGACGCGAGCTCCCCCTGCGGCCCTGCGTATCGCCGATACTGCATGTACGGTGGGATCGGGCCGGTGCGCAGAGCATTCCATCCCAGGGCGTCCGGCGCCGCAGCGTCGTACTCGTATTCCAGGGTCAGGGAGAGTTCGGATGCGGTGGTGTACGTGAGGCCAGTGCTCAGG
>DASZCK010000209.1:0-2982 GCA_035943195.1 Steroidobacteraceae bacterium
GTCCGGTACGCTGCATGGGCACGCGGGTTTGTACCTGAGGGCCGATCTGACCGGGCGCGGCAGTTTCTACTACGACCTGCCGGCGCTCGACCCCTACGCAAGTCACGCCTATGTGCTGTTGAATCTGAAGGCCGGGGTGAACCGCGATCGCTGGTCGGCAGATCTGTGGATGCGTAACGTCACCGATCGCAACTACGCCGTGCGCGGCTTCTACTTCGCCGATGTGCCCCCGGACTTTACCTATCAGCAGTTCATCCAGCTGGGGGCGCCGCGCACCTTCGGTGCCACGCTCACGTACTCATTCAAGTGAAGGAAGGGCAAGCCAAATGGACATCGCCGTTGAACTGAGCCTGTATCCGCTTGAGCAGAACCGGGTTCCCAAGATCAAGGATCTCATCGAGCGCCTCAACCGCAACGCCGGCCTGCGGGTCATCACCAACAGTCTGAGCACTCAGGTCGTGGGCCCCTTCGATCTGGTGTTCGCGACCCTCGCGCGCGAGCTCAAGACGACCTTTGGCCAGGTCGACAAGTCGGTGGTGGTCATGAAGGTCATCGGGCCCCTGACCGACTCCGGGCTCATCAAATGATGAACGAGCTCATCGCCGCGTTCAGAGCAATGACTCTGGCCGAGGTGATTGCCGTGATCCTGGGCGTGGTCTACCTGGTACTGGCGGTGAAGCGCAGCCGCTGGTGCTGGGTGGCCGGTGGTATCAGTTCTGCCATCGTCATCTGGCTGTCCGCGCATCGCGGACTGCCCATGCAGGCGTGGCTCAATGTCTACTATGTGATCGTCTCGGTGTATGGCTACTGGCACTGGACCGACGCCGAGATTCCGCGGCCGGCGGTATCGCTGTTGCCGCTGCGCTGGCATGTGATCGACAGTCTCGCGGTGATACTGGTCAGCGTTCTCACCGCGCAGTTCCTGGTCCGTGAGACTCAGGCGGCGTGGCCCTACCTGGACTCGCTCACGACCTGGGGCAGTCTCTACACCACCTGGCTGGTGGCGCGCGTGAAGCTTGAGAATTGGGTCTATTGGTTTGTGATCGATGCCGTGGAGGCATTCCTGTTCTTCGAGCAGAAGCTGTATCTGTTGGGCCTCATGACCGCCGCAACGCTGATCGTGATCGTCTTCGGACATCGGTCCTGGTGGCGGACATGGCGCGAGCAGCACGCCACGGCGTTGCCGGTTGGCGCGTGAGGCTTCCGGATACCGAGGCGTGGCAGGAAGCGCTGGCACGGGTGCCCGGTGCCACCACGGCCGAGGGTTACGAGGTACAGGTCCTCAGCGGTGGCGCCGCCAATGCCACCTACCGCGTGCAGACCGGGAAGGGCCGCTACGTGGTGCGCTTGCATGAGCCCTACGTTCTGGACCTCGGCGTGGATCGCAGGCGCGAGGCGGTATTACACGCCGCGGCCGCAGCGGCTGGCCTTGCCAGCCGCATCGTGGCCGCGGATCCCCAGGGGCGCTACCTGGTGACACAGTTTCTGGATGGACAGCCGTGGCAGGCCGCCGACTTCGAAGATGCGACACGGCTTCGGGCGCTGGCAGGCAGCCTGCGAGCGCTTCACTCCCTGCCGGCACCGGTGGTGCCGCCACTGGACGTGGCCATGCTCCTGCAGCGCCATGTCACACAAGTAGCGGCGCAGGATGCCGCTGCGGTGCAGGATCTGTTACCGCAGGTGGCGCGTGCCCGCGATATCCTGGCCCGCCAGGGCAATGCCGGTCGGCCCGCGTGCATCATCCATGGCGATCTGACCCACTCGAACGTCATCGGCGCGGGTGAGCCGCAGCTCATCGACTGGGAATATGCGGCAGTCACCGATCCGCTCACGGATCTGGCGTGCCTGGTGGCCTACTACCCGCAGGCCATGGGGCATGGAGCCGAGCTGCTGCGCCATTGCGGCCTGGCCGAGTCGGCCAGCCTGCCCGAACTGGAGGAACTGGCCGGGATCTACCGCCTCTTGTCCAATCTCTGGTATCGCCGCCTGGCGCTTGCCCGCCGCCACCTGCGACCGGCACACTAGCCGCTTTGGCTTAAGCGATTGCCCGGAGCGGATTCATGCCCTTGTTGAGAGTGATTGATCGGAACGGAGTTGAGCATCAGGTCGAGGCAAAGACGGGCCTGAAGGTGATGGAGACCTTGCGGGATCTGGAATATGGCGTCGCGGCAATCTGCGGCGGCATGTGTTCATGCGCCACCTGCCACGTCTATGTGGACCCGGAGTGGACGTCAAAGCTTCCGGCCGCGATGTCCGATGAGCGTGAGCTCTTGGCCGATTTGTCGCACCGGGAGCCCAATTCGCGATTATCCTGTCAGATCGAATTCACCACCGCCCTGGCCGGGCTGCGCGTAACGGTCGCCCCAGACGAATGAATTGGTTCCTGTCACTGCTGTTTCTCGTAGGTGCCGGAATTCTGTGGCGCATCTATTCCGACGTCCGCAAGGCGAAGGAAAAGCGAGTCAAGGACTGGGACGAGAGCCTCATCGAGCGCCTGCGCAAATCCGGGTCTGATCCCTTCCAGCCGCACGAGGTGGATTTCTTCATGGCCATGCCGTCGGAGGCAGCCGGGCAGTCCGTGGCGGCGATACTGCAGGCCGAAGGCTACCAGGTGGACCTGCATGCGGCGCCGGATAATCCGAGCGATACGCCCTTCAGCCTGCATGCGACCAAGTCGCTGCGGCTGTCAGTGCCGGGTATGCGCGAGCTGACCGTTCACTTCAAGGAATTGGCCAAGGCCCATGGCGGTCATTACGATGGCTGGTCGGCGGCCGTGGTGCCGCACGGACCCGCGCGCATCTAGCGTTTCTCGGTCTGGCGGCGCACCGCTTCGGCGGCAGCCGCGATGGCGGCGGGATCGCCGAGGTAGCGGCTGGAGCGCGGCGCGAGCTTGGCGTCCAGGTCGTACAGCAGCGGGACTCCGGTCGGAATATTCAGCTCGACGATGTCGGCCTCCGAGCGGTTGTCGAGCATCTTCACCAT
>DASZCK010000210.1:0-3856 GCA_035943195.1 Steroidobacteraceae bacterium
ATTGCTGTGCGGGAGCAATACCACAGCCGTTGATTTTGCAAAGTAACGCGGCGTGGACTTTTTGAACCTAAGACTCCCCTCTCGGGTACGCACTGTGGAACGTTTCCACAAGCCGCACACAATCAAGACAGGGGATCCTCATGACGCGCACGAATCGCATTCGGAGGCTATCGTGCCTCACTCTGGTATTCGGGATGACCATCCTTGCGAGCGGACTTGCCGTTGCCGCTGAGTCCGGGGAATTCTTGCCGCATCTCATCAACTCGTCGACGGTTCCCGCGAACGGCGATGTGAATCCCTACGGTGTGGCATTCGTGCCGCGCGACTTCCCGGGTGGCGGGACGATTGCCGCCGGTGATGTGCTGGTCAGCAATTTCAACAATTCCGGAAACATGCAAGGGACGGGCACAACCATTGTGTCGTTCAATCCACGCGGGGATATCGCGCCGCCCAATTCGGCCACGGCGTTCTACACGAGCCCACTGGCCGGATTGTCGACGGCGCTCGGAGTACTGAAGGCAGGCCTGGTGATTGTCGGAAACGTGCCGACGATGGACGGCACCTTCGCGACCATTGGCGCCGGCGCTCTGCAGGTCATCGACGCTCGAGGCAACTGGCTGCAGACGCTGACCGATTCGCAGTTTCTGGGCAGCCCCTGGGATCTGGCCATAGATGACGAGGGCACGACGGCGCATATATTCGTCTCGAACGTGCTGAACGGCACCGTGGTGCGACTGGACGTCACGGTCCGTGCCAACGGGCTCACGATTCTGCATAAGACGCTGATCGGTAACGGTTACGCCCACGCCCCCAATGCCGCCGCTCTGGTGGTAGGACCGACGGGTCTGGCATTCGACGCCGGTTCCGACACGCTCTATGTGGCATCGACTGCGGACAACGCCATCTATGCCATTCAAAGGGCTGAGCGAGCCACCGCCGCATCGGGTAGGGGAAACCTGGTGTTTGCCGACGGCCATCTGCGGGGCCCGTTGGCGCTGCGTCTCGCACCCAATGGCGACCTGCTGACGGCCAATGGTGATGCCATCAACGCCGACCCGCTGCATCCGAGTGAGATCGTCGAGTTCACCCGGTGGGGCCGCTTCGTTCGCGAGTACAACGTCGATGCAAGCCAGGGCGGCGCATTCGGCCTGGACGTTGGCGCGCAGGAGGCGACTGACTTCAACTTCGCCGTCATTGACGATGTGACCAACAATCTAACGGTCTCACATCGTCACTAGGTCACTAGCGGTACACGTCCGGATTGTGGATTTCCATCATCCGGTCCGGGGCAGCCAAGGCCTTGAATCCGAACTTCTGGTACAGGCCGTGCGCGTCAAGGGTGGCCAATAACATTCTGCGCAGACCCTGCAGGTCGGGATGTTGTGTGACGTGTTCCATCAGACGCTTCGACAGCCCTTGGCCCCGATGCTCAGGGAGGACGTAGACGTCAGCCAGATAGGCGAAGGTGGCCTTGTCAGTCACCACCCGGCCGAAGCCGACCTGTCGTTGCTCGTGGAAGATGGCAAAGCACAGGGAATTGGCGATCGCACGTTCAACGACCGAGCGCGGAATGCCGGGGGACCAATACGACTGCGCGAGGAAGCGATGGATTCCCTCGATGTCCAGACGGGTCTTATCGCATGTAAATTCAAAGGTTGACATAGCCGCCTAATCCACGAGCCTCAAGGCACCGGTAATTTTGTCCAGATCTGAATCTGCCGCAGGTCCCAACCCCAGGCAAGTGACGGTCCCCGCTTCGACGACGGTCCGACCGGCATCGCGTATCAGCTCAGAAGGCAGCCCTGCTTCATTGGCACGTTCGAACAAGGCAAGCAGTTGTTCGGCAGATTCACAGCTCACCACGATCTTTCGCATGCCTTCAGAGAGCCACAGGCCCTGTGCTGCGCGTGGCGCTCGCATGAATGACGCAATGGCGGCGTGCGCCACTTGTGCAGCGAGCTTGCCGCGGGGCAAGCGCAGCGACTCGTTGACAACGATGATTTGTTTCAGGGATTCGCTCCTCGGCCATCAATCGCTCGTCGTGGACTTGAAATGCTCAGACTGCAGGGTCATGTCCTTGGGGCCATTGCCGATGGAAGCGTACCAGTAGAGTCGGTCCTCGCGTGAGTATGCCAGAAGGGTCGCGGGATCCATGACGATGCGGGTCGCGGTAGAGGAGGTGTAGCTCTTGATCAGGTTATTGACGGCTTGTTGGTCCGGAGTGGTACGCACCACGAGCTCGACGCAGATGGGCTCGCGCGCCGTGGCAGTGCAGGGCACCATGCGGGTAAAGGCAAATTCCAGCCGTTGCTGCACGACCACGCGCGAAAGACCGCGCAGGGAGAGGGGCGCGGACAGCTGGTACCAGACGCCTTGATCAAGAGTCGCACCGGTCCACATCGACGTCTCAATCTGATGATTCTCGGCGGCCGCGGCGACCAGCAAACCGGATGAGAGAGTAATTGCCGTCGTATCGAGGGCCGCCTTCGTCAGTGCCGAGGCATCCTGATCGGCGGGTGCATGCGCGTGAATCAGGCCGTCGGTCTGACTGACCAATTGGGCCGCGAGTGCTTCGGAATTGGTCGTGGCGACGAAGGCGCCGGTGGCGCTGACAGTGAAGTTCGGGCGTGCAATGTCAGCCGGAGGGAACACGATGTTGGGCGCCGCTGAGCCCTCGAGCGTGGGCCAGACGCCGGGTTCGTATGGTACGGCGCCCGGCAGGTAGGTAACCTTCCAACCACCTTTGGAATCCGCGGCGATCTCGCGTCCGTACGAGGCGGCCGCATGACTGTGACTGATGACCCCGTCCCAGAGGCAGTCACGGCTATCTTCCAGTGCGACGTGGTTCTGCTGCGCATGCCATGCGAAGTGCAGGACGGCCTGGCGTGCTGGGAAGCCTTGCATCAACGCTGCCACCTGAGCGTCGTCAGTTGCGCGCCCCTGCCATGTGAGGAGCAGCTTGTAGTTGTCTCGAGCGTCATCTCCGAAGCCGAACTCCCGGTCCATGGCCAGAGTCGCTTCGAGAGCGGAGAAGGCCCCCGTGGAGTCGCCGAGCTGGTGCAGGACCACCGCGGTGTTGAATTGCATGATGGCTGCGGCGGGGTAGTCGAAGCTGCCGGCGTACAGTTCAGCCGCGTGCCGAGCCGCAGCAACCGCTGCGCGCAGCTGCCCGTCGCGGTCGGAATCGCCAAGGCAGTCCGCCCGCCCGAGGTGCAGCCGGTATTCGAGCTCGACGGTTCGCGGCCAACCCTCCGGGAACATCACGGCCGTCTCGGGGCTCGCCTCGACCTGGTCAAGCTCCTGTTGGGCACTCTCGATTCGTTGCTCGCACGGACCCTCGTCCGAACTCAATAACGACTCGGCGTAGCTCAGACGCACGCTCAGCACGGCTGGTGAGTTGGGATCCGAGCGCTCGAAGCTGGCGATGGTGGTGGCGAACTCATTTGCCGGCGATGTGATCGGCGGCGGAGTAGTCAGCGTCGCGCAGCTGCTGAGAAACAGGGCGGCCGGCGCGCACAGTCGAAGCACGAGGACGTCACTATCAGCGGCGCTTGCCCGGGTTCAGTTTCAATGGCTGCGGGCAGTCCAGGGACACAGCCCTGCCGAGGGGATCGCCGTCGCGAAGAATCCAAGTCGGGCACAGCTCCGCGGGCTCAAAATACGCGCACCCAGGCGCCACCGGGACACAATTGGATTGCTGAGAGAAGTACAGCTTTCGCGGCTTGAGCGGGTGCCCCGGGTGCCCCGGGTGCGGTCCGAGCGTGACCCGCCGTTTGTCGTCGCCCATACGTGCCGCTTTGGCGGCGCTTCCCGTCCTGGGTCCGAGCTCCAGGGAACTGTGGGCGCCCCCCAGGGG
>DASZCK010000211.1:0-10887 GCA_035943195.1 Steroidobacteraceae bacterium
GCCTTGGCGAGCGCGTCCAGTCCTGCGCTGAACTCCTCCAGCCACGCCTCATCGGCGGCCGGCAGCGCCAGGGCCAGCAGCGCCCAGGCGGGCTGCGCGCCCATGGCCGCGAGATCGGAGAGATTCACCGCCAGGGCCCGATGGCCGATGGAGCGCGGGGGAGAGCCGGCCGGGAAATGCACCGCCTCGACCAGCGAATCGATGGCGGCAATCAGCTGCGAGCCCGGCGGGCACTCCAACACCGCACCATCGTCACCCACTCCCAGCACCACGTCGGCGCGCGGCGCGCCACGGCGGCTGAAGAAGCGGCTGATGAGATCGAATTCCGACAGTGGCATGGAAGCCCTGATACGCGGGTCAGTGTTCGTTGCTGCGCAGGCTGCGCGCGGCGCGATCCAGCACGGCATTGACGAACTTGTGGCCATCGGTGGCGCCGAAGCGGCGCGTCAGCGTTACCGCCTCATTGAGCACCACGCGAAATGGCACATCCGGCCGCGAGCTGAGCTCGAACATCGATACCAACAGCACCGCGTGTTCCACCGGGTCCAGCTGCAGCGTCGGGCGATCGGTCCACTGTGCAAGGTCGCCGTCGAGCTTGGTGCTCGCTTGGCAAACCCCTTCGATCAGCTCGCGGAAATACTCCCGGTCAGCCTTTGCCATGTCCTCGGCGTCGGCGAATTCGCTCAAGAGGTCCTGCCAGGGGCCATGGTTGAGTTGCCAGCGATAGATCGCCTGCACCGCCAAGCGTCGCGCCACCGAGCGGGCATTGGTGGCCCGGCGGTCTGTCTGGGCGTGCATCACTTAAGCCCGCTGTTCCAGACGCTGGAACAGACTGATCATCTCGAGCGCCGTCTCCAGCGCCTCGCCGCCCTTGTTCATGCCGTTGATCGCCGCGCGCTCCAACGCCTGGTCGGTAGTATTCACCGTCAATACGCCGAAGATCACCGGCACGCCGGTCTCAAGGCCGGCAAACGTCAAGCCGCGGGCACACTCCCCGGCCACATAGTCGAAATGCGGCGTGTCGCCGCGAATGACGCAACCCAAGGCCACCACCGCCTCGAAGCGGCCGCTGACCGCGAGTTTGCGCGCCGTCACCGGTAACTCGAAGGCTCCGGGCACGCGTGCGATCAGCAGATCATCGAGCGCGCCGCCATGCGAGCGCCAGGCGCTGGTCGCGCCCTCCAGCAGGCTCGCTACGATGAAGTCATTGAAGCGCGCGGCGGCGATGGCGACTCGCCGACCACGCGCGCTGATCTCGCCCTCCACCACATGCGCCGCGGCATGGGTGTGCGCATTTGAGCCGGCCACCTAGGCGTCCGCCCCGAGATACGATTCAACGGTCAGGCCGAAAGCCGACAGACCGTGCATCTGCTTAGGCCTGGACAAAACCCGCATGCGGCAGACACCCAGGTCCTTGAGGATCTGGGCGCCCACGCCGAATGTCCGCAACACCTTCGCCTGTGCGTTCAGGGTCGGTTGCGACCCGCTATCGGTCGCCGACCCGGCCGGACGCTGCAGTGCCTGCAGGGCCGCTCCCAGATCGTACGCCGCCTCCGCCTCTCGCAGGATGACCACGACGCCATGGGGCGCCACCGCGACTCGCTCCAGCGCCCGTCGCAGAGTCCAGGTGCGCCCGTCGCCGCTGATCCCCAAGGCATCACGCAGCGTATCGGCCACATGCACCCGCACCAGCGGCGCCTCGGGGCCGTCCATGCGGCCGCGCACCAGCGCCAGATGCACCGCACGACTGCCGCGGTCCTCATAGGCGCATAGCCGGAAATCACCGAATTCGGTATGCACCGCCTGGTCCGCGATCCGGTCCACGGAGCGCTCATTGCGCAGTCGGTAGCGGATCAGGTCCGCGATGGTGCCGATGGCGAGGTTGTGGCGGCGTGCGAAGACTTCGCACTGCGCGCGTCGTGCCATCGAGCCATCATCGTTCATGAGTTCGCACAGCACCCCGGCGGGCTTCAGCCCCGCGAGCACACACAGGTCCACGGCCGCCTCGGTGTGCCCGGCGCGCACCAGCACGCCGCCGCGGCGCGGGCGCAGCGGAAAGATATGTCCGGGCCTTGCGAAATCCGTCGCCGCGGTGTCCGGATTGGCGAGCGCGGTGATGGTCGCGGCGCGGTCCGCGGCCGACACCCCTGTGCTGGTGCCGTGACGATAGTCCACCGAGACTGTGAAGGCCGTGCGGTAGCTGTCGTTGTTGGTGCCGACCATCTGCGGCAGTTCCAGCTTGAGCAATCGCTCCTCTTCCAGGGGCACGCAGATGATGCCGCTGGAATGGCGGATCATGAAGGCCATGGACTCCGCGGTCGCATGTTCGGCAGACATGATGAGGTCGCCCTCGTTCTCTCGATCCTCGTCATCCAGGATCAGCACCATGCGCCCCGCGCGCAGCTCCGCCAGGATCGCCGGAATACCGCTGAATTCGCCGCCGGCGGCCAGATTCACAATCTTGCTCATAGCCGGCTATCGTACCGCGCTGCGGGCAGCCGCTCCACGAGGCACGCGAATAGTTTGATGGTAGAGTTAACCGACTGTTTTATAAAGACTATTTGTGCTTGGCCAAGGCCCCGGCCACTACCAGCGGCGACGGATGCCAAATCCAAACATGGTGCCTTCGTCCGCCGCCGGCGTGTAGACACCAAAGACCCCGGAACGATGATAGGCGCGAAAGGTGATATCCCACGGCGAAGCGCGCGACAAGGCCATCGCATACTCGATGCTCAAATAGTTCAAAAGATGCTTCCTTTGAAAGCCGACCAGCCTGTTGTCGAAGTCAAAACCCGATGCGGGTGGATTGGTTGCATACGAAGGACCGGTGTAGATCGCGAAGCTCGCGGGCCGGCGGTCGCTCCAGGGGAAGTTGTGAAAGCGAAGGCCTACTCCCAGCGCGACGGTTTCGTAGTTGTGGCCCAGGGTGTACTGGGTCAGCTGCCCCTCACCCTCCAGAGTCAGGCCCCAGGGAAGCTTTGCGAGTTTGAAATCCGACGCGAGCCCCACCATTGCGCCATCGATATCAGGGTTCCCGTGCAGGAATAAGTGCAGAGCGAATCTATTGGTGGCGGGGCCCGCGTAGAGCGTCTCCGACCAAATACCGTCGTCGGCTCGGCAGGTGCTGGTCAGGAAGTTCGCGGCGAGGAGAGCCGCAAACACCCAGGCCCGATTCAGATCCAGCCTGTGAGCCGAATAGCCGCGAACCCTCATGGCGCCAGTCAGCTCGGCGACTACTGGCACAGTGCGCTCTTGCATCAACCAATCTTCGTTGATGCCAGAGTTCCATCCCACTGCGCCGCTGTGCCGGACTATGTAGGCCGTTCCTGACGCGACAACAGCCCGTCGTCAAGCCATGGCTCCTCAAGGCTATGGAGTACCGGACAAAAGCCGCTCCACGTAACGCGCCACCTGGTCAATTTCCAGATTCACGGTGGCCCCCGCAGCCAGCTGCCCCAAGGTAGTGACCTCCAGAGTGTGGGGAATGAGGTTGATCCCAAAACGCGGCCCCTCCACATCGTTCACCGTCAAACTGACGCCATCCACGGTAATGGAGCCCTTGCGGGCGATGAAGCGTGCCAGGGCAGTCGGCGCCTCGATCACCATGCGCGTCGAGCGAGCGTCGCTGGTTCGGCTCAGCACGCCGCCTACACCGTCCACGTGGCCGGATACCAGGTGCCCCCCGAGCGCGTCTCCGGCGCGCAGCGCCGGTTCGAGGTTGACGGCTGAACCAACCGTCAATGCTCCCAAGGTCGTCAGATTCAACGTCTCGCGTGACAGGTCGGCCTCGAAGGCATCGCTGCCCAACGCCACCGCCGTCACACAGCAACCCTGCACGCAGATGCTGTCGCCAACCGCCGTGCGCGATAGGTCCAGGTGGTTCACCCGAATGGCGAGCCGCAGGTCGCCGCCGCGCTCGGTGCGCGCCGCGACGGTGCCGATGTCCAAAACAATTCCCGTGAACATTGGGCGGATTTCCTGTCGAAGGTTACTGCGGTACTCGCCGCAGTCGCAGCCGCTGGTCCTGCCCCAGCGTCAGGGTCTCAAAGATCTCAAAGCGCCGCGCCTGCTCGAGCGACTGCGGCTCAGGCAGCCGCAGCAGGCCCCGGGCGCGATCGCCCAGCACCACCGGTGCGACATACAGCAGTAGTTCATCCACGCACTGCCGATCCACCAGCGCGCCCGCCAGGGTCGCGCCGGCCTCCACCAGCACTTCATTGATGCCGGCCTTGCCCAGCACCCCTAGCACCTGCGCGGGATCCAGCGGCGCCGCCTCCCCAATCCGCTCCACGCGCGCGCCCCGCGCCTCGAGCGCCCTCATCCGCTCATGGTCGTCACTGGCGGTGAAGATCCACACGCCACGCTCGGCAGTGTCGGCGAAGACGCGGGCGCCGGGAGGAGTACGCAGCTGGTTGTCGAGAATGACGCGCAACGGCTGGCGCACGGCCGGCCCCGCCGGTCGCACCGAGAGCAGCGGGTCATCCGCCAGCACCGTGCCGATGCCGGTGAGAATGGCCGAACTGCGGGCGCGCCAGCGCTGGACGTCCTGTCGGGCAGCCTCACCGCTGATCCATTTGCTGCGGCCATCACTCAAGGCCGTGCGGCCATCCAGACTCATCGCCAATTTCAGCCTCACCAGCGGCAGCCCCTCGCGCATGCGCTTGATGAACCCGGCATTGAGTTCGACCGCATCAGCCTCGAGCAGACCCGACTGCACCTGCACGCCCGCTTCACGCAGGCGCCGCGCGCCGGCGCCGTTGACCAGGGGATTGGGATCACCGACCGCGTACACGACGCGCACCACCCCGGCTTTGATGAGGGCCTCGCTGCAAGGCGGAGTACGGCCATGATGATTGCAAGGCTCGAGGGTGACGTACGCGGTGGCACCGGCACCCGGCGCACGCAGATTGGCGAGCGCCGCTGCCTCGGCGTGGGGTCCGCCGGCGTGTTCATGCCAGCCCTCCGCCAGCACCGCGCCATCGCGCACCAGTACGCAACCCACGCGCGGATTCGGATGCGCGGAGGCGAGCCCCTGCGCGGCAAGCTGCAGGGCGCGCGCCATGAAGGCGTGGTCGGCAGCGTCGAAGGCACTCACTTGCGCGCCTTCGGCGGGGCAGCGTCGGGCGCCAGCAGCGGCAGCTGATCCACCGCCGCGCTATCGCGGCCCTCGCGCCGGCCGCGGCGGTGCCGCAACCGGTCAATCTCATCGCGGAAGGCGTCCAGGTCCTGAAAGCTGCGGTAGACCGAGGCGAAGCGCACGTATGCCACCTCATCGAGGTGCCGCAGTTCATCCATGACCAGCTCACCGACGGCGCGCGACTGCACCTCACGTTCCCCGAGGCTGCGCAGCTTGTGGCCGATGCGGCTCACGGCCTCCTCCACCGCCTCGAGAGCCACTGGGCGCTTCTCCAGGGCCTTGGTCATGCCGGCGCGCAGTTTGGCTTCGTCGAAAGGCTCACGGGTGCGGTCGCTTTTCACCACCATGGGCATGATAAGTTCGGCGGCTTCAAAGGTCGTGAAGCGTTCGCCGCAGGAGAGGCACTCACGGCGGCGACGGATCTGGCGGCCTTCACCGGCCAGACGTGAGTCGATGACCTTGGTTTCGACGTGATTGCAGAAGGGACAGTACATGGTGCGTCCCGCCGCGGCCCATCACGCCCCGTACACCGGGAAGGCGCGACACAGTTCCACCACCCGACCGCGGGTCTTCTCGACTACCGCCGCATCGCCATTGGCATCCAGCACGTCGGCGATGAAGTCCGCGACGCGACCGATCTCCTGTTCCTTGAAGCCACGGGTGGTTGAGGCCGGAGTGCCGATGCGCAGGCCGCTGGTGATCGTCGGTGGCCGTGGGTCGTTCGGCACCGCATTCTTGTTGACCGTGATGAAGGCGTGACCCAATGCGGCATCGGCAGCCTTGCCGGTGATGTCGCGGTTGATGAGGCTCACCAGGAACAGGTGATTGTCGGTGCCGCCGGAGACGATGTTGTAACCGCGTTCGGCCAGACGCGCGCACATGGCACGCGCATTGGCGAGGACCTGGGCCTGGTAGGCCTTGAACTCCGGCTGCAGGGCTTCCAGGAATGCCACCGCCTTGGCCGCAATGACATGCATCAGCGGGCCGCCCTGGGTGCCCGGAAACACCATGGAACTGAGCTTCTTGGCGATCTCGGGATTCTCACGCGCCAGGATCAGACCGCCGCGCGGTCCGCGCAGGGTCTTGTGCGTCGTCGTGGTCACCACATCGGCGTGCGGCAGCGGATTGGGATAATGCCCCGTGGCCACCAGGCCCGCGACGTGCGCCATGTCCACGAAGAACAATGCGCCGACGCTCTTGGCGATCTGCGCGAAGCGCGGCCAGTCGATGACCCGCGAGTAGGCCGAGAATCCCGCCACGATGATGGCCGGCTTTTCGGCCTCGGCCAGCCGCTGCACCTCGTCGTAGTCAATCTCACCTGAGTCGCCGCGAACGCCGTACTGCACCGCCCGATACAGCTTGCCGGAGAAATTGACCTTGGCGCCGTGGGTGAGATGCCCGCCGTGATCCAGGCTCATGCCCAGGATGGTGCTGCCGGGCGGCACCAGTGCCAGATACACCGCCGCATTGGCCTGGGACCCTGAGTGCGGCTGCACATTGACGTAGGCCGCATCAAAGAGCTTCTTGGCGCGGTCGATGGCGAGCTGCTCGGCGATGTCCACGTACTCGCAGCCCCCGTAGTAGCGCTTGCCCGGATAGCCTTCGGCGTACTTGTTGGTCAGCACTGAACCTTGTGCCTCCAGCACCCGCGGGCTGGTGTAGTTCTCCGAAGCGATGAGTTCGATGTGGTCTTCCTGACGCTGCTGCTCCCCGGCAATGGCGCGGGCGAGCTCCGGATCAAAACCGGCGATGGTCATCGTCTTCTTAAACATTCACGGTGCCTTTGGAAAGAATCGTAGGGTCAAGCGCAGCCCGGCATTGTATCTCAGGCGAGCCCGGCGACGACCTCGGACCAGGCTTTGCCAAGATTGCTGCGGTTATAGCCACCGCCACCCAGCGCCAGCACACGCCCGTGGCCCAGGCGCGCGGCCAACTGCACCAGGTCATGCGCCGCACGCCCATGCATGGCGGGGCTGAAGCGCAGATGAGTGATGGGATCCCCCTCGATACTGTCCGCACCGCACTGGAGAAGCAGAAACTGCGGCTCGAAGCGTTCGATGTGTTCCAGCGCCCGCGCCCAGGCAACCTGAAAGGCGCGATCCCCGGAGCCGGCGACCAGCGGCAGGTTCAACTTGGTGCCGGCGGCGGACGCCCGCCCGGTATCCTCGGACCGCCCGGTGCCCGGATAGAGGCTCTCACCATCCTCGTGAATGTCGGCAAAGATGACCGCCGGGTCATCCTCAAAGCCGAAATACACCCCATCGCCGTGGTGGGCGTCGATGTCGACGTAGCCGATGCGCTGCAGACCATGTCGCCGCCGCAACAGCTCAATGACCACCCCGCAATCGTTGAAGACGCAGAACCCGGCCGCATGGTCCCGCCCGGCGTGATGCAGCCCGGCGATCGGCACGAAGGCTGCGCGTGCGGTACCACTCATGATGGCTTCGGCTGCGGTGATGCTGGCACCGACCACGGTGGCGGCTGCTTCGTACACGCCCCTGAAGGCCGGTGTATCCCCGCCGTCCAGAAACCCCTGGCCGCTCTGGGAACGCTCGCGCACGAAGTCCACGTAGCGGGGCGTGTGGAAGGCCAGCAGCTCATCGTAGGTGGCTTCGCGCGGTTCCAGCAGCTGCACGCTGCGCTGCAGGCCGCGCGCTTCAAACTCGCGCACAAAGGCCGCATGGCGGTCGGGGCCAAACGGATGCCCGTCCGGAAACCCGTAGCGGGCCAGTCGCTCACCGATCACCACTGCAACCGGGTTGTTCATCAGTCAAATGAGCCTAGCAGACCCACGTCCTGCATGCGTTCGCGATAAACTTGAGCTTTCAACCAGCCGACAGCCTATGGCCCAGTATATATACACCATGAATCGGGTATCCAAAGTGGTACCCCCGAAGCGCACCATCCTGCGCGACATCAGCCTGTCGTTCTTTCCGGGGGCCAAGATCGGGGTGCTCGGCCTGAACGGGTCCGGCAAGTCCACGCTGCTGAAGATCATGGCGGGCATCGACCAGAACATCGATGGCGAGGCCCGACCGCAAAGCGGCATTCGCGTCGGCTACCTGTCCCAGGAGCCGGAGCTGGACCCGACCAAGACCGTGCGCGGCGTCGTCATGGAGGGTGTGGGCGAGGCGTTTCGCCAGGTGGCGCGCTTCAATGAAATCTCGGATCGGTTCGCCGAACCGATGTCAGATGATGAAATGAGCGCCCTGCTCGAAGAGCAGGCGAAGCTGCAGGACGCCATCGACGCCGCCGGCGGCTGGGAGCTGGAGCGCAAGCTGGATATTGCCGCCGATGCGCTGCGCCTGCCGCCCTGGGAGGCACTGGTGGAGCGGCTGTCCGGCGGTGAAAAACGCCGCATCGCCCTGTGCCGACTGCTGCTCTCGGCCCCCGACATGCTGCTGCTGGATGAGCCCACCAACCACCTCGATGCCGAGTCCATCGGCTGGCTGGAGCGCTACCTTGAGGAATATCCCAGTACGGTGATTGCCGTCACCCACGATCGCTACTTCCTGGATAACGTGGCCGAGTGGATTTTGGAACTCGACCGCGGACACGGCATACCCTGGCACGGCAACTACTCCTCCTGGTTGGAGCAGAAGGAGCAGCGGCTGCGGATCGAAGAGCGCGAACGTGATGCTCTGCGCAAGACCCTGGAGCGTGAGCTGGAGTGGGTGCGACAGAACCCCAAGGCGCGACAGGCCAAGAGCAAGGCGCGCATGCAGCGCTTCGAAGAACTCTCCTCACGCGAATTCCAGGAGCGCAATGAGACCAACGAGATCTACATCCCCCCGGGTGAGCGGCTCGGTGAACTCGTCATCGAGGTCAAGAGCCTGCGCAAGGCCTACGGCGAGCGGCTGCTGATCGACAATCTGTCCTTCAACATGCCGGCCGGCGGCATCGTCGGGATCATCGGGCCCAACGGCGCGGGCAAGACCACTTTTTTCCGCATGCTCACCGGCAGCGAAGCCGCCGACGCGGGCGAAATCCGCATCGGACCCACGGTCAAACTGGCCTATGTCGACCAGTCGCGTCAGGCGCTGGATGACAAGAAAACCGTGTGGCAAGAGATTTCCGGCGGCCTGGACATCATCAAGGTCGGCAATTACGAAACCCCCTCACGCGGCTACGTGGGGCGTTTCAACTTCCGCGGCACCCAGCAGCAGCAGCTCATCGGCGAACTTTCCGGCGGCGAGCGCAACCGCGTGCATCTGGCCAAAGTACTCAAAAGCGGTGGCAACGTCCTGCTGCTCGATGAGCCGACCAACGATCTTGACGTGGAGACGCTGCGGGCGCTGGAGGAAGCACTGCTGAGCTTTCCCGGCTGCGCCGTCGTGATTTCCCATGACCGCTGGTTCCTGGACCGTATCGCGACCCACATCCTGGCCTTCGAAGGCAATTCCGAAGTGGTGTTCTTCGAAGGCAACTATCAGGAGTACACCGAAGACTTCCGCCGTCGCCGCGGTGAGGATGCCGCGCAGCCGCACCGTATCCGCTACAAACCGCTCGCGCGCTGAAGGGACGGCGGTGTCCGCAAAACCCTCAGCCGACCCGGGAGCATCGCTCAGCGAAGGGTCGCGACTGTGGGTGGGCCCGGTGGCGGCGCTGCTGGTGTTCTCGGTCATGGCCTGGCTGTTGCACCGGGAGCTGGAGCAGATCCATGTCCGTGACATCCTTCAGCATCTGGAGGCGATTCCCTCCGACACGCTGCTGATCGGCCTGCTGTTCACCGGCTGCAGCTACTCCGCCCTGTGCCTCTATGACTACATGGCGCTGCGCTACCTGCACAAGAAGGTGCCGGTGGGCCGGGTGGTCGTGGCCAGCTTCATCGCCAACGCCTTTGGTCACAATCTCGGGTTCGCGGCCTTTACCGGCGGTGCCTTCCGGCTGCGGCTCTACGCCTCCTCGCGCCTCACCGCCATCGACGTTGCCACCGTCACCGGCTTCACCAGTCTCACCACCGTCCTCGGGCTCGCGGTACTCGCCGGGGTTTCATTTCTCTGCTACCCGAAGCAGGCCTCGGCCACCTTCACCAATCATGCCGGCTGGCTGCTGCTGCTGGGCGTGGCGCTGCTGGGTCTGGTTGCCGCCTACTTCGTGTGGACCTGCTCGCGCAGGGCGCGGCTGGAATTTCGCGGCTGGCTGCTGCGGCCGCCCGGTCCGGTCATCGGCGCAACACAGGTCATCGCCGGCACCTTTGACCTGGGCATGTCCTGCGCCGTGCTGTGGCTGATGCTCCCGGCCGGCGCACATGTGGGTTTCGTGGCCTTTGCCGGCGCCTACGCGGTCGGGGTGACGGCCGGCATCGTCAGTCATGTTCCCGGAGGCCTGGGCGTATTTGAGACGGTCGTCGTCATCGCCATGCCACAGATTCCTGCCGATGCGTTGCTGGGATCACTGCTGGCCTATCGCGCGGTGTTTTACCTCGCGCCGCTGGGCGTCGCCACGGTGATGTTCGCGGCCGAGGAACTGGGCGCGCAGCGCGCGCGCCTGGTGCAGGCGCGCGCCCGTGCCGGGGCATTCATCGGCCCCGTGGTGCCCTCGGTCGTCGGCGCTCTCACCTTCATCGCCGGCACTGAGCTGTTGTTCTCGGGCGCCACACACAACGTGGACGGTGGCATCGCCTCCGTGACGCGCCTGCTGCCCCTGCCGGTGGTGGAAATCTCCCATCTCGCCGGCAGCGCCGTGGGCCTGGCGCTTCTGATCCTGGCGCGGGCGCTGTTTCGCCGCATCCGGTTCGCCTACCACAT
>DASZCK010000212.1:0-6826 GCA_035943195.1 Steroidobacteraceae bacterium
GGTATTAGCCCTGAACTTTTCATCCCCACTAAAAGTGCTTTACAACCCGCAGGCCTTCTTCACACACGCGGCGTCGCTGGATCAGGGTTTCCCCCATTGTCCAATATTCCCCACTGCTGCCTCCCGTAGGAGTCTGGACCGTGTCTCAGTTCCAGTGTGGCTGGTCGTCCTCTCAGACCAGCTACGGATCGTCGCCTTGGTGAGCCGTTACCTCACCAACTAGCTAATCCGACTTCGGCTCATCCAATAGCGCGAGGTCTTGCGACCCCCGCTTTCTCCCGTAGGACGTATGCGGTATTAGCTAACCTTTCGGTTAGTTATTCCCCACTACTGGGTAGATTCCGAAGCATTACTCACCCGTTCGCCGCTCGTCAGCATGTATTGCTACACCTGTTACCGCTCGACTTGCATGTGTTAGGCACGCCGCCAGCGTTCAATCTGAGCCAGGATCAAACTCTTCACTTGAAGATTTTGAACATCGAAATGAATGGCTCAAAAAAGACTCATTGCTGGACTTTCTTGGTCACTCGGTCATCTGCACTCTGTCGAGGCATTGACGCGAGTCCCCACACAAGTTACCTGCCGAATTTTTAAATAGCATCCTGGGCGCAAAGGTCCAGGAGGTGTTCCCTCGAAAGGGGGGCGAAGTATAAGCGCTTAACGCCTAGCGTCAACCCCTATTTGGGCACTCGATTCACCGGGTTAGGCTGGCTTTCGCCGCACCCGCCGAGCAACTCGAGGGCGCGCAGTATAGCCAAGGTCTTTGGGGTGTCAACGCGCTGTCACGAAATATTTGTCGCCGCGCCCGATTTGGCGCAAAGCGGCCGGAAAACAGCTGTTTAGGAACACCCCGGAAGCTAAGGCTGGTGCTCACACACACGTCCAAGGCGCGCACAGGAAGGGATCAGATTTGCGACCTCGAAGCGCGCCCCGAGCATGGGATACATCACACTGCCGCCAAACCCGGCAGCGGCGGGGGCGGCCATTCCCTGAGCGGGGCCGCGGCCGCTGACGCCGCGATTTCCTGGTACTTCGGCCTGGCATTCCGAGGTCTTGTGCCAGTGCAGCAATTGGGCGGTCGCGGTCGAATTCTGCGACCCACGCCGCCAACCGGAGCGCCGGTCGGTCTGAGGAACCTTAAGCTTAGCCTTATCACGGTCCTGCGGGATGCACCCCGCCTGCGCTGCAGCTGAAGCCCGTGGAAACCGCGGATCCGCCTTCTCCCTAGGCCGCGCTGAGCTGCACCCGCACGTAGCGGCGCGTGCCCACCTGCAGCACGTGGTCCGCACCCACCTGAATCATGAGCGCGCGGTCGGCCACGCGCACCCCATCGATCTTCACGGCGCCCTCATCGATCTTGCGATTGGCTTCCGAGGTGCTGGCCGCAAGGCCCGCGACCTTCAGCAGGTTCGCAATGCGCATGCCACCCGCCTCGGCGGGGATGACCATCGGCACCAGAGCGGTCGGCACCGCCTTGTCGCTGACGCGGGACATGAAGCCCTGCTGTGCGCCCTGCGCCGCCGCCGCGCCGTGAAAGCGGGCGGTGATCTCCGCGGCGAGTTCGAGTTTGATATCCCGGGGATTGCGGCCCTGGCTGGCGGCGGTCTTGAGGCCCGCAATGTCGGTGAGACTGCGGAAACTCAACAGCTCGTAGTAGCGCCACATCAGATCATCGGATATCGACATGAGCTTGCCGAACATGGATTCGGGATTCTCGGCGATGCCGATGTAGTTACCCAGTGACTTGGACATCTTGTTGATGCCATCGGTGCCCTCGAGCAGCGGCATCGTGATGACCACCTGCGGCTCCTGGCCGTAGGCCTCCTGCAGCGCGCGGCCCACCAGCAGATTCCAGCGCTGGTCGGTCCCGCCCATTTCCACATCCGCACGCAGCGCCACCGAGTCATAGCCCTGCGCGAGCGGGTACAGGAACTCATGGATGCTGATGGGTTGTCCGGATTTGTAGCGCTTGGAGAATTCGTCGCGCTCGAGCATGCGGGCCACGGTGTAGTGCGCGGCGATCTTCACGAATTCCGGCGCCGGCATGTTGGACAGCCAGCGCGAATTGAACTCGATGCGCGTGGCCTTCGGATCCAGGATCTTGAAGACCTGGGTCTGGTAGGTGAGCGCATTGGCCTGCACTTCTTCGGGCGTCAGCGGCGGTCGGGTTACATTGCGGCCGGTGGGATCGCCGATCATTCCGGTGAAATCCCCGATCAGGAAGATGACGTCGTGCCCCTGCTGCTGGAACTGCCGCATCTTGTTGAGCAGGACCGTATGTCCCAGGTGCAGGTCGGGCGCGGTGGGATCGAATCCCGCCTTGATGCGCAGTGGCCGCTTCTGCCCCAGCTTGCGGATGAATTCCGCCTCGGGCAGCACCTCGTGGGTGCCACGCTTGTATTCGGCAAGCTGCTCGTTAACGTCCACCATGGTTCTCATTACATCGTAAACATGCAAGTCTAGTCGATACCAGAGTATCGGGACCGACATGCCGAAAACTGCCACCGACCGGCTGCTGCTGCGCGCATTGCTTGTCATCGGAATGCTGTTTGCAGCGGCCGTAGGGGTGAGCCTGCTTGCGACCCGCAGCGCGCCACCGCCGGTTACCACGGCAAAGGCCGCTGTGGTCCCGTTGCGCCCCGCCCCCTGGAGCGCGGCTGCCGGCGCCATGACGCCAAGTAGCGGACCCACCACCACGCGCGTCATCGTCAACCGCAACGACACGCTGGATCGAATCTTCCGCCGCCTGTCGCTGAGCCTCGCGGACTTGGCCTCGCTGCGCAGCCTGCCGGGCATCCGAGCCCATCTGGACCGGTTGCGGCCGGGCGAAGCGCTGACGCTGAAGTCAAAATCCGGAAGCCTCGTGGGTCTTGAGCGACGCCTCAACATCGACCAGACCCTGAAGGTCGACCGCTCGCAGCAGGGCTTCACCGCCAATGTGCTGCAGAACCCGCTGGCCACGCGCACCCGCACCATCAGCGGCACCATCGACTCATCGCTGTTCGAGTCGGTGACCAGCGCCGGTGGCCACGATCAGACGGCACTCGGCCTCGCCGATATTTTCGGTTACGACATCGACTTCGTGCTCGACATCCAGCCCGGCGACAGCTTCGTGGTGACCTACACGGAAGTTCTGCAGGACGGCAAGTACCTGCAGGACGGTCCGGTACTGGCCGCGCGCTTCGTCAACCAGGGCAAGGAATACCTGGCCGTGCGCTACGTCGGCCCCTCGGGCAATGCCGACTACTATTCCCCGCAGGGCCGCAGCCTGCACAAGGCCTTCCTGCGCGCGCCGCTGGAATTCACCCGCGTCAGCTCGCCCTTCAGCCTGCATCGGCAGCACCCCATCCTCAACACCATCCGCGCCCACAAGGGCGTTGACTATGCCGCCCCGATCGGCACCCCGGTGCGGGCTGCCGGTGATGGGCGCGTGCTGTTCGCAGGACGCCGCGGTGGCTACGGCAACCTGGTGGAATTGGACCATTCGCGGGGCATCACCACGGTGTACGGTCACCTGTCGCGCTTCGCTCAGGGTCTGCACCCTGGCCAGCACGTCAACCAGGGGCAGGTCATTGCCTTCGTCGGCATGACCGGCCTTGCCACCGGACCGCACCTTCACTACGAGTACCGGGTCAACGGGGTCTTCAAGAATCCGCAGACGGTCAAATTCCCCGAAGCCCTGCCCATCGACGGGCCCCAACGCGCAGATTTCCTCGCCAAATCCGCGCCGCTGCTGGCATCGCTGAACCCGCCTCCGGGGCCAAGCCTGGTGTCCCGCTAGCACCCCGCTTCGCGCCGGCGCGACCGCTCTGCGGCACCGCACCATGTCCTTCATTCCCACGGCGGCTTTGTGTATGGTGGCAGCGTGGATGCCCCGGATCTCAAGGCGCCAAGCTGCTACATCAACCGTGAACTGTCCTTCCTGGAGTTCAACCAGCGGGTGCTGGCGCTCGCCTTCGATGACACTCTGCCGCTGCTCGAGCGACTGAAGTTCCTGTGCATTTCCTCAGGCAACCTGGATGAATTCTTCGAGATCCGGGTGGCGGGGCTCAAGCACCTGCAGGAGCTGGGCAAGACCCAGCCGTCGCCCGATGCCATGTCGATTCCGGAGCAGCTGGATGGCATTCACACCCGCGCCCAGAGCCTGTGCGCGGAGCAGTACCGCTGCCTCAACGAGGTCCTGCTGCCGAAGCTCGCCCATGCCGGCGTGAGCCTGCAGGGCCGTTCGGCCTGGACCCAGAAGACCCGGCGCTGGCTGGAGAAGTACTTCGCCAATGAGATCGAGCCGGTCTTAAGCCCGCTGGGCCTGGATCCCGCCCGTCCCTTCCCGCGCATCCAAAACAAGAGCCTCAACTTCATCGTGCACCTGGCGGGCAAGGATGCCTTCGGGCGCGACAGCGAACTGGCCATCGTCCAGGCGCCGCGCTCGCTGCCGCGCGTCGTCTCACTGCCGGATGATGCACCGGGCCAGCCGCGCGGCTTCGTGCTGCTCACCAGCATCGTCCAGGCCTTCGTATCGCGCCTCTTTCCCGGCATCGAGGTGAAGGGCTGTTATCAGTTCCGTGTCACCCGCAACAGCGACCTGTTCGTCGACGAGGAAGAAGTCGACGACCTGCGGCGCGCCCTGGAGGGTGAACTCGCGCACCGTCGCTACGGCGCCGCCGTGCGCCTGGAAACCGCGCGCGACTGCCCCAAGGAAATGATCAACTTCCTGCTCGAACAGTTCGCGCTCGATGAGGTGGACCTGTACCGGATGCCCGGACCCGTCAATCTCAACCGCCTGTCGGCGCTGTACGACCTGGTGCAGCGGCCGGATCTGAAATACCCGCCGTTCACGCCCGGACTGCCGCGACGTCTGGCCAGCACCACCGATCTGTACTCGGTGATCCGCCACAAGGACCTGCTGCTGCAGCATCCCTACCAGAGCTTCACGCCGGTGATGGACTTCGTGCGCCAGGCGGCGCAGGACCCGCAGGTGCTGGCCATCAAGCAGACCCTGTATCGCACCGGACATGACTCACCGGTGGTGGATGCGCTGGTCGCGGCCGCGCAGGCGGGCAAGGATGTGACCGTCATCGTGGAGCTGCGCGCCCGCTTCGACGAGGAAGCGAACATCGAGTTGTCGAACCGGCTGCAGGAGGCCGGCGCTCACGTCATGTACGGCGTGGTCGGCTTCAAGACGCACACCAAGCTCATCATGATCGTGCGCCGTGAGCCCGATGGCATCCGTCGCTACTGTCATCTGGGCACCGGCAACTACCACCCGCGCACCGCGCGCGGTTACACCGACTATGGCCTGTTCACCTGTGATCGCGACATCGGGCAGGACGTCCACGAGATCTTCCTGCAGCTGACCAGCCTCACTCAGACCCCGAAGCTCAGCCGCCTGCTGCAGTCACCCTTCACCCTGCATACCGGCATGATCGAGCGCCTGGAGCGCGAGATCGCCCACGCACGCGCGGGACGTTCGGCGCACATCATCTGCAAGATGAACGCGCTGGTGGATCCGCAGACCATCGAGGCGCTGTACCGCGCCTCGGGGGCCGGCGTGAAGGTGGACCTGATCGTGCGTGGCATCTGCGCGCTGCGGCCGGGCCTGCCGGGAGTCTCCGAGAACATCAGCGTACGCTCGGTCATCGGGCGCTTCCTGGAGCACTCGCGGGTATTCTATTTCGAAAACGCCGGTGATCCGGAGCTGTACTGCGCCAGTGCCGATTGGATGGAACGCAATTTCTTCAGGCGCGTGGAGTGTGCCTTCCCGGTGCTGCGCGGCTCACAGCGCGAACGCATCCTGCGCGATCTGCACCTGTACCTGGCCGACAATACCCAGGCCTGGCTGCTGCGCCCGGATGGCAGCTATGTCCGCGCGGAGACCGGATCCGAGGCACCGGTGTGCGCGCAACGACAATTGCTGGAGCTGTACGCGGCCGGACCCGGCAGCATCGCCTGACCTCAGGCGCGCGAGGTACTGAAGACCCGCATCCGGAAGCCATGCGGCTTCAGGTGGTCGATCTCCTGCTGCAGATCCGCCGTCGTCAGAGGATGGTCGCGCAGCCAGCGCGCCGGAAATTTCAGTTCCAGGCTGCGCGGCTTGGCGGTGAGCTGGATATCAGGCAGGGCCGCGGGGCTGCGGCCCCGGTGCAGCAGCACCGCCAGGCGCAGCAGCACGATCAGGTACAGCGCACCACGATCCCACGGCGGCACCAGCTCCTCGAGCCCCTCGAGGGTGAGCTTGCGCCGATGGCCACCGATCAGCCGCGCCAGCAGCCGCTGCTCCTCGCGCGAAAATCCCGGCATGTCCGCATTCTCGGTGAGATAGGCGCCGTGACGGTGATAGCCATTGTGCGACACGTCCAGGCCCATCTCGTGCAGGCGTGACGCCCACTTCAGCCCGAGGTCCGCCAGCGGATCGGTAAGCTTCCAGGCCTCGCGGGTAGCCCCGAGGAACTCGATGGCGGTGGCTTCGACACGCTCCGCCTGTGCGAAGTCCACGTGGTAGCGGCGCTGCATGGCGCGCACGGTACGCTCGCGCGCGTCCTCGTCGGTGAGCCGACCGACCATGTCGTACAGCAGGCCCTCGCGCATCGCGCCGTCTGCGATGCGCAGCTCCGGGATCTCCAGGACGCTCAAGACCTCCATGAGTATCGCAAGTCCGCCGGGAAACACCGGCCGGCGGTCCTCGGTTAGCGTCGAGAGCTTGAGTTCACGGACATGTCCGGCCTCACCGATATGCCGCAGCACCTTCTCAAGCCCCGCCACGCTGATGCCCTTGGCCGTGGGATCGAGCTCCCGGACCACATCGCCTATGGCGCGGACGGTTCCGGAA
>DASZCK010000213.1:0-5771 GCA_035943195.1 Steroidobacteraceae bacterium
GCCATTGGAGTTGGCCGCCGCCACTGCTGAGGAGCCGGCCGCAACCGACCCAGGACCGTAGGCGCTCCAATAAGGCAGCACACTGTTGTTGCTGTTGAGGGTCAGGCCGCCCTGATAGTTGTTGGTCGCACCGCCATAACCCACGTCGGCATCGATGTCGCTGTAGCCATTGTTCGGGTTGTACTTGGAGGTCGACGTGTCGGCGTCCAGTTCCATGGACCACTGATCGTTGACCGACCATTGGACGTTGATTCCGGGAGTATTCGTGACGATGTAATTTTCGGCGATGAAGGCGTTGAAATCGGTCGGCCCCGTGGTATTGAAGCTGGTGAGGGTGCCGTTGCCGTCCTGAGTTGCGCCCGGGAACGATCCGAACCAGGTGCTGCGCTGCCAGCGCGCGTCGTGCTCGTTGTCGGATGAGTAATTGTCATCCAGGGTCACCAGCACGTTTTCCGTCGGACGATACTGGATGGCAACTCGCCCGTCCTTGTGCCGCGAGTCGGTGTCTTCCAGGTACATCGCCATGTCCTGGGGATACCAGGTCGGCACCGCGCTGTTGGCGGTGTACTTTGCCGCCGTGGCTGCGTCACCAATCAGCGCGCACCCGGACCCTGCGGGATTGGAAGCAAAGTTGGAACAGGCCAGATGCGTGCCCTTCCAGCCCACGATGTCCTGGTGGTTGGCCTGGATGTGGTAGTCCAGGTAGTCGCCGTTGATGAGGATGCCGAAGGTATTGTCGGCGAAGGTATCGCTCAGCTGCGCGCCAAAGCCGGGCCTGACGCTTTTGGCAAGCTGGTAGTCGTTGCCCTGGATCTGCACCTGGGCGTGCGCCCCCGGATTGTCGAGCGGGTTCGGGAACTTGACGTTGATGGTGCCGCCGATGGTGCCCGAAGAGAGGGACATGTCCGGGGTCTTCAGGACTTCGACGCCGCTGACGTAGACGGCGCTGAAATCGGAGAAATTGAAGGTCTGACCGTTACCGGAGGCGATCGGCCGACCGTCGATCAGCACCTCGTTGAATGAGGCGCCGAATCCGCGAACATTGGCGCCCTGCGTCATGCCGGTGGCCGTGGGTGCGCCCGCGGAGCTTTGATAGTTGAGGCTGCCGCGGTTGACCGTGATGCCCGGAATGCGCGCGATGGCATCGCCGATGTTGGAGTCCGGGAACTGCCCGATGTCCTCGGCGGAGATCGCGTCCACCACGCCGATGGCGGCCCGCTTGATTTCCATGCTCTTCTGCAACGAGGCACGGATACCGGTGACGACCACCTCCTGCAGCGGCTCGTCGGACGAAGTCGCACTGGCCGGCGGTGCGGTCTGCGCAAAGAGCGGGGTGCAGACGGCTGCCGCCGATACACCACCCAGGATGGCGTGCACGACGCCACGGATCTGTCTATTCGAACTCATGTTCTTCACTGGCAACTTCTCCCCAATACTCTTGCGACATTTTTGCGACTGACCGAACGTCGGCAACAGCGATGCGCAACTGGCGCACGACTGGTCCCACAATTCCTGAAATCAACAGCGGACCGTGAAAGAGGCCAAGCCTTGAGCGAAACGACATGTTTGGCCCCCCTGATGCCCGCGATAGCGAGTAGCTGTCCAATACCGAAATGGTAGCGCTACCTTCTTAGCCGGGAGTATACGCATGGTTGTAAAGTCAAATCAACAACATTTTGATAGCGCTATCCTGAGCGCGCCTGGGCGTTGTCAAATCAATTGCGCGACCGTCTCACAGCGGCCGCGCCTTGACCGCTAACTGGCCCAGATCAGCTGTCCGCTGGTCGGATAGAGCTGCCCAGGGCTTGGCTGCTACGAGCAGTCGCCCGGATGCGTACGGCGCCTGCTCGCCAAGACTCCGCTGATACGAATCTGCCGAGAAAAAGCCTCATCGCCGCTATGGCCTCGGCCGATTTGATAAATCAACAGTTCAGCCAAGCCTCAGTCAGCCACCGCGCCTGTCGTTCGTCCACTTCCTGCCGCGGCGTCGATGCCGGGCGAGTTTTTCATTGGCGTGGGTCGCCGAAATCCTGCCGGGCAAAGGCAGCCGGGGCCGCGTCCGTTTAAGCCGGCTCATCGATTCGCGTTGCAGAATTGCAACATCGGCGGCGTCGCCGCGCCCGGACTGTCGCACCCGCCGTACGGGATCCCAATTCATAGATAACGCGGGCTACTGGCGCATCAGGGTCAGCGGAATGGGCATCGGCGGTTGGCCGGGCGGACCCTGCAACCACTGACCGGCAATGCTCTTGCCCGCGAGCGTTCCCTCGAACTGCGCGGGTGGCACATTCATCTTGAGGGTTAGTTTTCCGGCCGCCAGCTTGGCGTCGGCGATGGGAATTCCCTTCACGCCCTGGTCAGGGCTATCGATGAAACCGACATACTGCCCGGCCGCGTTGACCTCGAAACGTACCACGATGGTGATCGCCCCACGGGGCCCCGTCAGCTTGCCCGACCAGCTGCCGGCCACCGTTGCAAATTCCGGGGCGGTCATCTTTAGGATGTATACGGTCGAGGCGACGTCGCCCCGCTTCAGGTTGATGGCCATGCCTGGGAGCGGAGTGCCGGCCTGATGCCACGTTCCGGTAAACACCCCATTGGCAAACGTCCCGTGATACGTGAACGCCCCGCCCGGCGCCCCGACTTTGAACTCGAGCGTATTGTCCGTGAACGCGATATCCGTCAGCGCCGGCTCGCCTCGTTCAGGTTGCTCCGGTACGGACAGAGTGCCGGCCAACTCGCCTTTGTCATTGACTTTGAACCGTATGAGGAACGTCACGCTCGGACCCGGAACCGGGATGGGTCCATGCCAGGCGCCCACCAGCGTGCTGATCGCGGCCTTGCTGAGCTGCGGTTTCTGGTACGCGCTTAGCACCAGCGGCAGCACACCTCCCGGCTGGGTCCAGTGGCCGTCGAACTTGCCGTCCTTCAGCGTCCCTACGTACGAACCGCTGAGCGCCGCGACGTTTACTTTCAGTTCATTGCCGTTGAAGCTCACCGAGCTCGCGGCCATGTTCTTGATGGCCGGATTGTCCGGTGAGTCCACCACGGCGGCATAGCCGCCGTCGGGACGTTTCGAAAACGTGAACTGAATCGTCAGGGTGGTCTTGGCATCGACCGCGAGCTTGCCCTGCCAGGGGCCGCTCAGGACCTGCTGCGCAACCGCTTGGTTTCCGACCAGCGCGGCCAGCAGCAGGGCGGCGCACAGGATGCGGCGCGTCATTGCCGGGTCAGCGTCAGCGGCATGGCCAGCGGGCCATTGGGCGTCGGCTGGCTCCACTGTCCGGTGATGGTCTTGCCGGCGAGCGTTCCCTCGAACTGCGCCGGTGGCGTGTTCATTTTAGCGGTCAGCTTGGTCGCCGCCAGGTCAGCTTCGGCGATGGGTAGTCCCGTCGCGCCCTGGTCGGGACTGTCCACAAAGCCGACATACTGCCCGCCGGAATTCAGCTCGAAGCGCATGACGATGGTAATGACGCCGCCGCCCGGGCCTTGCAACTTGCCCGTCCACTTGCCGGCCACAGCGGCAAATGCCTCGGCACTCAGCTTCAGTGGAAATACCGGTTTGGCGACATCCCCCTTCTTAAGGGTCACGGCCAGCGGAGCCGGTGCGCCAGTTTGCGTCCAGGTGCCGACAAAGGCGCCATTCGCAAAGTCGGCGCTGTAGTGTCCCCCCACGCGCGGTATCTTGAAATCAAGCTTGTTATCAGCGAACTGAATGTCCGCCATGGGTAGCTCTTGGCCTCCCTGTTCCGGGACCGAGAGTGAGCCGGTCAACTCACCCTTGGCGCTGCGCGCGAACCGCGTCACGAAGGTGAGCGTCACATTGGGGATCTGCACCGGTCCGTGCCAGGCGCCTGTGAGCGTATCCATCGCAGCCTTGCTCAGCACGGCCTTCTGATAGGGGCTCAGCACCAGCGGCAAGGTTCCGCCTGGCTGGGTCCAGTGCCCGTCGAGCTTTCCATCCTTGAGAGTTGCGGCATACGAACCGCTGAGTGCCGCGACGTTCAACTTCAGCTGACCGGCTGTGAAGCTCACCGCGCTCGCGGGAACGTTCTTGATGGCCGGGTTGTCCGGCGAGTCCAAGACCACTCCATAGCTGCCGTCCGGATGTTTCGCGAACGTAAACTGAATGGTGATGTTGGTCTTGGCATCGACCGCCAGTTTCCCCTGCCAGGGGCCGCTCAAGTCCTGCTGCGCAAACGCCTGGCCGGTGGCCAGCGTCGCGAGCAGCAGCATGATTCGCAGTAATTTGGTCATCGGCCCTCTCCTCAATATGGTGAACGGCTGGATCATTCTTCCCGCAGTGCATTGACCGGATCGGCGCTCGCTGTCTTATACGACTGCAACGCCACGGTGATGAAAGCCACGCCGGCGGCCAGCACCGCCGCCAGCACGAACACCAGCGGATTGATGCCGGTGTGGTAAGAGAAATCCAGCAGCCACTTGTCCATGGCGAAGTACGAAATCACCGCCGCCAGCACCGAAGCAATCGCAACCAGCAGCAGGATGCGCTGGGCCAGCAACATGATGATCTGGAAGGCGGTGGCCCCCAGCACCTTGCGGGTACCGATTTCGCGACTGCGCTGTTCGGTGGTGAAGGCGACGAGGCCGAAGAGGCCGAGGCAGGCGATGAAGATGCAGATCGCGGCGAAAATTCCGATCAGCCGCGTCAGGTTGTGCTCGGCCTTGTACAGACTGTCGAGCTGCTGATCCAGGAACTCGAATTCGAAGGGGTGCCGCGCATCGGCCTGGCGCATGATCCCCTGCACGAAGTCCAGGGTCTGCCGGACGTCGTCGCCTTTTATGTTCAGCACCAGCAGTCGCTGGACGGATGGTCGGGCGGATTGCGGCAGGCCACTGAAATCGTCGCTGATGGGCATCAATGCGAACGGTTCGATGATGGTGTGCAGGGACTTGAAGTTGAAATCCCCGACCACTCCGATGACGCGGGCCGTCAGCCCGCCCGCCTGAATGCGCTTGCCCAGAGGCTCGGTCCAACCCATCTTGTGAACCAGAGTTTCATTGACCAATACCGACACACCGGTGTCGGTGAGCAGGCGCTGGGAAAAATCGCGGCCCTTGACGATCCGCATGCCCATGGTGGGCACGAAGTCGTTTGCCACGCCGAAGTGCGACACCGACACGGCTGTCGCCACCCCATTGTTGTTGTCTGCCTGCACCACATTGATGGGCGCTGCTCCGCCCGGCAGCGACTCCGCCTCGGTGACGCCCAGAATGCTGGCATTCCTGCCCAGCTCAGTGCGGATGGTGGCGAGCTTTTCGACGGTGCTGGCGCCGCGCAGTGTCACGACCAGGCGGTTCTCCTTCTGGAATCCGAGCGGCCGGGTGGCGATGTAGTGCATCTGCGCCTGCATCAGCAGGGTGCAGGCGATGACCGCCGCGGAGATCGTGAACTGCAGCAGCACCAGGACCTCGCGCATGCGCGCGTGACCCTTGCCGGCGCTGTATCGCCCCGTCAGTGCCGATAGCGGCGCCCAGCTCGACAGATACACCGCCGGATAGATCCCGGCCAGGAGCCCAACGAGGACGCCCAGCCCCAGCAGTGCAGCCAGCAGTCCGGGGTCATGCAGGAAATCCATCGTCACCAGCCCCTCCATGAGCGAGTTGATGGACGTCAGGCGCAGGACGACCTCTACGATCACGATTCCCAGCACCAGTGCAATCAGCGCGAACAGGATGGCTTCGCCGAGGAACTGCAGTGCCAGGGACCCGCGGCTGGCACCGAGGATCTTGCGGATGCCCACGGACCG
>DASZCK010000214.1:0-34731 GCA_035943195.1 Steroidobacteraceae bacterium
TCCGGTGCCAAGAATGCGACGCTGCCGATTCTGGCGGCGGGCCTGTTGGCTTCGGAGCCGGTTACGATTTGCAACGTGCCACACCTGAAGGATGTGACCACGACCATCGAGCTGCTCGGCCGCATGGGTGTCAGCGTGACCATTGCCGAAGGGCTGCGCATCGAGGTGGATGCGTCGACCCTCAAGGAGTGTTTCGCGCCCTATGATCTGGTGAAGACCATGCGCGCGTCCATCCTGGTTCTGGGGCCACTGGTGGCGCGTTTCGGGCGCGCCGATGTGTCTCTGCCGGGAGGCTGTGCCATCGGCGCGCGGCCGGTCAACATCCACGTGGCCGGACTGCAGGCGATGGGCGCCGACATCCAGATCGAGGGCGGTTACATCCGCGCGCGGGCCACGCGTTTGCGCGGCGCGCGCCTGGTGCTGGATGCGGTCACGGTGACCGGCACCGAGAACCTGATGATGGCCGCGAGCCTCGCCGACGGGGAGACGGTGCTGGAAAATGCGGCGCGCGAGCCCGAGGTGGTGGATCTGGCCAATTTCCTGATCGCCATGGGCGCGAAGATCCAGGGCGCAGGAACCGACAAGATCGTGATTCAAGGTGTTGAGAAGCTGCACGGCACCACTTACGAGGTCCTGCCGGACCGTATCGAGAGCGGCACCTACCTGGTGGCCGGCGCCATCACGCGCGGTCACGTGCGCATCAAGCACACCCGGCCGGAGCATCTGGATGCGGTCACTGCCAAGCTGCGCGAAGCCGGTGCCATCGTCGATATCGGTGACAACTGGATCGAAGTGGACATGCGCGGTCGCCGGCCGCGGGCCATCGACGTGCGCACCGCGCCCTATCCCGCGTTTCCGACCGATATGCAGGCACAGTTCGCGGCGCTGAATACGGTGGCGGCGGGCGTGGGCACCATCATCGAGACCATTTTCGAGAACCGCTTCATGCACATGCTGGAGATGCGCCGCTTGGGTGCCGAGATCCGGCTCGAGGGCAACACAGCGATCATCCGTGGCGTGGAACGCCTGACTGCGGCGCCAGTGATGGCGACCGATCTGCGCGCCTCGGCCAGCCTGGTCCTGGCCGGACTGATCGCCGAGGGCCGCACCGAAATCGAACGCATCTATCACATCGACAGAGGATACGAGACCATCGAAGAGAAGCTCGCCGGCATCGGCGCGCAGATCCGTCGCGTGCCTAACTAGGAGACCGTACATGCAGCTGGGAATGGTGGGTCTGGGTCGCATGGGCGCCAACATGGTCAAACGTCTGTTGCGCAGCGGGCATGAGATCGTCGCGTACGCGAACGAGCCGGCAGCCGTCAAGGCCTCGGCCGCCGATGGCGCCAAGGGCGTCAATACCCTGGCGGATCTGGTCAAGGGCCTCGCAGCGCCGCGCGCCATCTGGCTGATGGTGCCGGCAAGCGTCGTCGACACGGTGATCGCGCAGCTGGCCCCGCTGCTCAGTCCCGGCGACATCATCATTGATGGCGGCAACTCCCACTACCACGACGACATCCGGCGCGCGGATCAGCTCGCGAAGTCGCAGCTGCACTATGTGGACGTGGGCACCAGCGGCGGTGTGCTCGGACTGGAGCGCGGTTACTGCCTGATGATCGGCGGGGAAAAGCCCATCGTCGAGCATCTCGATCCCATTTTCGCAACCCTGGCCCCCGGTGGCTCCGCCCCCTCAAGTGCCGAGCGGGCGGCCCATGGCACGGCCCCGCAGGGCTATCTGCACTGTGGCGGCAACGGCGGCGGCCATTTCGTGAAGATGGTCCACAATGGCATCGAGTACGGCCTGATGGCCGCCTATGCCGAGGGCTTCAACATCCTCAAGCACGCCAACATCGGCCTGGATCACAAAGGCGGCGAGGATGCCGAGACCGCGCCGCTGGCACAGCCGCGCCTGTTCCAATACACCTTCGATGTGGCGGCCGTGTCCGAAGTGTGGCGCCGCGGCAGCATCATCACTTCGCAGCTGCTGGACCTGACGGCCGAGGCGCTGGCGAAAGATCCCTCGCTCGCCGGCTTTGCCGGACGGGTGTCGGATTCGGGCGAGGGGCGCTGGACCGTGGAGGCAGCAATCGAGGAGGGAGTGCCCGCGCACGTGCTCACCGCGGCGCTGTACGCGCGCTTCGAATCGCGCGGTCGAGCCGAGTTCGCCGACAAGGTGCTCTCGGCCATGCGCTTGGGCTTCGGCGGCCACGTCGAGACCAAGGGCTGACCCGTGGCCGCCGGGTTGAGTCAGATCGTGGGACAGGGCGCGCCGCAGGCAGCACTCGACGGCAAGCCGGTCGAGTCCGATGCGCTGGTGCTGTTCGGCGCCACCGGCGATCTGTGTCACAAGAAGATCTTTCCCTCGCTGTACCAGCTGGTGCGCCACGGCCGGCTGAAAATTCCGGTGATCGGTGTGGCGAAGGCCGGCTGGAACCGCGATCAGCTCATCGGGCGCATCCGCGAGAGCCTGAAGAGCTTCGTGAAGGACGCCGACCCGCAGGTGGTGGAGCGTTTCGTGGCGCTGGTCCAATACGTCGACGGTGACTACGGCACGCCGGAGACCTTCAAGCAGCTGCGCAAGCTCTTGGGCAAGGCACAGCACCCGCTGCACTACCTCGCCATTCCTCCCAGCATGTTCCCGCTGGTGGTCACGCGGCTGGCCGCCGCTGACTGCGACAAAGGAGCGCGCGTGGTCATCGAGAAGCCCTTCGGACGCGATCTGGCCAGCGCCCATGCCCTGAACCAGACGCTGCACAAGACCTTCGATGAGAGTGCGATTTTCCGTATCGATCACTACCTGGGCAAGGAGCCGGTGCAGAACCTGCTTTTTTTTCGCTTTGCGAATTCATTCCTGGAACCGATCTGGAATCGCAACTACATCGCCAGCTTCCAGATCACCATGGCCGAGGATATCGGCGTCGCGGGTCGCGGCAAGTTCTATGAGGAAGCTGGTGCAATCCGCGACGTGGTTCAGAATCACCTGCTGCAGGTAGTGTCCTTCCTGGCCATGGAGCCGCCGGTGAATAGCTCGGGCGAGGCGCTGCGCGATGAGGCGGTCAAGGTCTTCAAGGCGCTGCGGCCGCTGACACCAAAGGACCTGGTGCGGGGTCAGTTCAAGGGTTATCGCGATGAGCCGGGCGTGGCGGCGGACTCAAAAGTTGAGACCTTCGCGGCCGTGAGATTCAATATTGATTCGTGGCGCTGGAGCGGTGTGCCCTTCTATGTGCGCGCCGGCAAGCGCCTGCCCGTTACCGCCACTGAAGTGGTGGTGGAATTGCGCCAGCCTCCGGCACGGGTGTTCGGTGAAGCGCCACCGTGTCAGCCCAATTACTGGCGCTTTCGCGTGGGTCCGGATCAGGCCATCGCAATGGGGGCGCACGCCAAGCAGCCCGGCGAGCGCATGCTCGGGCGCGAAGTTGAGCTCTTCGTAGACCAGAAGGCTCCGGAGGAGATGGAGCCTTATGAGCGCCTCATTGGCGATGCAATCGTCGGGGATTCCACGCTGTTCGCGCGCGAGGATGAGGTCGAAGCAGCCTGGGCCGCGGTCGACCCAGTGCTGCACGCCGCCACGCCGGTGTATGAATACGACCCGGGAACCTGGGGGCCCGCTGAGGCCTTCAACATCATTCACGGTGACTGCGGCTGGCACGATCCGGGCGCGACGGCCCAGAGCTGGACACGCTGGCCGATGCGCAGCTGAGGTAGTCTCTAGCCGTCCAGGGCCGTGGCGTCGGCCCAGACCTCCACGGCGCGACAACCACGCACGGCCTGCCAGGCGGTGAGATCAGGCCGGCGCCGCAGCAGGGCATCGAGCGCGCTGCGCTTGTCGGCCCCGGCAACCAGGAAGATCAGCTGATCGACGCACTCCAGGACCGCCGGCGTGACGCTCACGGCGTCGCGTCCATCGGGCCGGTGCACGCTGATGGCCAGTTGCCCGCGGGCCCGCGCCAGATCCTCGGGGCAGAACAGCGAACAGGTGTGGCCGTCCGCGCCCAGTCCCAAAAGACCCAAGCCTATGCGGCGGCCGCCCGCCAGCAGCTGCGACAGGCGTCGCTGGCTGTCGGCCGTGGCCTCTGCCAGCGGCAGTTCGGTGCGGATGCGCAGCACCTGCTCAGTACTCAATCTCAGCGCCTCGAACAGGGGTCGGCTCTGGTGATAGTTGCTCTGGTCCGAATCCGACGGCACGTAGCGGTCATCGGAGAACAACAAGGTCAAATGCGCCGCCGGCTTCGGCGCGCGGGTTGCAAGGTTCAGGTAGGCGGGTATGGGCGTGCTGCCACCGGACAGCATGACCACGGGCGGATCCCCCGCGGCGGTCAGAACCTCAAGCAGCCGGGCCTCGATCGCAGACTGCAGCGACGCACGATCCGCAAAGCGGCGCAGGGTGAGACTGGCTTCCATCTCAGAGGTCCTTGGGTCGCTGGCGCACGGTGATGGTGGCTTCAAAGTTTGCACGACCCCGCACGCCCGCAAGCTTGATTTTGGTGCCAGGCTGAGTACTGGCGATCCGCGCCATGATGTCCTGCGAGCTTTTGACCTCGGCGCCGTTGAGGCCCGTGATGAGGTCCCCCCTGGCAAGTCCCGCTGCCAGTGCCGGACTGTCCGGATACATCTGCCACAGCACCACGCCGCCGTGTATCAGCCCCACGTTGCTCGCCTGCTCATTGGAGAAATCCTCCGGAACGATGCCGATCCAGCCGCGCACCACCTTGCCGCGGGTGATCAGCTCATGCACGACCCCGCGCACCATGTTCACCGGAATCGCGAAACCTATGCCTTCGACGCCGCTGGTCTTGGACAAAATCGCGGTGTTGATCCCCACCAGTTCGCCACGGGTGTCGATCAGGGCACCCCCGGAGTTGCCCAGGTTGATGGCCGCGTCGGTTTGGATGAAATTTTCGAAGGTGGCCAGTCCCAGCTGGCCCCGCCCGGTGGCGCTGACGATCCCGTGGGTGACCGTCTGCGACAGCCCCAGGGGATCACCGATGGCGAGGACCACATCCCCGACCTGGAGCTTGTCGGAGTGCCCGAGGGGCATGACCGGCAGGCGAGATAGACTGATCTTCAGTAAGGCCAGATCCGAGTCCGGATCCCGACCCACCACCTGGGCGACGGCCACACGGTGGTCAGCGAGCTGCACCCGCACCTGGTCCGCGGCTTCGATGACGTGGTTGTTGGTGACGATGTGTCCCTCGGAATCCACGATCACTCCCGACCCCAGGCTGCGCTCGGTGCGGTTGAAGTAGCTGGGCGCCAGGTCACCGAAGAAGGCGCCGAATCCGCTGGGCTGTACGCGCTCAGTCACGGTACGGGAGGTATAGATGTTGACCACCGCCGGTGCGGCGCGCTGAACCGCGTCCGCATAGGACCAGGCATCATGGCCGGGGAACAGCACGGTGGGCGACCCGTCCGTGGTCGCGGCGGTTCCCGGCGCACTGAGGATAGCGGCCGATGGCCGGCGGGCGTTTTCGCGAGCCACCGGTCCGGGGGCGCTGTTGCGCACGGCCGGGGGCGGGGCGCTCGGCCGGACCGTAACCAGCTGGGGCCGCCAGGCAACGATGATGAAGGCCAGGGCGAGGCCGCTGACCACCGATGCCGCAATGAACATCAACACCCGACCGATCCGGCTCATGCCCGCCTCTTGATTTTCCGAAGAGTCAGTCCCGCGGACGTGAACGAAGGCGAGACTTTGTTGTGTGTATAATGCGCCGCCCCCCGGAGCAACGGAAACATGGGTCCGCGCCTGTTAAGCGGACCAAGGGAATGGTAATGCGCCGGGGTGGTGGTCTGGTTCGTGCGCGACGATATTGAAGGAGCGGCCTGATGGTGGAGAGCCAGAGCAAGGGTCTCAAGGCTTGGTTGTACAAGCGTTTGCCGGTCAAGGAGTTCATCGAGACTCAGGCCACCGGTTACTACGCGCCGAAGAACTTCAACATCTGGTACTTCTTTGGCTTCATCGCCATGGTCGTGCTGGTGATGCAGCTTCTGACCGGCATCTTCCTGACGATGTTCTATAAGCCGGGTGAGGCGACTGCCTTTGACTCGGTCGAATTCATCATGCGCGAGGTCGACTACGGGTGGCTGATCCGCTACCTGCACTCCACCGGCGCCTCGGCGTTCTTCTTCGTCGTCTACATGCACATGTATCGCGCGATCATGTACGGCTCCTACCGCGCACCGCGTGAACTGTTGTGGCTGTTCGGCATGCTGGTGTACCTGGCGCTGATGGCCGAGGCGTTCATGGGCTACGTGCTGCCCTGGGGCAATATGTCCTACTGGGCCGCGAACGTCATCGTGAATATCTTCGGCACCATTCCGGCGATCGGGCCGACCCTGGTGGAATGGATCCGCGGCGATTACGGCATTGCCGATGCGACCCTGAATCGTTTTTTTGCGCTGCACGTGGTGGCGGTGCCGCTGGCACTGCTGCTGCTGGTGGTGCTGCACCTGGTGGCGCTGCGGCGCACCGGTTCCAACAATCCCGACGGCATAGAGATCAAGGCCAACCTCGGCCCGGATGGACATCCGGTGGATGGCATCCCCTTCCATCCCTACTACTCCGTGAAGGACTCGTTCGGGATCTCGGTGTTCCTGGTGATATTCGCAGTGGTGGTGTTCTTCGCCCCGACCCTGGGTGGATATTTCCTGGAGCACGCGAACTTCGAGCCGGCGGACATCTTTTCCACGCCGAATCCGATCACACCGTCCTGGTACTTCACGCCGTACTACGCCATCCTGCGGGCGATCCCGGATCAGCGCCTGGGCGCGCTGCTCATGGCGTTGTCACTGCTGTGTTTTCTGCTGCTGCCGTGGCTGGATCGCTCGCCGGTGAAGTCGATCCGCTACAAGGGCCCGCTGTCGAAGGCCTTCCTGGCGCTCTTCACGGTGTCATTCCTCGGGCTCATGTATCTGGGCCTGCAGGAGCCGGCTGGCATCTACATCACCTTGGGCAGGGTGGCCACGGGCGGTTACTTCGCCTTCTTCGTGCTGATGCCGTTCTACACCAAGTGGGATCGGGTCAAGCCGGTACCGGATCGCGTGAGGTTTCAGGCCCATGCTTAGAGTGAACAGTGCGAAACGGGGCCTGCTGTGCTTCGCAATACTGGCGTGTCTGAGCGGCACCACGGTATTGGCGGCCGATGCGCCGGCGGCTGCCTCTGCGCCTGAGGCTGCCGCCTCGGCACCTGCGGCTGCCCCTGGCAGCGTGCAGGCCGCCATGGCGATGGGGACCAAGGCGAGTCAGCAGCTTCTGGATGAAAAGAAGAAGCAGGAGGAACAGGAGCGGCTGAAGGGTTTCGGCGGCGACTGGGAATCCTGGGAGCCGGACAACTCCGTCGCCGACACCGCCTCGCTGCAACGCGGCCTGCGTGATTTCGCGGGCTACTGTCGCGGCTGTCATGCGCTCAAGTACATGCGCTATTCGCGTATGGCCAATGACCTGGAGATTCCGCCGGCCCAGCTGGCCAAGTACGTGCTGCCGGCCGGCGCCAAGCCCAGCGACTATGTGACGACGCCGATGCCTGCCGCGGATGCGCAGACCTGGTTCGGCAAAGTGCCGCCGGACCTGTCACTGATGGCCCGCGAGCGCGGTACCGGTTACCTGTACCGCTTCCTGACCACCTTCTATTCGGACCCGTCACGCACCACGGGCGCCAATAACCTGCAGCTGGCCGGCGTTGCCATGCCGCATGTGCTGTCGACCCTGGAAGGCGTGAAGGTGGCAGTGTTCAAGGACGGAGCGTTTGACCATTTTGTGCAGCTTGCCCCCGGCAGCCTGTCACATGAGGAATACCTGGCAACGGTGCGCGATCTGGTGAATTTCCTCGATTATGTGGGCGAACCCGCACAGGTTCAGCGCCGCTCCCTGGGCGTCAAGGTGGTATTGTTCCTCCTGGCCTTTACGGCGCTCACCTATCTCCTCAAGCGCGAGTACTGGAAGAACGTGCACTGACGTCACCCCGGGACATGGGGACACGGAGTAAGCCCTTTGTCGAGCCGACGGTCCATCATGACCCTGTTCTCAGCTCCCAATGATCTGTGGAGCCACCGGACTCGTATTGTGCTGGCAGAGAAGGGCATCGGCATCGACATCATCAGTGTCGAGCCGGGTCGTCTTCCCGAGGATCTGCTGGATCTGAACCCGTATCACAGTCTGCCGACACTGGTGGACCGAGATCTGGTGCTGTATGACTCGCGGGTCATCATGGAGTACCTCGATGAGCGCTTCCCGCACCCGCCGCTGATGCCGGTGGATCCGGTGGCGCGGGCGCAGTTTCGGCTGGCCCTGCATCGGGTGGAGCGCGACTGGTACCCGCTGGTCTACCAGATCGAGGCCGAACCGGATCGCAAACTCTCGCTCAAGGGCCGCAAGACGCTGCGCGACACCATCGTGCAGAGCGAGGAACTGTTCAAGGTCAGGCCCTACTTTCTGTCGGATGAATTCTCGATGGTGGATGCGACCATCGCGCCGGTGCTGTGGCGGCTGCCGTACTACGAGGTCGAGCTGACCTCGGCGCCCATTCTCAAATACGCCAACCACGTGTTCTCCCGGCCGGCGTTTCGCGACAGCCTGTCGGACACCGAACAGGAAATGCGAGTGCCGTGAGCGACGCGACCCTGCCGCCCAAGCGGCCCTACCTGCTGCGGGCCATGCATCAATGGATGACCGACGGCGCCCAGACCCCGCATGTCATCATCGATGTCGATCGCCACGCGGTGGACGTGCCCCGTGCCTTCGTGAAGGACGGCAAGATCGTTCTCAACATCAGCTACGACGCCACCGAGCGGCTGAACATCGGCAATGATTGGCTGGAGCTGGACACCCGCTTTGCCGGGGCCATTCACCATGTCAAGGCGCCCATCGGCGCCATCCTCGGCATTTACGCACGCGAGACCGGCGAGGGCATGGTGTTCTCCGAAGCGGATCTGGGTCCGCAGCCGCCACCCTCGCCGCCCAAGCCACCGGCCCCTGAAGAGGGTCGAGCACGCCCGCAGCTCAAGGTCGTGAAATAAATCTACGCCTCGAAGGCGTGCCGCAGCCACTGCACCTGCGGTGCCTGGGACTCAAGGTCGCTCACCACCAGCACATCGAAGCGCACCGGCAGCGCCGCATAGTCGCGATGCTGCTGCAGCAACTGGCTGGCCGCCCGGATGATGCGTCGCTGCTTGAGCCGACCGATGCTGGCTGCGGCACCGCCGAATCCATCGCCGCTGCGGGTGCGCACTTCGGCGATTACCAGCACGCCCCCATCCAGTGCCACCAGGTCCAGCTCGCCGAGTCGGCGCCGGTAGTTGCGTTTCAGGATGGTGAGGCCGCGCCCCTGCAGATACTCCAGGGCACACTGTTCGGCACGTGCGCCAAGCGCCTGGGCGAGGGTCGCGGGCATTCAGTTCAATAGCCGTGGTTCGCCATTGTGGATCTGTGCCCACATCAGGTCGCGCAGCACGTGGCCATCGGCGGCGACGGTGAGATGGCCGGTGAGGCCATCCACGGCGAGACTGGTGGCGCTGCCTTGTTCCCGCATCGAGCGCAGCGCCGTTGCCAGGCGCGCGGCATCGAAGCCGAAGGCGAACAGGATGGTGCGCCGGGGGCCGCCGCTGGGCCACGCTGCGTTGGTGGCGTCACGGACGCTGTCGACCAGTGCGCCGCCCAAGAGCCAGGGGGCATCCGGGAAGATCAGGCCGTCCAGATCCAGATTGGCATTGGTGTTGGGTTCAAAGGCATCGGCGGTGGCGTAGGTGGGCACGTCACCGGCAAAGTAGAATTTCAACTGCTGGCGCAGCAGGCGCTCGGCCGGCGCCTGTCCGGGGGAGAAGATGAAGGTCACATCGCCACGACGTCGCCACTGCGTCGTGAGGCGCGTGCCGAGCACCGACTCGAGGCGCTTGGCGCGCGCCACACTCTCGTTGATGCGCAGCACCTGGCTGATGGCCGGCGCAAAGTCGGTGCCGTCGGCGTCGTAGGTGGCGGTATCCAGCAGCGTTCCGCCCGCGGCGTTCAATTCCTGGGTGAAGGCGGCGAGTACGCGGCGGCCCCACTCACCGCTCGGGACCAGCGCCACACCGGCATGGTTGCCGTCGGCGATCACACGCCGGGCGACCTGGCGCGCCTCGTCCTCGGGTGAGAGCGCGAACTGGTACAGCGCGTTGCCTGCGGGCGGCGGCCCGCTGAGCGCGTTCAGGACCAGCAGCGGTGGTCGCGGGCCCGTATAGGCGGCAGCCGCCGCGACTTCCTCGCGGGTCAGCGGTCCGACGATGAAACCCGCGCCGTCCTGTGTCGCCTGGTTGAGCGCTGCGCCGGTGCTCATCTGCCCGGTGTCATAGACATGCAGTCCCGGGCGCTCCGTGGCCGGCAGCGAGTAGTAGGCGGTCAGGAAACCATCGCGAACCGTCAGTGCCGCCGCGCTCTGCCGGCCCGACAGCGGCAGCAGCAGGGCAATTTGCGCACCGCCGCTCATCGGCAACTGCGGTGTGGTCTGCCGCGCCGCTGCGGGGGGCGGGACCGGTGCGTTCTGACGGGTGACCGGATTGGGGGTGACAAGGCCCGGCGGGGGCTGATCCGGTTCGGACTCGACGTCCGCGCAGCTCGCCAGCTGCAGGCCCAGCAATGCCGCCAGGGTCGCGAAAGACAGGTGCAGGGAACGTCGGGATTCGGGCATGGGTTGCTGTGCGTTGCCTTTCGACGGCAGGATGGAGCCAATACGGGGGATTATAGTGGGCAATCAACCTGGCCGGCTTGAAGTCGTCGCCACTCCCATCGGAAACATGGGGGACTTGAGCGCGCGTGCGCGCGAGGCGTTGGCGGGCGCGGACCTGATCGCAGCCGAGGACACGCGCCGTACCCTGGGTCTGCTGCAGCAACTGGGCATTGCCAAACCCCTGCTGTCCCTGCACGCGCACAACGAAACCCAGCGGCTGCCGGAACTGCTGGCAAGGCTCAAGCAGGGTGCACGGGTGGTGTTGGTGAGCGATGCCGGCACGCCGCTGCTCAGCGACCCGGGATTCGAACTGCTGCGCGCGGCCGTGGCGCAGGGCACTGAGATCGGCGTGGTGCCGGGACCTTCGGCCATCACCGCGGCCCTGGCACTGGCGGCGCTGCCGGTTGACCGCTTCTGCTTCGAAGGCTTCCTGCCGGCGGCGGGGCGCGAACGCCGCGCGCGTCTGGGCGCCGTCGCCGGCGAGACCCGCACCATGGTGTTTTTCGAGGCGCCGCATCGCATTGCGGAGAGCCTTGTTGACTTGTCAACGGTGTTGGGTGGCGAGCGTCCCGCGGTGATCGCGCGCGAGCTCACCAAGCTGCATGAAAGCGTGTACCGCGGCACGCTCGAGCAGTTGTGCCAGCTGGCGCAGCAGGAGCCGAATCTGCAACGCGGTGAAATCACGCTGGTGGTGCAGGGCGCCGCAGCGGTCGAGAACGGCGCCGACATGGCCCTCATGCGTCGCGCGCTGGAACTGCTGGTGCCGGAGCTACCGCCCGGCAAGGCCGCCGCCATCGCCGCCCAGCTGGCCGGGGGGCGACGCGCGGATGCATACGAACTCGCGATGCAGCTGCGCGGGGAGTATGGTGACCGCTGAAGTCGGCCGGGCAATCGCTGCGTTCCATCGGTTGGGACGTGGAGGAAAGTCCGGGCTCCCGCGAATGACGTGCCAGGTAACACCTGGGGGGCGTGAGCCCACGGAAAGTGCAACAGAGAACAGACCGCCTAAGTCATTGCCCGGTAACGGGTTTTGACCGGTAAGGGTGAAACGGTGCGGTAAGAGCGCACCGCGTCGGTGGCAACACTCGGCGGCTAGGCAAACCCCACGTGGAGCAAGGCCAAATAGGGAAGCAGCTGGGGTCGCAAGGCCTGCAGCAGCGTCGATTCGTGCGCGCTTCCGGGTAGGCCGCTTGAGGCCCCTGGTGACGGGGGTCCACAGAGGAATGATTGCCCTCGACAGAACCCGGCTTACAGGCCGACTTCTTTTTTACAGTGGTCCTGATTGTGACCTACTGTATAAGCTTTCGGCAGCAAGCTTCTGATTGATAAGAAGACTGCCGCCGAGAGCGCGGACTGAGCGGTCTGATTTAACGATAAGTCGTTGTGACAACGACAAATTTTTCCGCTCATTCAATTGACATATTGGACCACAGATTCCTATAGTGCCCCCAGGTGGGGAAAAGTGGGTGGGAGTGGGTTCTCCGCCCCGGGGGTCTCGTGTTCCGCGGTGCAGCAAAGGTCACTCTCGACGTGAAGGGGCGGATGGTCCTGCCCACGCGCGTGCGGGACACCCTGACGCAGCTCGGCGAGCGCCAACTCGTGGCCACCGTCGATCGTGACCAGTGCGTACTGGTCTACCCCCTGACGGACTGGCAGAAGCTGCAGGCCTCGCTGCTCGACCTGCCCAATCTCAATGATGAGACCCGCTGGTTGCAGCGCCTGATGGTGGGCTATGCCACGGATTTGGACATCGATGCACATGGGCGGGTGTTGATTCCTGGGGAGCTGCGCGATTTTACCGGACTGCAGCGCGACGCGATGCTGCTCGGCCAAGGAAATCATCTCGAGTTGTGGGACGAGAGCGCCTTCAGGCAGGCCGCTCTGGATTCCATGAAGGCGGAGAAGCGCTCCTCGGCGCCGGCTCCGGCGTTGAACGAAGTGAAGCTGTCGGCGGGTCTGCGTCGTGACCCGCCAGAACAAAAGTGACGGCACTCAAGGACGAGCACTCTGCGGTGCTCGTCGATGAAGTGCCTGCGGCATTGGCTCTCAGGGCGGGTGGCTACTATGTCGATGCAACGTTCGGGCGCGGCGGCCACACGGCACGCATTCTCGAGACCCTGGGTGGAGAAGGCCGCGTGCTCGCGCTCGACCGCGATCCGGCGGCCATCGCGGCGGGCCGCGAGCGCTTCGCCGGCGACCTGCGCCTCACGCTCCAGCACGCGCCGTTTTCGCAACTCGCGGCCCTCGTGCCGGCGCATGCGCAGGGACGCCCATGCGACGGTGTGCTCTTTGATCTTGGCGTATCGTCCCCGCAGCTCGATGAGCCTGAGCGCGGATTCAGCTTCCGGGCCGACGGTCCGCTCGATATGCGCATGGACCCGTCACGTGGTGCGCCGCTTGCTGCATGGCTCGCCAGGGCGGGCATCGACGAGATGCGCGAGGTGATCGCGACCCTGGGCGAAGAACGTTTCGCGCGCCGCGTGGCGCAGGCCATCGCGACCGCGCGCGAACACACGCCCATCACCCGCACCGCGCAGCTCGCCGCCATCGTCGCCGGCGCCGTGCGCACCCGTGAACCGGGCAAGAATCCCGCTACGCGCACCTTTCAGGCGCTGCGCATGTTCATCAACGATGAACTCGGCGAGCTCGCCGCCGGCCTCGCCGCCGCCTTCGAGGCGCTCTCACCCGGCGGGCGCCTCGCCGTGATCAGCTTCCACTCGCTGGAGGACCGCGCCGTGAAACAGTTCATGGCACGGCACTCGAGTATCGATCCCGCCCTGGCGCGGCTGCCGGTCATTCCCCCGTCCGCGCAGCCACGCATGAAACTGGTCGGACGCAAGCAACGCCCGACGGCTGCGGAAGTGGCGCGCAATCCCCGTGCCCGCAGCGCCTTGCTGCGGGTAGCGGAGCGACTGTCGTGAAGCTCTCGCGCACGCTCGTCTACGCGGTGTCGGTGCCGCTGTTGTGGGTGGTGGCGCTGGGCTCGGCGGCCGGCACCGTGTGGTGCAAGCACCGCAGCCGCGAGATGTTCATGCAGCTGCAGCAGCTGTCCGAGCAGCGCGACAACCTCGACATCGAATGGGGTCAGCTGCAACTCGAGCAGAGTGCCTGGTCACAACACGCCTTCGTAGAAAACGTCGCCAGCAATCGTCTGCACATGGCCACACCGCCTGCGCAGGAGATCAAGATCGTCGCGCCATGAGAGCCAGGACTCCACGTGATCGGACAGTCGGCTCGTTTCGCTGGCGGGTGTGGCTGATCCTGGGGCTGTTGCTGACCGCAGGCGCGGGCCTGCTCGCCCAGGCGGCGCACCTGCAGCTGTACCGCCATGACTTTTACGCCTCGGAAGGCAACGAGCGCTTTTCCCGCGTCGCTACCATCACTGCGCATCGCGGCATGATCACCGATCGCAACGGCGAGCCGCTGGCGATCAGCACCCCGGTGGACTCGGTCTGGGTGAATCCCCAGGAACTTGCCCCGGTGCCCGAACAGATCCCGCGCCTGGCGAAGGCCCTCAAGCTCGACCGCCAAGAACTGGTCCAGCGCATCACCAGCAACGAGGATCGGCAGTTCCTGTACGTGGCCCGCCATCTGCCCCCGGCGGAGGCGGAGAAGATCCGCGCGCTCGGTATCACCGGCGTCTACCTCAAGCGCGAATATCGCCGCTACTACCCCTCGGGTGAAGTCACCGGCCAGATGCTGGGCTTTACCAACGTCGATGATGCCGGCCAGGAAGGCCTGGAACTCGCCTTCGATCATTGGCTGGCTGGCACCGACGGCGCCAAGCGGGTCATACAGGATGGTTATCAGCGGGTGGTCCAGAATGTGGACAGCATCCGCGAAGTCAGCCCGGGGCACGACCTGCGGTTGTCGATCGATCTGCGCCTGCAGTATCTCGCCTACCGTGAGCTCAAGTCAGCCGTGCGGGAACAGCGCGCGCAGGCCGGGAGCATGGTCGTGCTGGATGTCAGAACGGGGGAAATCCTCGCCATGGTCAACCAGCCGGGCTTCAATCCCAATGATCGCGACGCCGCGGTTCCTGCCGACTACCGCAACCGGGCGGTGACCGACATACTCGAGGCCGGTTCCAGCATCAAACCGTTTTTCGTGGCCGCGGGCCTCGAGTCCGGGCGCTACGACGATCACAGCATCATCGATACCTCGCCGGGCGAGATCAAGGTGGGCGCGACGATCATCCCCGACGAGCATCCGCTCGGACGCATTGATCTCGCGACCATCCTGGCCAAGAGTTCCAATGTCGGCATGGCGCATCTGGCGCTGTCACTGCCGCCGGAACTTATCTGGGTCACGCTTTCGAAGCTCGGCCTGGGCCAGATCACCGCCAGCGGTTTTCCCGGCGAATCTGCCGGTGTGTTCAGCAACTACGCACACTGGCGACCGGTACTGATTGCCACCATGTCGCATGGCTATGGTCTGTCGGTGACGCCACTGCAGCTGGCGCAGGGCTACGCCACTTTCGGCGCCATGGGCGTCAAGCGTCCGGTTTCATTCCTACCGGTAAGCAATCCGCCGGCGGGCGAGCGCGTGTTGAGCGAGCACACCTGCCGCGAACTCGTGGCGATGCTGGAGACCGTGGTCACCGCCGAAGGCACGGGCACCAAAGCCGCCATCTACGGCTATCGCGTCGCCGGCAAGACCGGCACGGCGGAGAAGGCCACGGAAGGTGGCTATTCCAAGAGCCTGTTCATGGCGGTGTTCGCAGGCGTCGCCCCGGCCTCGGATCCGCGGCTGGCCGCCGTGGTCGTGCTCGATACCCCGAGCGCCGGCCAGCATCGCGGTGGTGAGGTTGCAGCGCCGGTGTTCTCCGCGGTCATGGGTCCGGCACTGCGGCTGCTGGGCGTGGCACCCGATACCACACCAGGCGTGCCGGCCGATGAGGCGCCGGCACCTTTGCCGATGCGTCCGCATCCGGGCACGCACACGGTGGCGCGGCGATGATGCCGGGCCCCGGAATGGCAGCGGGCGGCGGCGCACGCAGCCTGCGGCAGTTGCTGTCCGGCATCGTCGACGCACCCGACGATGTGGCCGTCAGCGACCTGACCCTGGACAGCCGCGAAGTCAGCCCGGGCGCCTTGTTTCTCGCCTGCCGTGGCGAGCGGCGCGGCAATGGCCGCCATGGCATCGAATTCGCGGCCCAGGCCTCCGAGCGCGGTGCGCGCGCCGTGGTGTACGAGACGCCGGCGGCCGGTGAGACACGCGCCCAGGAAGCGGCGGCGCGCCTGCTGCAGCGGGTCCGTCAGCGCGCGGGCCAGGATGAGGAGCAGTTCGTGGTTGCGGTGCCGGACCTGCGTGCGCACCTCGGAGTCATCGCCGATCGCTTCTTCGGACAGCCCTCACAGGCCCTGCACGTGGTGGGCATCACGGGCACCAACGGCAAGACCACCTGTGCCTGGCTGATTGCGCAGGCGCTGACACGCTGCGGCCGGCCCGCGGCCTACATCGGCACGCTCGGCTATGGCGCAACCGATGCGCTGCGGCCGAGTGCCCATACCACTTCCGATGTGGTGAGCGTGCATCGCCAGCTGGCCAGCGTGCGCGCCGCGGGTGCAGCGGCGGTGGCGATGGAAGTCTCCTCGCATGCATTGGACCAGGGACGGGTCGATGCCGTGCGTTTCGACGCGGCGGCATTCACCAATCTGACCCAGGATCATCTGGACTATCACGGCACCATGCAGGCCTATGGCGCCGCCAAGGCGCGGCTGTTCGCGCGTCCCACGCTGACGGCCCGGGTCATCAACATCGACGATGCCTTCGGGCGCGAACTCGCGCTCACACCCGGCGCACCCGGGCGGCTGGTGGTGACGGCGCGCGCGGCACAACCGGCGTCGCAGGCGCATGTCATCGCGACTCAGGTCCGGGCGCGCACTGACGGCCTGGATCTGACGCTGTCCTCGTCCTTCGGCGATGCGCAGCTGAGCGTGTCGCTGCTGGGTGACTTCAATGTCGACAATATCCTGACCACATTGGCAGTGCTCCTGGCTACGCAAATACCGCTGGCGGCGGCGCTGGACGCATTGGCTCAGTGTGTCGCGGCACCCGGGCGCATGCAGCGGGTCGCGGCCGTAGGGGCCGCCACGCATCCCACGGTCATCGTGGACTATGCGCATTCGCCGGATGCACTCGAGAAGGCGCTCGCGGCCGCCAGGGCGCATTGCCGCGGACGGTTGCACCTGGTGTTCGGCTGTGGTGGGGACCGGGATCAGCTCAAGCGACCCATCATGGGGCGCATCGCGGCGACCGGCGCCGATGCCGTCACCGTGACCGACGACAACCCGCGCACGGAGGATCCGGCGGCCATCGTGCGCGACATTCTCGCCGGCATCCCGGGCACCTGCGACACGGTACGGGTCGAACACGACCGAGCCACGGCGATCGGCGATGCCATCCGCGCCGGCGCGAACGGTGATCTGGTACTGATTGCGGGCAAGGGGCACGAGACGTATCAGATCTACGGCACCACGTTCCGGGTCTTCAGTGACGAGCGGGTGGCCCGCGGCGTGCTGGCGGGGCTGTCATGAACGCCACGCTGATGGCGTTCGCGCACAGCTGCGGCGGCCGCCTGCTGGGTCCCGACGCCGCCTTCAACGGGGTGTCGACCGACTCGCGCACGGTGAGTCCCGGCGAGCTGTTCGTGGCCTTGTCCGGGCCGCGCTTCAATGGCGAGGACTACGTGGCCGCGGCCGTGGCGCGCGGCGCCGTCGGCGCCGTGGTGCGCAGCAGCCAGCAGGCTGCCGTCAGTCAGATCCTGGTGGATGACACGCTGGCCGCGCTGGCGCGCAGTGCGAAGGCCTGGCGCGAGGGCTTCTCCATTCCGGTCATCGGCGTCGCGGGCAGCAACGGCAAGACCACGGTCAAGGAACTGATCTCCAGCATCCTGTCTCAGGCGGGTCCCTGCCTCAGTACGCGCGGCAATCTCAACAATCATATCGGCGTGCCGCTGACGCTGTTCAGGATCGGCACGGAACACCGCTTCGCGGTGGTGGAGATGGGAGCGGACCGCGCCGGTGAGGTCGCGACGCTGGTGGACATCGGCCGCCCGACCATCGGCATCATCACCAATGCCGGTGCCGAGCACCTGGCGGGCTTCGGCAGTCTCGAAGGTGTCGCCCAGGCCGAAGGTGAAATGGTCGCAGGCTTGAGACCCGATGCCACCGCCGTCATCAATCACGACGATCCGTTCGCGCCGCTGTGGAAGAGCATGACGCCGGCAAAGATCGTGACCTTCGGTCTTGAATCGGGCGCGGACTTCACGGCCGGCGCGCCGCACACCACCATTGACGCCACGGGCTTCATCACCCGCTTCACCCTGCATGCCCCGACGGGCAGTGTGCCGGTGGAGCTGCATCTGGCGGGCCGCCACAACCTGATCAATGCACTGGGCGCGGCGGCCGCGGCCAGTGCTGCGGGCCTGGGCCTGCCCGACATCGCGCGCGGGCTCGCCGCCGCGCGCCCGGTGCCGGGGCGGCTGCAGTTCAAGCGCGCTGCCGGTGGTGCCTGGATCATCGACGACTCCTACAACGCCAACCCGAGTTCGGTGCAGGCAGGAATCGAAGTGCTGGCGCAGCTCGACGGGCAACGCTGGCTGGTATTCGCCGACATGGCTGAACTGGGCGCCTATGCAGACGAGAGTCACCGCCAGGTCGGCATCTGGGCCAAGGCGGCCGGTATCGAGCGTTTGTTCACCACCGGGACGCTGGCGCAGCTGGCAGTGGAGAGCTTCGGCGCCGGCGCCAGCTGGTATCCCGACACCGGCGCCTTGGCCGCCGGCGTTGGCAGCGAGCTGGCCAAACAGGGGTCGGCCGCCGTCGGCCAGGTGCGAATGCTGGTGAAAGGCTCGCGCTTTAACCATCTGGAACACGTGGTGGCGGCACTGGCCGCGGCGCCGGGTCCGGGAAGCAAAGGAGCCTGATCGTGCTGTACCTGCTCACGCAGCATCTGACCGGTCTGTACTCCGGCTTCAACGTGTTCTCGTACCTGACCCTGCGGGCCATCCTGGCGTGCATGACATCCTTGGTGTTCTCGTTGCTTATCGGGCCCGCGATGATCGCGCGCCTGTCGCAGTATCAGATCGGCCAGGTGGTACGCGATGACGGGCCGAAGTCGCACCTGCCCAAGGCCGGGACGCCCACCATGGGCGGGGCGCTGATCCTGGTGGCCGTGCTCTTCGGTACGCTGATGTGGGCGAACGTCCGTGACCGCTTCGTGTGGACGGTGCTGGGCGTCACCTTTGCGTTCGGACTGATCGGCTTTTACGACGACTACCTGAAGCTGGTGGTGAAGAACTCCCGCGGACTGATCCCGCGCTGGAAGTATTTCTGGCAGAGCGTGGTGGGGCTGTGCGCCGCCGCCGTGCTCTATTACACGGCGCAGTCACCGGCCGAGACGACCCTGTTCCTGCCCTTCGTGAAGCGTTTCGCCGAGCCACTCACGGCGGTGTCGTTCATCACCGTGGGCTATCTGATGATTGTCGGCATGAGCAATGCCGTGAACCTGACCGACGGACTGGACGGTCTCGCCATCATGCCGGCGGTGATGGTCAGCGCCGCGCTGGGCGTCTTCGCCTATGCCAGCGGCAATGCCAAGTTCGCCGAATACCTGGCGATCCCGGCGGTGCCGCGCGCCGGTGAGCTGCTGGTGTTCTGCGCGGCGCTGAGCGGCGCGGGACTGGGATTCCTGTGGTTCAACACCTATCCGGCGCAGGTTTTCATGGGTGATGTGGGCGCGTTGGCGATCGGCGGAGCCCTGGGCGTGGTCGCCGTCATCGTGCGGCAGGAACTCGTGGCCCTGGTCATGGGCGGCATCTTTGTGGCCGAGACCGCCTCGGTGATTCTGCAGGTCGCCTCCTTCAAATTGACGGGCAAGCGCATCTTCCGCATGGCACCGGTACACCATCACTTCGAGCTCAAGGGCTGGGCGGAACCGAAGGTGATCGTGCGCTTCTGGATACTGTCCCTGCTGCTGGTGCTGCTGGGCCTGGCGACCCTGAAGGTGCGATGAACGACACGCGCAACAAACCGTCTGCCGCCGTGATCGTGGGCCTGGGAGTCACGGGACTGTCCTGCGCAAGGTATCTGCTGCGTCACGGTTGGCGGGTGTGCGTGACCGACAGCCGCGAGGATCCGCCCGGTCGCGCCCAGTTGGCCGACCTTGCTCCGGATCTCACGGTGCGCTTCGGCGCGCTCGATACCGCCTTGCTGGATGACGCGGTGTGCGTGGTGGCCTCGCCGGGTGTGCCGCTATCCGATCCGTTCTTCGTCGCGGCGCGCCGTCGCGGCATCACCATCGCCGGCGACATTGAAATGTTTGCGGTGGCCGCCGATGCGCCGGTCGTAGGGATTACCGGTACCAACGGCAAGAGCACCGTCACCACGCTGCTGGGCCGGATGGCCGACCGCGCCGGCGTGCGGGTGCGAGTCGGCGGCAACCTGGGTGAACCGGCGCTGGACCTGCTGCTGGCGGCGCAGGCGGACGCCCAGCCCACCGAACTGTATGTGCTGGAGTTGTCCAGCTACCAGCTGGAGGCCACTTCTTCGCTGGACCTGCGCGCCGCCGCCGTTCTGAACGTCACGCCGGATCACCTGGATCGCTACCCCTCGCTCGCCGACTATGCGGCCGCCAAGGCGCGTATCTTCGCGCGCTGTGACACCGCGGTGATCAATCTCGATGACCCGCTGGTCGCCGTCATGCCGCACCAGGTGGCGCGGGTGGTGGGCTTCTCGCTGCACGATGCGCCAGGTGCCGACTACACCGTGGCGGTGCGCGCCGGCGGCAAGCCCTGGCTGATGCGCCGCGGGGAGCCGCTGATGGCGGTGGAATCGATGCGGCTGACCGGCATGCACAACGCGGCCAACGCCCTGGCCGCGCTGGCCCTGGGTGAGGCGATCGGTCTGCCGCTGGCGGCGATGCTCGATGAGCTCACCCGCTTTGCCGGACTGCCGCACCGCTCGCAATGGGTGGCCGAGATCGCCGGCGTCAGCTACGTGGACGATTCCAAGGGCACCAACGTTGGCGCGACCCTCGCGGCAGTGGCGGGTCTGGCAGGGCCGCTGATCGTGATTGCCGGCGGCGACGGCAAGGCGCAGGACTTCTCGCCGCTGCGCGCGGCGTTCCAGGACAAGGTGCGTTGCGTGGTGCTCATCGGTCGCGACGCACCGGCCATCGAGCAGGTGCTGCGCGATGTCTGCGCCATCGTGCGCAGCGCCAGCATGCCCGAGGCGGTGCGCGCGGCCGCCAAGGCGGCCCGGCCCGGTGACACGGTGCTGCTGTCGCCGGCCTGCGCGAGCCTGGACATGTTCCGCAACTACGTCCATCGCGGCGAGGTCTTCAGCAGTGCGGTCCGGGAACTTGCGGCATGAGCACCGTCGCCGCCATGGCCTTTGCGCAATCCGGTCACCGCAAGGGCGGCCTGCGTATCGATGTGGCGCTGGTGGCGCTGCTGGCTGCCACGGTGCTGTTCGGCCTGATCATGGTCACCTCGGCCTCGATCTCGGTGGCGAGCCAGGAGTCCGCGGCCAACAGCTTCGCGTACCTCGAGAAGCAGCTGCTGTTCCTGGCGGTGGGAATCGGCGCCGCCGCCCTGGTGTTTTGTGTGCGCACCGATCAGCTGGAGCGGCTGTCGGTGCCGCTGCTGTTCATCGGCCTGAGCCTGCTGCTGATTGTCGCCGTTCCGGGTGTCGGGCATCGCAGCCACGGCAGCCGTCGCTGGTTGCAGCTGGGCGGCTTCGCCTTCCAGGTCTCGGAACTTGCGCGGCTGCTGATCCTGATCTACGTGGCAAGCTATGCGGTGCGCAAGGAAGAGGAGCTGCGCGGCACGCTGGCCGGATTGCTCAAGCCGCTGGGCGTGCTGCTGCTGGCCGGCGCTCTGCTGCTGGCCGAGCCCGACATGGGCGCGGCGACCGTGCTGTTCGCGACCGGCTTCATCATGCTGTTCATGGCCGGCGGCCGGCTGCGGTGGATGACGCTGATGGTGTTGTGCGCCGTCGTGCTGTTCGCGCTGCTTGCCGAATCCACGGGCTATCGTCGCGCGCGCATCACCGCCTTCCTGCATCCCTTCGATGATCCGTTCCATACCGGTTTCCAGCTGGTGCAGTCACTGATCGCGATCGGCCGTGGGCAGCTGTTCGGCGTGGGACTGGGCGAGAGCGTGCAGAAGCTGTTCTACCTGCCCGAGGCCCACAGCGACTTCATTTTTGCAGTACTGGCCGAGGAGCTGGGGCTGGCGGGCGTGCTGCTCACCGTGGGACTGTTCCTGGGCATCACCTGGCGCAGCCTGCATATCGCCCGCCAGGCGCACGAAGCGGGCCTGCAGTTTGGTGCCTACCTGGCGGCCGGCTTCGGTGTGTGGATCGGCGTGCAGGCGCTGATCAACATCGGCGTGAACATGGGGGTGCTGCCGACCAAGGGACTGACATTGCCGCTGATGAGCTATGGCGGCTCGAGCCTGGTGGTGGCACTGATCTGGGCCGCCATCGTCCTGCGCGTGCATCACGAGGCGACCCAGCCCTCACGCAGCGCCGCGGCGCGCCTGCGGGAGGACGAATGACCACCCGCCCCATACTCATCATGGCCGGTGGCACCGGCGGCCATGTGTATCCGGCCCTGGCCCTGGCTCGGCTGCTGCGGCGGCGCTCCCAGCCGGTGGTGTGGCTGGGGACGCGCAAAGGGCTCGAAGCGCGCGTGGTACCCGCCGAACAGATAACCATCGAGTGGCTGTCCGTGGGCGGGCTGCGTGGCAAGGGCTGGCTCACACTGCTCGCGGCGCCCTTTCGTTTGGTGCTGGCACTGTGGCAGGCATTGCAGGTGATGCGCCGTCACCGGCCACTGGCGGTGGTGGGGCTGGGCGGTTTTGTCACCGGTCCGGGCGGTGTCGCGGCCTGGCTCATGCGCCGCCCGCTCATCATTCATGAGCAGAACGCGGTGGCCGGGTTCACCAATCGCTGCCTGTCGCACATCGCCGATGAAGTACTCGAGGCGTTTCCCGACAGTTTCAGTCGCGCCGTGCGTGCGCACACCATCGGTAACCCGGTGCGCGAGGACATCGCCGCGGCCGCCACGCCCCAGATCCGTTTTTCCGGGCGTCATGGGGCCATCAATATCCTGGTGTTCGGCGGCAGCCAGGGTGCCGTGCGCCTGAACACCGTGGTACCGCTGGCGTTGGCGCAGCTTGGCGCCGGCCAGTCCCTCACCGTGCGCCACCAGGCCGGCGCGCGCTGGCATGAGGCGGCCGTACAGAACTATGCCAAGAGCGGGGTGCGGGCGCAGGTGACGGCATTCATCGAGGATATGGCCGAGGCTTATGGCTGGGCTGACCTCGTGATCTGCCGCTCCGGAGCGCTGACGGTGTGTGAGCTTGCCGCCGTGGGCGTGGCCTCGATCCTGGTGCCGTTTCCGGCGGCGGTGGACGATCACCAGAGCGTCAATGCGGCCTACCTGGTCAATCATGGCGCGGCGCTGCTGATCGCGGACCGGGATCTGACCCCGCAGCGCCTGGCGGAGGCACTGAAGAAGCTGTGCACGGACCGGGTGCCGCTTCTGGAAATGGCCATTCGGGCGCGCGAGCTGGCACAGCCGCGCGCCGCCCAGGACCTCGCCCAGGCGTGTCTGCGCTATACGGAAATCCCGGCATGATCCTCGATCGCGCCGACCGCATGCGCCGCATCCACACCATCCACCTGGTGGGCATTGGCGGCAGCGGCATGAGCGGCATCGCCGAAGTGCTCATCAATCTGGGCTATCGGGTGCAGGGTTCGGATCTGAAGTCCAACTCCGTCACGCAGCGCCTGACCATGCTCGGCGCGCAAGTCGCCATCGGCCATGCGCAGCGCAATGTCGAGGGCGCCGACGTGGTGGTGATCTCCAGCGCCGTGCCTGCGCATAATCCGGAGGTGGTGGCGGCGCTGGCGGCGCGCATACCGGTGGTGCAGCGCGCCGAGATGCTGGGCGAACTGATGCGCTTCCGCTATTCAATTGCGGTGGCGGGCACGCATGGCAAGACCACGACCACCAGCCTCGTCGCCAGCATTCTGGCCGAGGGCGGCGCGGATCCCACTTTTGTGATCGGCGGGCGACTGAAAAGCGCCGACAGCAATGCGCGCCTGGGTTCGGGGCGTTACCTGGTGGCCGAGGCCGATGAAAGTGACGCCAGTTTCACCCACCTGCAGCCGCTGATCGCGATCGTCACCAACATCGACAACGATCACCTCGCCACCCACGACGGTGATTTCGAACGCCTCAAATCGAGCTTCGTGGATTTCCTGCACAACCTGCCCTTCTACGGCCTGGCCATTCTCTGTCTCGACGATGCGGTGCTGGCGAGCGTCATGCCGCGCGTGGGCCGGCCGATCATGACCTATGGGCTGGCCGCGAATGCCGATGTGCGCGCCGTGAACGTGCGACGCAACGGTCTGCAGACGCAGTTTGATGTCGTGCGCTCCGGTACCGCGGCCCGTGCCGGTGCCGGCGCACGCCTGACGGTCACCTTGAATCTTCCGGGCACGCACAATGTCAGCAATGCGCTCGCGGCGATCGCGGTGGCGACCGAGCTGGGCATCGAGGACGCCGCCATTGCACGCGCGCTGGCCGCCTTCCAGGGCATCGACCGGCGCCTGCAGTACGTCGGCGAGGTGACGCTCGGCGCGGGATCCGTGACCATCGTCGACGACTACGGCCATCACCCCACCGAAATCAACGCGACGCTCGAGGCGCTGCGGCAGGGCTACCCGAACCGCCGCCTGGTGCTGGTGTTCCAGCCGCATCGCTATACGCGCACCCGCGATCTCATCGATGACTTCGGCCGCGTGCTGTCGCAGGTCGATGCACTGCTGGTGACCGAGGTCTATGCGGCGGGCGAAGCACCGATCGCCGGAGCCGACGGGCGCGCCATCTGCCGCGCCGTGCGCTCGCGCGGACAGGTGGAGCCGGTGTTCGTGGAGAACGTCGAGACGCTGGGTGCGGCGCTGCAGGGCATGATCCGCGCCGGGGATGTCGTGGTCACCATGGGCGCGGGCAACATCAACGCCGTCTCCCATGGCCTGCCGGCGCTGCTCTCGCAGGTGGGACGGCCATGATGCAGGTGGCGGAAAACTTCTTGCCGCGCGTGCGCCACAACGAGCCCATGAGCCGCCATACCTCCTGGCATGCCGGAGGCACGGCCGACATCTACTTCGCGCCGCGCGATCGCGAGGACCTGCGGGCGTTCCTGGGGACGGTGCCCGAGGGTACGCCCATCCACTTCGTGGGACTGGGCAGCAACCTGCTGGTGCGCGACGGCGGCATCCGCGGCGTGGTGGTGGCGACGCAGGACGCACTGGTGCGCCTGGAGCGCGTCGATGCGACCACGGTGTACGGGGAGGCCGGAGTGCCCTGCGCGCGCATTGCGCGCCAGTGCGTGCAGTGGCAGCTGGCCGGCGCCGAGTTCTTCGCGGGCATTCCGGGCACATTGGGCGGAGCCCTGGCGATGAATGCCGGGGCCTTTGGCGGTGAAACCTGGAACTGCGTGGTGTGCGTGGAAACCCTCGACCGCCGCGGTGGTGAGCATACCCGCGTGCCGGGCGAATACTCGGTCAGCTATCGGCACGTCAGCGCGAGCCACGGCGAGGAATGGTTTGCGGCCGCGCGCATGACCTTCACCCATTCACCCGGCATCGATGACTCGGGGGTGCGTGACCTGCTGGCGCGCCGTCGCGAGTCGCAGCCCATCGGTGAATGGAGCTGCGGTTCGGTGTTCAAGAATCCCCCGGGTGATCATGCCGCGCGGCTGATCGACAGCGCGGGCCTCAAGGGTCTGCGCATCGGCGATGCCTCCGTGTCGCTCAAGCATGCCAACTTCATCATCAATCACGGCGCGGCCACCGCCTACGACCTGGAGCAGCTGGTGCAGCAGGTGCAGGCGCGCGTCATGGCGGCCCACGGCATCACCCTGCAGCCCGAAGTGCGCATCGTCGGGGAGCGACTCTGATGCGCCTCAGCGTGGATCGAACTGCCGCTCGCCGCGCCAAGAACCCGCAGGAATTCGGGCGCGTCGCCGTGGTGTTCGGGGGCACCTCCACCGAGCGCGGAGTCTCGCTCAAGAGCGGTGCGGCGGTGCTGGCCGCGCTGCTGCGCCGAGGCGTCGATGCCCACGCCTTTGATCCGCGCGAGCTGCCGCTGCAGGAGCTGCTGCGCGCGGGCACCGCGCGGGTGTGGATCGCGCTGCACGGCCCCGGGGGCGAGGACGGCACGCTGCAGGGCGCACTGGAGTGCTTAGGGATTCCCTATACCGGCAGCGGCGTCATGGGCTCGGCGATCGGCATGGATAAGCTGCGCACCAAGCGCCTGGCCCAGGCCGCCGGTATCGCCACCAGCGACTACGTGGAGCTGACCGGTGAAGAGGACCTGGAGGCCGCGCTCGCGCGTCTGAAGCTGCCGCTCATCGTAAAACCGGCGACCCAGGGATCCAGTGTCGGCATGACCAAGGTCGAACGCGCCGCGGATTTTGCGCAGGCCTACCGGGTGGCGGCCGCCATCGAACACAGCGTGCTGGCGGAGAGCTGGATCAGCGGTGGCGAGTACACCGTGTCCATCCTCAACGGCGAGGCGTTGCCCTCGATCCGTATCAAGCCGGCGACGACCTTTTATGACTATGAGGCCAAGTACCTGCGCAATGACACCCAGTACTTCTGCCCCTCGGGGCTGTCACGGCCGGCCGAGGAACACCTGGCGCAACTGGGTCTGGCGGCCTTCGCCGCGGTCGGTGCCGAGGGCTGGGGCCGTGCGGATTTCATGATGGACAGCACCGGGCGTCCGCAGCTGCTGGAGGTCAACACCGTGCCCGGCATGACCGACCACAGCCTGGTGCCCATGGCCGCCAAGGCGGCGGGCATCGACTTCGATGAGCTGGCGTGGCGGATTCTGGAATCAAGCTTCAGCCGTGTGCCGATCGCAGGAGGCGCATAGATGTTCAAGCTGCGTCCCCAGAACCGTCGCCGACGGCCCGGCCAGTCCCCGGGCTGGTCACTGCCGCTGATCCCGTGGGTCACGCTGGGTCGCTGGTCGCTGGCCGGTGGCGGGCTCGGCGCCGTGCTGTTGCTGATCCTCTGGGCCCTCAATCAGCCCATCACCACGGTGTCCGTCGCGGGACGCTTCGAACGCGTGGCACCGCTGGAGGTGGAGCGGGCAGTCAAGGAAAGCGTCGCCGGCAAGGGCCTGGTGAGCGTGGACCTGGGCAAGGTGCGGGCCGCAGTGCGGATGCTGCCGTGGGTGGACACGGTCAGCGTGCAGCGCAACTGGCCGCGCGGGCTCGCCGTCACCATCGGTGAGCAGGTGGCGGCGGCGCGCTGGGGCGACAACGGACTGATCAATACCCGCGGCGACCTGTTTGCGCACGATGCCACGCATATTCCGCTGGAACTGCCGCGGTTGTCGGGGCCGGACGGCACGCAGGTGAGCGTGGTGCAGCGTTACTTCGCGATGCGCGATCGGCTGCTGGAGATGGGCATGCGCATCACCGCGCTGCGTCTGGATGCGCGCGGCGCCTGGGAGCTGGATCTCGACAACGGGGTCACCGTGCGCCTGGGGCGCCAGCAGCTCGATGAACGATTCAACACCTTTGTCGCGACGGCCGCCAGGATCGTGGCGCAGCGCGCCACTGATATCGCCTATGTCGACATGCGTTACGCCAGTGGCTTCGCCATCGGCTGGCGCAGCGCCGGCGCGGGCGCCGGCAAGAACAAGGACGACGCCCGCAATGTCTAAACGCACCGACCGCTCACTGATCATCGGGTTGGATATCGGCACCTCGAAGGTGGTGGCACTGGTGGGAGAGGTCACCGCCGACGGCAACATCGAGGTGATTGGCCTGGGCTCGCAGCCCTCGCGCGGCCTGAAGAAAGGCGTGGTCGTCAATATCGAGTCCACGGTGCAGTCCATCCAGCGCGCGGTGGAGGAAGCCGAACTCATGGCGGGCTGTCAGATCCACTCGGTCTACGCGGGCATCGCCGGCAGCCATGTGCGCAGCCTCAACTCCCACGGTGTCGTCGCCATCCGCGACCGCGAGGTCTCGCACTCCGACGTCGAACACGTCATCGATGCGGCCCGCGCGGTCGCCATCCCGGCGGATCAGAAGATCCTGCACGTGCTGCCCCAGGACTACGTGATCGACGGCCAGGAGGGGATCCGCGACCCCATCGGCATGTCCGGCGTGCGCCTGGAGGCCAAGGTGCACATCGTCACCGGGGCGGAGAGCGCGGCGCAGAACATCGAGAAATGCATCCAGCGCTGCGGCCTGGAGGTCGACGACATCGTGCTCGAGCAGCTGGCGTCGAGCTTCGCGGTGCTCACCGAGGACGAGCGCGAACTGGGGGTGTGCCTGGTGGATATCGGCGGCGGCACCACCGATCTCGCGGTATTCACCGGCGGCGCCATCCGCCACACCGCCGTGATTCCGATCGCCGGCGACCAGGTGACCAATGACATCGCGGTGTCGATGCGCACGCCCACGCAGTACGCCGAGGACATCAAGGTGCGCTACGCCTGTGCGCTCTCGCAGCTGGCCAATCCCGACGAAAGCATCGAGGTGCCGAGCGTCGGCGAGCGGCCCTCGCGGCGGCTGGCGCGCCAGACGCTCGCGGAGATCGTGGAGCCGCGCTACGAGGAGCTGTTCGGGCTGGTGCGCGACGAGCTGCGGCGCAGCGGTTTCGAGGAAGCCATCGCGGCCGGCATCGTGCTCACCGGTGGCAGCGCGCGCATGGAGGGAACCATTGAACTGGCCGAGGAAGTATTCCACGTGCCGGTGCGTCTGGGCCTGCCGCAGCACGTGACCGGCCTCGCCGAGGCCGTGCGCAGCCCGATTTATTCGACGGGGGTGGGGCTTTTGCTCTACGCCCGTGACAACACCACTTCGGCCAGAGCCGGGCGCCGGCCCGGGGGCAAGAGCGTCATTGACCGCATGAAGTCCTGGTTTCAGGGCAACTTCTGATTTTTTTCTCATCGCACAGACCGCTACGGGGATCAAGGAGCCAGCAATGTTTGAACTGATGGATGCATACAGCCAGAGTGCCGTAATCAAGGTGATCGGCGTGGGAGGCGGCGGCGGCAACGCGGTCGCACACATGGTGACCACGGGCATCGACGGCGTGGACTTCATGTGCGTCAACACCGACGCGCAGGCCTTGAAGCACTCGAAGGTGAAGACCGCGCTGCAGATCGGCTGCAATATCACCAAGGGCCTGGGCGCCGGCGCCGACCCTGAAGTGGGTCGCCAGGCCGCGATGGAGGATCGCGACCGTATCGTCGAACTGGTGGACGGCTGCGACATGCTGTTCATCACCGCCGGCATGGGTGGCGGCACCGGCACCGGCGCTGCACCGGTGGTGGCGCAGGTGGCCAAGGAGATGGGTATCCTTACCGTCGCGGTGGTGACCCGTCCGTTTGAAATGGAGGGCGGCAAGCGTTCGCTGGTGGCCGACCATGGGCTGGCGGAACTTGGCAAGTACTGCGATTCGCTCATCACCATTCCGAACCAGAAGCTGCTCACGGTATTGGGTGCGCAGACCACCTTGCTGGATGCCTTCAAATCCGCCAACCAGGTGCTGCAGGGCGCGGTGCAGGGCATCGCGGAGCTCATCACCCGCCCCGGCCTGATCAACGTCGACTTCGCGGATGTGCGCACCGTGATGGCGGAAACCGGCATGGCCATGATGGGTTCCGGTGTCGCCAGCGGCGAGGGTCGGGCGCGTGCGGCCGCCGAAGCCGCCGTGTCCTCGCCGCTGCTGGAAGACATCAATCTGGCAGGCGCGCACGGCATCCTGGTGAACGTCACCGCCGGCATGGACCTGTCGATCGGTGAATTCCAGGAAGTCGGCAACATCGTGAAACAGTTCGCATCAGAGGACGCGACCGTCGTGGTCGGAACGGTCATTGATCCGGAACTGACGGATGTGGTGCGCGTGACCGTGGTGGCGACCGGACTGGGGCGGCCTGCGGCGGCCGTGCGCGTGCCGGCAACGCATGCTGCGCCCAGCATGATGAGCCGTGAAGCCCACGTTCAGGCACCGCCGATGCGGGTGGTGAGTCGGACCAGACCGGCCACCAATCCCAACTATGCGGACCTGGACAAGCCGACGTACCAGCGCCAGCGCGCGGTCGGTGACGGGCTGCGTGCAGATGCAGATTCTGAGGATCTCTTGGATATTCCGGCTTTTTTGCGTCGCCAGGCAGATTGAAAACTGGGATCGGCACCTCACCTGTACGGCAGATCGATCCCCGAAGCTGTGATACGGTAGAGGTGCCGGATTCACCGGGCGCAGGGTGCGCCCGGCGAACACTTGGGTCCGCGCATGTTGAGAGTCTAATGGTCGGCCAACGCACACTGAAAAACACGATTCGCGCCTCGGGCGTTGGTCTGCACACGGGTAAAAAGGTCCTGATGACACTGCGCCCGGCGGCGCCGGACACCGGGATTCTGTTCCGGCGCTCGGACCTGGGCGAGTTCGCCACCGTGGCCGCGCACGCCGAAAATGTCGGCGACACGCAGCTGGGCACCACGCTGGTCAGCGGTGAGGCGCGGGTCTCGACCGTCGAGCACCTGCTGTCCGCCTTTGCTGGCCTTGGGATCGACAATGCAGTGGTCGAGGTGAGCGCGCCGGAAGTTCCCATCATGGACGGCAGCGCCAGTCATTTCGTGTTCCTGCTGCAGTCGGCCGGAATCGAGGAGCAGCTGACCCCGAAGCGCTTCATCCGCATCACCGAGCCGCTGAAGGTTGAGGACGGCGACAAGTGGGCGATGTTTGAACCGTTCGAAGGCTTCAAGGTCAACTTCGAGATTGAATTCAACCACCCGATTTTCAAACGACGCGCCCAGCGCGCCTCGATGGATTTTTCGACGACTTCCTTTCTCAAGGAAATCAGCCGGGCGCGCACCTTCGGTTTCATGCGCGACCTGGAGATGATGCGGGCCCGCAATCTTGCCCTGGGCGGCAACCTCGACAACGCCATCGTGCTGGATGATGTGCGGGTCCTGAACGAGGACGGATTGCGTTACGAAGATGAGTTCGTGAAGCACAAGATCCTGGATGCGATCGGTGATCTGTACCTGCTCGGTCACAGCCTGATCGGCGAGTTCAGCGGCTACAAATCCGGGCATGCGCTCAACAACAAGCTGCTGCGCGCGCTGTTGTCGAAACGCTCATCGTGGGAGGAGGTCACCTTCGAGAAGCACTCGGATGCGCCGATCTCCTATGTCGAAGCTTTTGCCGTGGCCCACTCCTCGTCGGTCTACTGACCCTCAGGCCGGCGGAGCGGTGCGCGGCACCACCCGCACTCTCACCCCCCCAATCTTCATTCGCGCCGCATCCATGGCCTCGAGCAGCTGCGGGGCCGCGTAGCGCAGCCTCACGCCCCACACGGCGGATTCCGCGAATATGACAAGCTCGCCGGCCTGTTCCGCGACCCCCGTCACGTGGCCCGCCAGGTCCTCGGGGAGTTCGCGCCGCACCCACTGCAGCCAGTCGCGCTGACGCAGCGCCTCGCGCTGCAGGCCCGCCAGCACCGGCGTGGCCCGCTGCAGCAGGTCTTTAACAGAATCCAGCGAATTGCGTGACTGCGGTCTACGGGTTGGTGTTATCCGCGAACTACGACCGGTATTCGCCTTGTCACCGGGGGGCTTCTTCTGCATATTCGTTGGCAGGCGGGGCAGGAAAATGAAAGCGTGAGGCCGGGGCGGCGTGAACATCATAGTTTTTTCCGGGCGACAGGGTGGCGGTCGTTCGAGGTACTTCGACCTCGCGCATCCGGTCACGCTGGCTGTGATCGGCCTGGTGGTGCTGGGGGCCCTGGGGACCGCGTTTGCCATCGGCATGCAGCTGGGCGCCCATGGCGGCTCGGCGGCGGATCCCAAGGCCTGGAGCCGGGTGCTCGCCGAACAGAAATCTGAAATCGCCGAAATCCGCGCCCGGATCCAGGAGCGCGTGGACGCCATCGCCGGGCGCCTGGGCCAGCTCGACGCGCACATCATCCGCATCGATGCGCTGGGCAAGCGCATCACGACCATCGCCAATGTGGACCGGCGCCAGTTCAACTTCGACGACGAGCCGGCCGCCGCCGCCTCCTCCTCGGCGCCCGTGGCCAGCAGCCCGATGCCGGATCTGGTTTCCCAGCTAAAGCAGCTGGAACAACGGGTTGACCTGCGCGACGCGCAGCTTTCGGCGCTGGAAAACGTGATCGTGGCGCGCAAGATCAGCGATTCGGTGCGCCCTGAAGGCAAGCCGGTCGCGGAAGGGGCGATTTCTTCCTATTTCGGTGAGCGCAGCGACCCGATCACCGGTGAGGAGGGCTTCCACAAGGGCCTGGATTTCCCGGGTACCGAGGGTGAGCCGGTGATGGCGGTGGCGGCCGGCATCGTGACCTGGGCGGGTGAGCGCAGCGGCTTTGGCACGCTGGTGGAGATCAACCATGGCAACGGCTACATCACCCGCTACGCCCACAACGAGAGCGCACTGGTGAAAGTCGGGCAAACCGTGACCCGTGGCGAGCAGATCGCACTCATGGGCTCAACCGGACACTCCACCGGGCCGCACGTTCATTTTGAAGTCCTGCACAACGGCACCCAGATCGATCCGCTGATTTTCGTCAGGCGCTAGCACCCCGCCCCTTGTGCCCCCGCCGGGGCACCCCAATGTCCCCAAGGCACCGTCTGGATTACCGGATTGGTGGCTATTGCGTACAATACGCCGCTCCGCTGCGCCCGAAGACATCCTAAGTGTTTGGTGCAGCTCAAAATTTTGACCAGGATGTCCTAAGTGCTGAAACTGCTCACGCGTGTCTTTGGCAGCCGCAACGACCGGCTGCTGCGCAGCTTCCAACGCTACGTGCAGCAGACCAATGGTTTCGAGAGCGCCGTCCAGGCCCTGAGCGATGAGCAGCTGGCGGCCAAGACCCCGGAATTGCGCGCCCGCCTGCGCGAGGGCGCGACGCTCGATGACCTGCTGCCCGAGGCCTTCGCCGTGGTGCGCGAAGCGGCGCGCCGGACGCTCAAGATGCGGCACTTCGATGCGCAGCTGCTGGGCGGTATCACCCTGCATCAGGGCAAGATTTCCGAAATGCGCACCGGCGAGGGCAAGACCCTCATGGCGACGCTGCCGGCTTACCTGAATGCGCTGCCCGCCGAGGGCGTGCACATCGTGACCGTCAACGAATACCTCGCCGCGCGCGATGCGGACTGGATGCGTCCGGTTTACGGGTTCCTCGGCCTCACCGTCGGGGTCATCCGCAGTTCGCAGGATCCCGAAGAAAAACGCGCGGCCTATGGCTGCGACATCACCTACGGCACCAACAACGAGTTCGGCTTCGACTACCTGCGCGACAATCTCGCCTTCCGGCTCGAGGACAAGGTGCAGCGTGCCCTGGCCTTCGCCGTGGTCGACGAAGTGGACTCGATCCTCATCGATGAGGCGCGCACGCCGCTGATCATTTCCGGCCCCGCAGATGAGAGCACGGAACTGTACCTTGCCATCAACTCACTGGTGCCCAAGCTCACCCTGCAGAAGGAAGAGGAAGGTCCCGGCGATTTCGCGGTGGACGAGAAGCAGAAGCAGGTGAACATCACCGAGGCGGGCCATGTCCGCGTCGAGGAACTGATGGCCCAGGCCGGGCTGCTGCGCGAAGGCGAGAGCCTGTATGACCCGGCCAATATCCGCCTGATGCACCACCTCAATGCCGCGCTGCGCGCGCACGCGCTGTACAAGCGGGACGTGGAATACATCGTGCGCGGCGGCGAAGTCATCATTGTCGATGAGTTCACCGGCCGCACCATGGTGGGCCGCCGCTGGTCCGATGGCCTGCACCAGGCGGTGGAGGCAAAAGAGGGCGTGCGGGTCCGCGAGGAAAACCAGACCGTCGCCTCGATCACCTTCCAGAACTATTTCCGCCTCTATCGCAAGTTGTCCGGGATGACCGGCACGGCGGACACCGAAGCGCCGGAATTCCTGCAGATCTACGGCCTGGAAGTGGTGGTGATCCCGACCCACAAGCCGATGATCCGCAAGGACATGCCGGACTTCGTGTACCTGACGCAGAAGGACAAGTTCGAAGCCATCATCGAGGACATCCAAGATTGCGCGAAGCGCGGCCAGCCAGTGCTGGTCGGCACCACCTCCATCGAGACCTCCGAGTTCCTGGCGGGCCTCTTGCAGAAGTCCAACATTCCGCACCAGGTGCTCAACGCCAAGCAGCATGAGCGCGAAGCACTCATTGTCGAGCAGGCGGGCGTTCCGGGGACGGTGACCATTGCGACCAACATGGCCGGTCGTGGTACCGACATCGTGCTGGGCGGCAATCTGTCCGCCGAGCTCGCGGCGCTGCCCGCCGAGACCGATCAGGCCACGCGCGATGCGGTGCGCGCGGCCTGGCAGGTGCGCCACGACGCTGCCCTGGCGGCGGGCGGCCTGCACATCGTCGGCACCGAACGCCACGAATCGCGGCGTATCGACAATCAGTTACGCGGCCGTTCCGGCCGCCAGGGCGATCCGGGTTCGAGCCGTTTCTTCCTCTCGATGGAAGACAACTTGATGCGCATCTTCGGTGACCCGATGCGCACCAAGCGTCTGCTGCAGATGGCGGGCATGAAGGAAGGCGAGGTCATGGAGAGCGCCATGCTCACGCGCCAGATCGAAAAGGCGCAGCGCAAGGTCGAGTCGCACAACTTCGATATCAGAAAGCAGCTGCTGCAGTTCGACGACGTGGCCAACGATCAGCGCAAGGTCGTGTACCAGCAGCGCACCGCGATCATGGGAACCGAGGATCTCTCGGCGGCGATCGCTGGCATCCGCGAGGAAGCCATCGGCACGCTCATGGACCAGTTCATGCCCAAGACCGCGGCGCCCCAGGAGTGGGACCTGAAGGGCCTGGGCGAAGCGTTGGCGCGGGACTTCGGCGCCAGCGTGGATGCGGCGGCGTGGCTGGCCGAGCAGCCGGACATGGAGGAGGCGGCGCTGCGGCAGAAAGTGGTGGACGCGGTCAGCGCAGCGTATGAGGCCAAGGT
>DASZCK010000215.1:0-11152 GCA_035943195.1 Steroidobacteraceae bacterium
AGCGCGAGTTTCGACTCATCAAGGAACAACTCACCGTGGGGTCACGGCAGTTTCTGGTCCGGCAGGGGAATCAAAGCGTCGTGTGCCAGCTGGATCTGAAGGGCCTCGAGCCGGAGCTGGCGGTGATTTCCGGCCGCGCCAGCTCGGTCGAGCGCCTGCACAGGCTCATCGACCGCCTGGGGCCCGACCCTGCCCAATGGTTGCCGACTTTCATGGCCGAAGCCGTATCACCCAATCCATGACCAAAGGGAGTCCTCCGATGAAGATCAGTCGCGCGCATCTGTTTGGTCTCTTGGCATTCGTCTTGATGTCCGCCGCACCCAGTGCCCGCGCGCAGTGGGCCGTTATCGACGTCTCGGCCCTTGCGCAGCTGATGCAACAGGTTCAGACGCTCGACCAGGCCCTGACCACCGCCCGCGGGCAACTCTCCCAGGCGCAACAGGATTTTCAGGCCATCACCGGCACGCGCGGCATGCAGAACCTGCTGTCGGGAACCGTGCGTAACTACCTGCCGGCCAATATGTCAGACCTCAGCGCCGCGCTGGCGCAGGTCAACTCGGGCAATTCCAATCTATCCACCGCCATCCAGGCAGCGATACAAACCAATGCCGTGCTGTCGCCGCAGCAACTGGCGTCACTGCCGCCGGCGCAGCAGGCGCGCATCTCCGCCTGGCGCTCCACGATTGCGCTGCTGCAGGGAATTACCGGCGCGGCGCTCAGCAACTCGAGCGGGCGATTTGACTCTCTACAGCAGCTGATCAGCGCCATTGGGGGTGCAACCGATCAGAAGGCGGCGCTGGATCTGCAGGCCCGCATCGGGGCCGAGGCCGGAATGCTGCAGAACGAACAGACCAAGCTCCAATCTTTGTATCAGGCAGCGCAGGCCCAGCAATGGGCGAACGAACAACAGGACCGGGAAGCGGTGGTTCTCGGGCATGGTCGGTTCGCCGCCCGTTTCGAGCCTACCCCCTAGCCTGATTCCGCAATGGGAGTGTGCCATGGGGTTCTTTGCGACCTTTTCTTCCTGGCTGGACGCCCAACTGATGAACTACATCGGCACCAACACGGCGCGTCTATCGGTGGCGCTGGAGCCGGCGCTGGTGACAGTGGGCTCGCTGTACGTGATGTTCTGGGGATACCTGCAACTGACAGGGAAAGTTGAAGAACCATTCATCACCGGTCTGCGCAGAATCATTCTGCTGGTAGTCGTCATGGGCGGTGCGCTGCAGTTGTGGCTGTACAACGCGGTCATCGTCGACACGTTCTATAACGCACCGGCGCAGCTGGCAGCGGCCGTTGCCGGCTCAGCCTCGCCGGTCAGTACTCTGGATGTGGTCTGGCAGGCCGCCGGAACGGTCGCCGGCGAATTGTGGAGCCGCGGCAGCATTTGGAAGAACGAGGTGGGGTTCTATATCGCCGGGGTGCTGGTGTGGATCGTGATGGGACTGGTGTGCTGCTATGCCATGTTTCTCATCGCGCTGTCGAAAATCGCGCTGGCAGTGCTGCTGGCCCTGGGCCCACTGTTCATCATCTTCCGTCTGTTCGAGGGAACGCGCCGGCTTTTTGATGCGTGGCTGATGCAGCTCGCGAACTATGGCTTCATCACGGTGCTGACAGTGCTGCTGGGGGCCCTGCTGCTGAGCCTGGTCCAAAGCTACGCCACGCAGACCGCGGCACGTGGTTCGGCACTGGCCACGGTCGATGCCCTCGACATGCTGTTGGCGGCCGTGATCGTGCTGCTGGTACTGCGTCAGATCATGCCCATTGCCGCCAGCCTCGCAGGAGGCAGTGCCCTGAGCAGCATGGGCGTGTGGAGCCGCGGCGTCGGCGGTTTTATGCGCACCCTACCCCAACGGATCATTCGCTGAAGGAGGCTCTCGTGTTGAATCACTGCCGTGGCGGCCTGATGGCCTGGCTCCTCATGGCCCTGGCCGCCGTAGGAGGCTGTACCGCTTCACCGGCTACCAAGGTTTCATGCGACTCCACTCTGCGGCCCATCAATCCTGGGAGCCTGGAGCATCGGCAGCCATGAACGCCGCCACTGAACTGACCGGATACTGGCAGGAGAGTGCCTCCTGGGAGGCGGATCGAACCCGGCTTTGGAGCGAGTCCGCGCGCATCTGGCGCTGGGTGGCCGCCGCCGGATGGAGCTGTGCGCTCGCCGTTGCGGTGGCGCTGGTGGCATTGATGCCCCTGAAGCGGGTGGAACCCTATGTCATCCGCGTGGATAGTTCCACCGGCATCGTCGACGTGGTGCCGCAGTACGATGGTCGGGCCCAACCTTCGCAGCTCGTGACACGCTACCTCCTCAGCCACTACGTCAGCGTCTGCCAGCGATTCAACCTCGCCATGGCGGAGAGTGATTATACGGAGTGCGGAGCCTTCCATTCAGCGCAGAGTAATCAGCTGTGGTACGCGCAGTGGAAGCGCAGCAACCCCGAGTCACCGCTGAATCTCTACAAAGACGGAACGACCGTCCAGACGCGCATTACCTCCGTGACCTTTCTGAAGCAAGCGGATCGTGATCCGGGGCTGGCGCAGGTGCGCTACGTCAGACGCGTGCAGGGGGCAGGTGACGGCGCCGAGCAGCTCAGTCACTGGATCGCCTCGATTCGCTATGACTATGCGCAGCCGTCGCACGATGCCCGACAGCGCGGCCTGAATCCCTTGGGATTCCGGATCGTGGACTTCCATACCGAACAGGAGGCGGGCCAATGACTTCGTGGTGGCGCAGCGGGGTCACGGCGTTCTGCCTCGCCGCGGTGGTGTCTGGCGGCTCAGCGGTCGCTACTGCGGAAGTCGTTCCCGCCGCGGCTGGCCTGGACTCCCGCATCCGCATCGCTGACTACGATCCCGGGCAGGTTTATGTGTTGCACGCCCGAGTGGGTTACCAGATCGATGTGCAGTTCGATCCGGAGGAGTCCTTCGTGGGCCTGGCGGCGGGTGATATCGAAGGTCTGGCATACGTGGCGCAGGGGAGCCATCTGTTCCTGAAGCCCAAGGCGACCGGCGTGGTCACCAATCTCACAGTGCTGACATCCCGGCGGCAATACCAGTTTGACTATTCGGTGCCGATAGCCGGCGCGAGCTCGCTACCGGCAGCCATGTACGTCGTGCGCTTCCGCTATCCCACCAGTGTCGCGGCCGTCGCCGCAGCCACTCGGACTGAAAAGGATCTGGAGCAGCACCTGGAACAGGCGCCGGAGGCCCGTTCGCACAACACCGACTACTGGTTCTGCGGTACCGAGCTGTTGCGCCCGGCGGCAGCCTGGGACGATGGCGTGCAGACGCACCTGCTGTTCGGCCAGCGCGCCGAACAACCGGCCATATTCGTGCGCAATGATGATGGCACCGAGTCTCTGCTCAACTTCAGCATCGAATCGGGCGAGGTGGTGATCCACCGAATCGCCCGACGCTTGATTTTGCGACGCGGCGCCTTGACCGGCTGCATCGTCAACAAGGGCTTCTCGGGGACCGGCGAGCGTCTGCCCTCCGGGACCATTGCACCGAATGTGCAGCGCGCATCCAGGCAGACGCCGTGATGGAAACCCGGACGACGCGGCTATCCGCTGACGGCGATGATCAGGTATCCGAACGTGGCGTGGCCTCGATGGCACGAGCCCGCTCATTGCAATCGCGCCTGAGCGGTGCCCTTGCCGTGCTGCTGTGTGGGGGCGTCGGCGTGGGATTGCTGGTCTGGTACTACGGCACCCTGCTACATGCTCGAAGTGCTCCGGTGGCGACTCGCCAAAGCCACGCACCTGCCGCCATGGCGGATAGTGCGCTGCCGCCCTTGGACCTGAGTCACGAGCCGAGCTCGCCCACACCGGCTGCGGCGTCGCCGGTACAGCCTCAGGTGTCGCTTCCAACAGATCCGGTTCTGTCAGCAGCGCCGCTGCTGCCGGCAGCCACTGCCACGCCGCCATTCGCGACGCCTCAGGTTCCCCAGAATTCCGCCCCTGACCGCCGCCTGGCAGGGCCGGCTTTCGTGGGCAGCTCGGCGCCAGCGCCCGCGGACCTTCACGACAGCATCGTTACGACGGATTCCGGGCCTCTCGGAGCACTGCTCACTCCCACCGTGATGCCAACCGGCAGGGCCAGTGAGCTGCCTACGCAGCGGTTACTGCTGGCCAAGGGATCCTTCATCGATTGCACCTTGGAGACCGCGATTGATTCCTCCTTGCCGGGAATGACCACCTGCATTACCGCAACCGACACCTTCAGCGTCGACGGCAAGGTTGTGCTGCTGGAGCGAGGTTCGAAACTCATTGGCGAGACGCGCGGCCAGGTGCAGCAAGGCGCGGCGCGCCTGTTCGTGCTGTGGACCGAGGCGCGCACCCCGACCGGCGTGGTCGTGCCACTGGCGTCGCCGGGTACCGATGCCCTGGGGCGCTCCGGCCTCGACGGTGAAGTGGACCGGCATTTCTGGCAGCGCTTCGGTGCCGCCATCCTGATCTCGCTGGTGGATGCTGCCGCGCAGGTCGCGCAGCGCTCCTCGACGGTGATCTATGACACGTCGACTTCACAAAATGTCGCGACCGAGGCCTTAAAGGGGTCCATCGGCCTGGCACCGACTATCACCAAGAACCAAGGTGATCGTATCCAGGTATTGGTCGCGCGTGACCTGGATTTTCGCCAGGTCTATCAGTTGCGCGAGACGGTGGCCGCTCATCAGCAGTGAAGCGGCTGCGACGCAGCCGGAGCGATCGGCACTGGCGCTGACGTTGCGAGACCTGGAACCGTTGCTGGCCACTGAGGGGGTGACGGAGCTGTGCATCAACCGGCCGGGCGAGGCGTTCATCGAATCACCTCGCGGCTGGCAGACCGTGCCATTGGCCGTCGCGAGCTTCGACTGGTGTCTGCGGCTGTGCAAGCTGGTCGCCAACGCCACCCAGCAGCGCATCGATGAACAATCGCCCCTCCTGTCGGCGTCACTGCCGGGCGGGGAGCGAATCCAGTTGGCGATGCCACCCGCGACCCTCGCACGGACCGTTTCGGTCACCATCCGCAAACCGGCGCCCCGGACCTGGTCGCTGGATGAATTGGCAAAGCAGGGGATTTTCGCAGGAACGCGACACGGCGCCGCCGCAGTCGACCCGCTGGAAGAGCAGCTGCTGGCACTGCTGGCAGCGCGTGACTACGTCGGTTTCATGCGTCTGGCCGTCGTGAGCCACCGCAATATCCTGGTCTCCGGACCCACCGGATCCGGCAAGACAACCTGGACCAAGGCACTGATCCGGGAGATCCCACAGCGGGAACGCCTGATCAGCATTGAAGACGCGCAGGAACTGGTGTTCGACCGCCATCCCAACCACGTGCGGCTGTTCTATAGCAAGGGTGGCCAGGGTCGCAGCCAGGTCACTCCCAAGCAGTTGCTGGAGGCGTGTCTGCGTATGAAGCCAGACCGCATCCTGTTGGCGGAGCTGCGTGCCGAAGAAGCCTTCGACTATCTTCGCAACGTGAACTCGGGACACCCGGGATCCATCACCAGCGTCCATGCCGCATCGGCTGATTTGGCCTTCGAGCAGCTGGTGCTGCTGGTGAAGCAGAACGAAGCGGGTCGTGAGATGTCGCGCGCGGACATCCGCCAGCTGCTGGGAACGCTGGTGGATGTGGTGATCCAGTTCGCCGTGCAGGGACATGTCCGTTACATCAAGGAAATCTGGTACGGGCCGGCAAGGGCGGCGCGACCGGGCCATTGCTGAACGAATGCGCCGGATTCATGCGGTGCGCGGCGGCCTCCCGCATGCGACCGTGATGCCATGTTGGGTGCAGCAACATCCGTGACCCAGGGCAGCGCCGGACTTGCTCTCGGGTACGTTTCGGTCGCCGCGCCGATGTTGTTCGCCATGGCGCGCAACGGCGCTTCCTGGCGTCGGCTGATCGCTGCCCCGGTGTACGCACTGCCGGTGACACTGGCGGCCGGCGCGGCGGTGTCGGGCGCCGCCAGCCTGGGTGCCGCCTTCGGCTGGTCGTTGGGCGGGGGCGCCATGTCCGTGGCCGCGGGCGCGGTTACCAGTGTCGCCGTTGGCTATATCGCCGGGCGGGTTCTGGCCAAGCCTACGAATGAGGCCGCCGAGCACCGGCGCGGAACTGTCGTCGTTGAGAATGAGCCGCTTGGCCTGGTTCGGACCCGCCAGGCGCGCTCGGCTCCCGGACGCAACGCCGGGCTGACCCTGGCGGGTGTGCCCATCCTCGAAGCCGATGAAACCAAGCATTTCAAGATCATTGGCACGACGGGGACGGGCAAGAGCACGGCCATCGCAGAAATTATGACGGCGGCACTGGCGCGCGGGGATCGCGCGGTGATCGCGGATCCGGATGGCGGCTACCTGCGGCGCTTTTACCGCAAAGAACGCGGTGACGTCATTCTCAATCCTTTCGCGGCGAATTCACGAAAGTGGGACCTGTTTGGAGAGATCCAGACCCCTTACGACATTGAGCAGCTGGCGCGCTCGCTGATCCCGGATCATGAGGGGTCGGACCGTAGCTGGCGGGGATACGCACGGACGTTCTTCACCGCCGTGGCACGCCGCGCTCATGAGGCCGGCGTCAAGGAAGTCAGCGAGTTGCACCGGCTGCTGGTCATCGCCGAACCGCGCGAGCTGAGGACTTTGCTGGCCGGCACCGCCGCGCAGCCCTTCCTGGATGAGCACAACACCCGGATGTTCGACTCGATCCGTTCCGTCACCAGCTCCGCGGTTACCGCTCTTGAATACATCGGCGAGCAACGCCAGGAGCCATTGTCGGTGCGTGAGTGGGTGCGCGGATCGGGCGGCGAGAACTCCGGCGGCGGCGTCCTGTTCATACCCTACCAGGCAGGCCAGATCGCGGCCTTGCGCTCGCAGATATCGGCCTGGATGCGCCTGTCGATATTTGAGGCCATGAATCAGCCGGAAAGCGCAAAGCGGCTGTGGTTTGTCGTCGACGAACTGGATGCGGTCGGACAGATTGATGGTCTCAAAGACGCTCTTGCGCGCCTGCGAAAGTTTGGGGGCCGCTGCGTCTTGGGGGTGCAATCGGTTTCGCAAGTTTCCAGCATCTATAATAGAGACGCACATACCATCGTCGAAAACTGCGCAAATTCGTTGATATTGCGCTCATCCGCGAGCGAGGGCGGCGGGACCGCGCGGTTTGCCTCCAACCTGATCGGTGATCGGGAGGTGCTGAGAACCACTCATTCACGGTCGCGCCGTCCCTTGGAACTCGTGGGGGTGAGGACCACCAGCCAGCAGGTCACGGTTGAGGCGGCGGTGCTGCCCTCGCAGATCGAGCAGCTACCGGACCTCTCAGGCTATCTCAAGCTTGCATCCCGCCCGCAGTGGCTGCGGGTTCGGTTGACACCCGATCGCGAAGCCACAGCGCATCAGGAGGCTGGCTATGAACTCTGATGCGGGAACCCGAGGCCAGCCGGAGGAGCTGCGCCCCATCCTGGAGAATGTCCATGCTCAACAGACAAAAATCCACGGTCTGTTGGCGACTTTGGATACCAGGTCCCGGGCGCTCGATTCGACTCTGGGGGAAGCCGTGCAGCGGGCTTTCATGGACGCGGCGGGACTGCGCGCCGCGGCGACGCTTTCTCAGGTGCACCGCGCGACGGGCGCGCGCTTTGCGCGCTGGTGCTGCGGGATCGTATCCGTGTGTGCGCTCGTGCCGGTGCTGCTGAGCTGGTTACTGATGCCATCTCCCACTCGGGTGCTTCAAGCACGCCAAAGTCAAACTGAACTCTCGGCGCGGGTGGCGCTGCTTTCCCGTGAGGGCGGGCGGATGGAATTGCGGCACTGTGGCGCGGCACAACGTCTGTGCGTGCGGATCGACCGCAAGGCGCCGCTGTATGGTGAGGGTGCCGACTTCATGGTCGTGAAGGGCTACTGAGGTGAGTGGTTGGCAGAGCAGATCCTTCGGCCGGCGGGAAGTCGGGGTGCGTGGCGCGCAGGTCCTCGAGCCAGGTCCGCTGCGGCGGCTGTACTGGCGCTTCCGGGCCCACTCGGGTACCCGGTTGACCGTGGCCGGGAGACCGCTCGGGCCGCTGGATGAGACCAAACACTTCAAGATTATCGGGACCACCGGAACCGGCAAGTCAACGGTGATCCGGGAACTGCTGGCTGCCGCGCTTGCGCGCGGTGACCGCGCAGTCATCGCTGATCCGGACGGCGGTTACTGCGCCAGATTCTTCGATCCCTGGCGCGCGGATCGGATTCTGAATCCCTTCATGACGCGCTCGGTGCGATGGGAACCGCTGACAGAACTGGAGGATCTGGCGGACCCTGAACACCTCGCCGCAGCTCTGATCTCAAGCAGCGCCGATAGCGCGGCGGCTGAATGGCGCGGTTACGCGCGTGCCTTCGTGGCCGCCGTGCTCGAGCGTTGCCGGCTCATCCCGGAGTGTGACACCCGCGAGCTGTGGCGGCTCATCGCAGTCGCCGGTGTCGAGGAGCTGCGGCCGCTGCTCGCTGGAACTCCCGCGCAGCCATTCCTCGATCGTGACAATGCGCGCATGTTCGGCTCACTGCGTTCCATTGCCGTATCGGCACTGCGGCCTCTGGACTTCGTCCAATGGCAAGGCGGTGCGCCGTTCTCGGTGCGTCATTGGGTGCGCCAGGGTCGTGGCGCGCTGTTCATCCCCTATACGGCACGACAGATCGCGGCACTGCGCACGCTGATTGCTACCTGGATGGGTCTGGCCATCTACGAAGCATTGAGTCAGGAGGAGGGCGTCGACCAGCGTTTATGGCTGGTGGTGGACGAACTTGACGCCCTGGGCGCGATTGAGGGTCTCAAGGATGCGCTGACGCGCTTGCGAAAATTTGGGGGTCGCTGCGTCCTGGGGCTGCAGGCGGTTTCGCAAATTTCGGCGACGTACGGCCAGGGAGTCGGTCAAAGCATTATTGAAAACTGCGGCAATACTTTGATACTTCGGTGCTCGGGAAGTGAGAATGGGGGAACCTCACAATTTGCCTCAAAGCTCATCGGCGATCGCGAAGTAGTCAGGCGCCAACGGTCTCGGGGCCGCGATGGTTCCGGCGCGCTCTTTTCCGGTGGCGGGCGCCACTCGGTGCAGATCAGTGAACAGCGGATGGTCGAGCCGGCGGTGCTTGCCGCGCAGCTGGAACAGCTGCCGGATCTGCACGGTTATCTGAAGATCGCCTCATCTCCCACCTGGCACGCGGTGCGGATCACTCGCTGACGACGAGCCGAGTCGGACGCGATATCGAAATGGCGATCTACTACCTGGGAGTGAAGTCCTTCGGCCGCAGCGCCGGCACGGGCGGAAGCGTCTCCACCAGTGCCGCGGCCTATCGCGCGGGTGAGCGGATTCGCGACGAACGCTCGGGACGCATCTACGATCACTCCGACCGTCGTGACGTCGAATACAAAGAAATTCTGTTGCCTTCGCAGTACGACGCAGCCGGCGCCCAACCGGATTGGGCGAGGGATCGCAGCCAGCTATGGAACGTCGTGGAGCGCTCCGAGCCGCGCGCCAATGCCCGGGTGGCCAGGGAGTACGTAGTGGCGCTGCCGCACGAACTCAACGGCGCGCAGCGTACGCTCCTCGCCCGCAGCTTCGCCCAAGAGATCTCCGATCGCTATGGCAATGCTGTGGATCTGGCCTTGCACCAGCCACGCAGCGATCCGCGCAACTTCCATGCTCACCTGCTCTCGACCACCCGTGAGGTGACGCCGCACGGGCTTGGGCCCAAGACCATTGCCGAGCTGAGCGGGTCGCAACGATATGAGATGGGGCTGCCGCGGGCCATGGAGGAACACTCCCAGATACGCCGGCTCTGGGCCGACAGAACGAATGAAGCACTGCGCGAAGCCGGCCTTGAAGCTCGTATATCGCATATTCCAGAGTCGACAACGGAGCTCCGGACTGACTCGCGGCTGTGGTTGCCCCGAGTGGCCTGGGAGATCGAACGCCGCGGTGGACACAGTGTCCTTGGCGACCAAGTGCGCGAGCAATTCGCTCGACGGCAGGAACTCTTACAGCCAGACGTGCGCAAGACACCCGAAGAAATCAGAAACCAGGCCGTCCGCGACTGGCGGGCGCTGCGCACCGGAGCGGACCGGTCGCTCGAGGCTGACCCGCAGCGACAGATGGACAGTCTGCGTCGGGAACTGGGGCGTGACGATTTCAGCCTATGAGAAGCGAGTTCCGGATCGTGAGCGATGAGGCACTGGTCGTGAGCGGCCGGGTGAAGTGCTGGCACTGCCACGCGGATATTGAAGTAATTTGTCTCTACTGCCAGACGGGATTGGTGGACGGAGAGCCGACCGTGGATTTCAGCGTGTCAAATGTGACGCGCATTGACGAGGCGCTGCGGCTGCAGTTAGCCCGCTGGCCCAAGTACCATCCGGTGCGGCGTCGCGCAGGGCAGGGCTGCTTTGCGAACCATTGCCCCTCCTGCCAGCGGGCTCAGGACGACTTCTACCTCCACTGCCAGCCGGGCGGGTTGTTCTTCAGTTTCCAGGATCCGGTTGCCCAGGCGCTGACGATCCATGCTCTGCAAGGTGCGGTGCGACTTTCCGGGGACGAAGGATACGAGCCATAGTACGATTGCCGACATCAGGTAAACTTCACCGGTTCGCCCCCGTAGCTCAGTGGATAGAGCGACCGCCTCCTAAGCGGTAGGTCGTCGGTTCAACTCCGGCCGGGGGCGCCAAAACCGCTTCCTTCGACATCCCTTCACGTCGCCTATCGTCCCGAAATCTTTCGATTTTCCGGGAAAAACCTGTCCTTGCGCGTCCTCCCTTGTACCGCCACGTCCCGAGACGGCTTTGGGGTACACAGTGGGGTATGGCGACTTCAATTGTGACAATACCCCATAGGGAGCGGGTTCAATGCCCATTTTAAGTGAATCCCAGGTTCGGCAGGCGACGCCGCTCGACAAGCCGTACAAGCTCTACGACTCAGGTGGCCTCTATCTCAAAGTGTCGACATCGGGCGCGAAACTTTGGCGCTTCAAATATCGCTTCGGACAGGCCGAGCGACTCCTAGCGCTCGGGAAATATCCGGACGTCGCGCTCAAGCGGGCCCGAGAGAAGCGAGACTCAGCACGTCGCCTGATTGCCGACGGCATCGACCCTGCGATTCAGAAGCAAGTCCAGAAGATCGCGTTGGCGAACTCCTTCGGCGAGATCGCGCTTGAAT
>DASZCK010000216.1:0-3810 GCA_035943195.1 Steroidobacteraceae bacterium
GGATCTCGCCGGTCTCCGTGTTGACCACGTCGTGCGAGAGCACCTTGCCGTAGACGTATTCACGCGGCACGCGCAGGCGCGTGACACCGGCATCTTCCAGCTGGCGCACGTGGCGCGCGGTGATGCGCCGGCCTTCCTCGACGATCAGCTGCTCGCCGATGCGGATCTCGAAGGTCGCGGTCTCGCCGCGCAGGCGCTGCGGGACCAGCTGCATCGACACTTCGTCCTTGGAGAGGAAGAAGGCGTTGTTGTCGAAGAAGGTTGCCAGAACCTCGGACTCGTTCATCCCCAGGGCGCGCAGGATGATGGTGACGGGGAGCTTGCGGCGCCGGTCGATACGGGCGAACACGCAGTCCTTGGGGTCGAACTCGAAGTCCAGCCAGGAGCCGCGATAGGGAATGATGCGGGCCGAGAACAACAGCTTGCCTGAGGAGTGGGTCTTGCCACGGTCGTGGTCGAAGAACACCCCCGGGGAGCGGTGCAGCTGCGAGACGATGACCCGCTCGGTGCCATTGACGATGAAGGTGCCGTTGTCAGTCATCAGCGGCAGTTCGCCTAAGTAGACCTCCTGCTCACGCACGTCCTTGACGGGCTTCTTGGCGCCCGCGGCCTCCTTGTCCAGGACGATGAGGCGGACCTTGACGCGCAGCGGCGCCGCATAGGTCAGCCCGCGCAGCTGGCATTCCTTCACGTCGAATACGGGCTCGCCGAGGCGGTAGCTCACGTACTCCAGAGAGGCATTGCCTGAGTAGCTCGAGATCGGGAACACGGTCTTGAAGGCCGCATGCAGGCCCACGTCCGTACGCCTATCCTCGGGTACATCCGCCTGCAGGAACGTCCGGTAGGAGTCCAGCTGAATGGCAAGCAGGTACGGCACATCGAGAATGCCGGGCTGCTTGCCGAAGTTCTTGCGGATGCGCTTCTTCTCAGTAAAGGAATAGGCCATCTGATCACCTCGGAACGGAAAAATGCGTGCGACGCGCAAGCCACCCGGACACGACTGTCTCCAGGGCGGCGCTGCGCACCTCACGCGGGGTGCGAAAACACGGGGTTAAAATGGGAATCTCCCATCTTAACCTCAAAACTCTAGTCAGTACAGATGGGACCCGTACCTTAAGCACGGGCCCCACTGTGAATGGATCGCAGGCGGTAGCGGCCTTGTGACCCATGCGGTGTTACTTGATCTCCACCTTTGCGCCGGAATCCTCCAGCTTTTTCTTCATCGCTTCGGAATCGGCCTTGTTGACGGCTTCCTTCACGGTCTGGGGGGCGCCTTCGACCAGGTCCTTCGCTTCCTTCAGGCCCAGGCCGGTCAGCTCGCGGATCACCTTGATCACGCTCACTTTCTTGTCGGCGGGATACTCCTTCAGGATCACGGTGAACTCGGTCTTCTCTTCAACCGGAGCCGCGGCAGCAGCAGCGGCACCCGGGGCGGCAGCGGCCGCCACCGGGGCGGCGGCGGTCACGCCGAACTTCTTCTCCATGTCGGAGATCAGCTCGACGACCTCGAGAACGGTCATCTTGGAAATGGACTCGAGGATTTCGTCTTTAGATACGGCCATGTGGGGTCTCCAAATAAGGTTTCAAGAACAAATTGATATCAACCGCCCGCAGCGGCCTGTTTCTGGTCGCGGATGGCGGCGAGCGTGCGCGCCAGTTTCGGCAGCGGCTCGGCGAGCGTGGCGACGAACTTCTGGATGGGCGCCTTCATGACTCCCAGCAGCATCGAGATCGCCTGGGCTCGTGTGGGCAGGTTCGCCAGCTTCTCGATGTCCTTCCCGGGCAGCACCGGGCCGCCGAGGGACATGTGAGTCGCGACGAGCTTTTCGTTGGCCTTGGCGAAGTCCTTCACCACGCGCGCGGCCGCGCCCGGATCGTCCTTCGAGAAGGCCAGCACCAGCGGGCCCTTGAGCACCGGTCCGATGGTCTCGAACGCAGTACCTGCAAGTGCCTTGCGAGCCAGCGTGTTTTTGACGACACGCATGTACACGCCCTGCGCACGCGCCTTGGCCCGCAGATCGGTCATCTGCGTCACCGTGAGTCCACGGTACTCGGCTGCGACCACGGACTGGGCTTTCGCCGCGACCGCGTTCACTTCCGCAACCAGCGCTTTCTTGTCTTCAAGGTTCAGTGGCATTCATTTCTCCTAGCCTGAAGATCACTGTTGCAATTCAGAAGCCGCGGAGCCTCCGGGTTGACCCTTCGGCGCCACGACTTCCACCCTTGACGGCGACCTTCACGACTCAAGGAGCGAAACCCCTTTTGCCGTGTGCGGCGCACCATCTGCGCAGGCTCTCCATTAAGGAACCCATCCGGCCCGTACTACGGGCTGAAGACTGGTTCCGCCTGCGGTCTTTGACTGCCGGTGCCTACGCCAGCACCGGACCGCAAAACCTATTCCTTAAGATACTGACCTGAGCTCAGGTCGCAGCGGCGACCAGCGTCGCCTGATCGACCACGACACCCGGTCCCATGGTCGAGGACACGGTGACGCGCTTCAGGTACTGGCCCTTGGCCGCTGCCGGCTTGGCCTTCTGCAGATCGGCGATCAGCGCCTGGAGGTTCTCCTTCAGGGCGACGGGCTCGAAGCTCGCCTTGCCGATGGTGCAGTGGACGATGCCGGCCTTGTCGACGCGGTAGCGCACCTGGCCCGACTTGGCATTGCGCACGGCGCCCGCCACATCCGGACTCACGGTACCGACCTTGGGGTTCGGCATCAGGCCGCGCGGCCCCAGGATCTGGCCCAACTGACCCACGACGCGCATGGCGTCGGGGCTCGCGATGACCACGTCGAAATTGATTTCGCCGGCCTTCACCTGCGCCGCCAGGTCCTCCATGCCGACGATGTCGGCACCGGCCGCCTTGGCCAGTTCCTGGTTCTTGCCCGAGGTGAACACCGCGACGCGCACCGTCTTGCCGATACCATGGGGCATCACGGTGGAACCACGCACCTGCTGGTCGGACTTGCTGGCATCTATGCCTAGGTTCACCGCCGCATCGACCGACTCGTTGAACTTGGCCGTGGCCAGTTCCTTGACGATCTTCAGCGCATCCTCGATCGGGTACTGTTTGCCCGGCTGGATCTTGTCCTTCCAGGTCTTCACGCGCTTTGCCAGTGCCATCTTAGAGGCCCTCCACATCGACGCCCATGCTGCGGGCCGTGCCCGCGATGGTGCGCACCGCCGCTTCCATGTCCGCCGCCGTCAGGTCCGGCTGCTTGGTCTTGGCGACTTCCTCGATCTGCTTGCGCGTGATCTTGCCCCCCTTGTTGGTGTTCGGCGCGCCGCTGCCTTTTTCAATGCCGATCGCCTTGCGGATCAGCACCGAAGCGGGCGGGGTCTTCATGATGAAGGTGAAGCTGCGGTCGCTGTACACCGTGATGATCACGGGAATCGGCAACCCCTTCTCCAGCTTCTGAGTCTGCGCATTGAACTGCTTGCAGAACTCCATGATGTTGACGCCCTGCTGGCCGAGTGCCGGCCCGATCGGTGGCGAGGGGTTCGCGGAACCCGCCGGCACCTGCAGCTTGATATAGCCTTGTACTTTCTTTGCCATTGACTCGCTCTCCCGGGTGCATGCGGCTTCTCACTTAAGAGTTGCCTCCCCGTGTTATGGCGCTATTGCGCCGGAAAACTGTTACGCCTTTTCCACCTGGGAGAAATCCAGCTCCACCGGGGTGGAACGTCCCAGGATCTGCACCGCCACCTGCAGGCGGTTCTTCTCGTAGTTCACGCTCTCGACGACGCCGTTGAAATCGTTGAACGGCCCCTCGATGACGCGCACCACTTCGCCGGGCTCGAACAGCACCTT
>DASZCK010000217.1:0-16401 GCA_035943195.1 Steroidobacteraceae bacterium
GCCTCCGCGAAGGCCGCCGCCGGCGCAGCGCCCGGCGCGCCGCCCGGCGCGGTAGCCCCGGAGGTGGTGTGGCGGATGCGATTGATGATGGCGTAGAGCACCGCGCCGTAGCCGAGCATGCCCAGCAGGATGAAGACGACCAGACCGAGGAAGGGGACCAGGTAGGCGATCATCACCAGAATGCCGCCAACGATCACCGCCAGTGCCGGGTGCGGCGCCGCCTGTCCCGGGCGTGCGCCGAAGCAACGCGTACCGATCCAGCCCAGGACCGTGGTCTTGCCGAATACGGCGGCACAGATGAGCGTGGCGATCGCGATCGGAATGACGAGGATGCCCACCACCGTGATGGTCAGCAGCAGCAGCATCAATGGTGTCAGCAGTACCGCCAGGATGGCCGTGATCAGGCTCTTGCCCGGGTTGTCGTTCAATGTCGTGATGCAGTGCTCGGTGGCCTCACGGAACAGCAGCGCGAGCAGGGTATAGATGGCAAGCAGGCCGAATGAGATGTACCACAGCCAGCTCAGCCCCGTGCCAATCGCCAGCGGGCGTGCCATCAGCAGGCCGTGACTGATCCAGCCGCGCAGACCCGCGGCGGTGGTGAACCATTCGGGCAGTACGCGTTGCACTCCCTGATCCACGATGGCGGCGGGATCCATGGTCACGGTGCCCATGATGCTGACGACATTGCCGTGCACATGCGCCTTGGGACCGAGCGTGACGCTGCCCATGACGGCCACCACGTCCTGGTCGACCTCGGCATTCACGGAGTCGTTGCCGAGCACGGCCACGGCACTGCCCTGCGCCGGACCGTTGACCGTGGTATCACCGAATACCGAGACCACATCGCCGTGCGCCGTGCCATTGTTGGTGGCCGAACCAAACACTGCGACCACCGAGTCCATCTGTCCGCCCGCCGGCAGTGTCGCATCATGACCGATTGACACCAGATCGTTGGTGTCGCCGTGCAGGTGGCGGCGAAAATCCCGACGGTTCCAGCGGCGGCCGAAGCCATCCGAGTTTGAAGAGTCGTCATTATCATTCGCAGCGTTGGTATCGCTGGCATCGCTGGCATCGCTGCTGGTGTCTGCCGGGGCCGAGGCGGCCGCGCTTGAATCGGCGGCATCGGCCGGCGCCGGCAGCAGTGAGGCGGCCGCCAGGCTCATGGCGAGCAGAGCGCCGACCAAAGCGGTTTTCGTGAAGGTATTGATCATGATGATGAGTCCGTTGATTAGCGTGAGGCTGGCGCCTGCGTCAGCCGGTAGCAGAATGCGATCAGGATGAACAACGCCACGTACGCGGCGGCGCACAGCACCATGCCGCCGTACCACACCACGTCCGGCAGGGTGCCGGCCAGGGTGTCGGCGAGGCGATGGAATACGGCGAGTATCGACAGAGTGGTGTGCAGTTCCGCTTCGGGCCGCTGCAGCACGGCGGCCGGGTGGCCGATCACCGTACCCAGTACTCGCGGCGTCGCGGGCCGAATCAGCAGCAGTGCCGCGGCGGTGGCAATTCCCGTCAAGCCGAACAGCAGCTGCGCCAGCAACGGCCACTCCGGAACGCGCCGCTGCCACCAGGGCACCCGGGCGCGCCGCTCAATACCTTCGAGCACCTGTGCTTCGAGACTCCGGGGCGCCTGGAATGCGGCCGTGCCGGCCAGCATCCGCGTGACCCGCTGCTCGAGTTCCGTGGCCTTCTCAGAATCGTGATCCATGCTCAATCTCCCGCCTGCAGCAGTTTCGACAGCGCGAGCCGGCCACGCAGGATGTCGGTTTTCACCTTGGGCACCGAGACCTCGAGGGTTTCGGCGATCTGCTGATAGGACTGCTCTTCAAAATGAAACAGCACCAGTGGCACGCGCTGCGCATCCGGCAGCCGCGTCAGGGCCGCGCGCACCCGCTCATCGCGCTGCGCATCCGCAAGACTCGCAAACACCGTGTCGAGGGTCTCGATGGCGAACTCGACCTCGGTGTCCGACGCTTCATGATCGGAGTTGCCCGAAGCGGCGCCGGCGGGCAGCAGTTCTGAAAAGAAGCGCCAGCGTTTTTGGTAGCGGCTCAGATGATTCAATGACAGCCGCAGGGTCACGGTCTTGAGCCAACCGCCGGCACCGACGCGTTCGCGCAGATTGGCAAAATGTTCCCAGGCCTTGAGGAAGACGTCCTGGGTGATGTCCTGCGCCGTGGCATCGCTGGCCGTGAGCCGGCGCGCGGTCGCAAACACCATGTCTTGATAGTCACGCATAAACATCGTGAACTCACTGCGGTCCGGTGGCCTCGTTGAAAGTCTTTGCACTGTGAAAGCATCGTTTAAGCCAAGAACACCGCTGCGCTTGGAAAGTTGCACGCAAGGCGGTGAACCGGGGGATTGCCGGGCAAAGAATGTCGGATAATCAGTAAGTTAAGTCACGAACCTAGACTTAAATACCGAAACCGGAAAGACCGAAGCGCTAGTGGGCCGGGGGCGAATCCGGCGGCGGGGTGCCGATTTGCGGCACATTGATCGGGCCACCGCGCGCCCGCGTCGGGTCACCCATGACCTTGCCGTCAGGCAGCGTGACCGACACGAACAGCCCACCCTTGGCGCCGTCGCGCAATGGATTGATGACCACCGTGACTTTGTCGCCGGCCTTCATCAGTGATGACTTCCAGCCCTGGCGCTTGAGGTTATTGGGGCTGTTCAGTTCCACCTTCCACAGATCCAGGCCACCGCTAGTATTGGGCACGTCGACGTCGATGAAGGCATGGGGATTGGTCCACTGGAAATCGTGCACCGTTCCAGTGAGCGGCAGCTTCCGGCCCTGGTCGAACATCGCAAACGAGTGATGGGCCACGGCGAGGCCACCGTAGGTCGCAGCCAGCACGGCCAGGCCGCCCAATATTGTGTGTCTCATGTGCACTGCTCCGAATCCGTTCGTCTCAAGTGTGCCATTTTCGGTGTTGCACCACCGGCGTCAAGCTCCCTTATACTCGCCGCCGGGCCGCGGCAACGCACCAGCGGCGGTCAATGAGGAAATTCTTCATGAGCATGCGCATCGGGTTGGCAGTGACTTCCCTGGCCCTGCTGCTGCAGGCCGGCGCTTCCGCGGCGCTGGCGGCCGAACCGCCGGCCGCCGCCGGGCCGCCCGCAGCATATCCGAAAGGGCATTATTCCGAGCTGAACAAGCTGCCCGACTGGGGCGGCGTCTGGACCTTCAATTTCCTGCCCACCCCGGGCGTGACGCGGGAAATGCCCCAACTGAAGGGGACGTACCTCGCCAGTTACCAGAAGTGGCAGAAAATCGCCGCGGCCAATCATGGTGAAGTGCCGCACAACGGCTCGTACTGCCGCCCGCCGGGCATGCCGGGCATCATGATGGTCGGCCAATACCCCATCGAGTTCCTGTTCACGCCGGGGCGCGTGACGACCCACCACGAGGCCTGGATGCAGCTGCGCAGCATCTGGACCGATGGCCGTAAGCATCCGGACGATTGGGATCCCACCTTCTACGGTCATTCGATCGGCCATTGGGAGGGTGCGACCCTGGTCGTGGATACGGTGGGCATCAAGGATGTCACCGAGCTGCGCAACGGCATGCCGCATTCCGCCCAGCTGCATATCATCGAACACATTCATCTGGCCAAGGACGACCGTGACACCCTGATCGACGACATGCTGGTCGAGGATCCTTTGGCGCTCGCCAAACCCTGGCACACCGTCCTCAGCTACAAGCGCGCCCGCGACCAGGATCTGCTGGAGTTCGTGTGCGCGGAAAACGATCGCAATCCCGTGGACGCAGCGGGCCACACCGGACTCGAATAAACATAAAAGGTCAGGGGAACCGATGCACAAGGCAATTCTGCACCCAGGCCTGATGGCTGGCATCATCGCGGCGCTTGCGTTCAGCTCGGCCATGGCCCAGCAGAGCGCGGCGCCGGCGATCGCGCCCGTGCCGCCCTTCACGGCCCAACAGTTGTTGGCCGACCCGGGCGAAAACTGGATCACCAACGGCGGCAACCTCCACAACCAGCGCTATTCGCCGCTGAAGCTGATCAACCGCGACAATGTCGCGGGCCTGAAGGCGCTGTGGCGCACCGGCATGGGCTCGGGCACGAACTTCGGCAACTCCGGTCAGGCGCAAATTCTGGAGTACCAGGGCACGTTGTACGTGTCCAATGGCGCCAACGATGTGTTCGCCATCGATGTGCCCACCGGGCGGATCCTGTGGACCTTTCACGGCAATCCGGATCCCAAGAGCGGCACGCCGATGGGCCACTCCAACCGCGGCGTGGCGCTCGGGGATGGCATGGTATTCCTGAGCACGCTCGATGCCCGGCTGGTGGCCCTCGACCAGCGCACAGGCAAGGTGGTCTGGTCGGTTCAGGTCGAGCCCTGGCAGGCCGGGTTCAGCATCACAGCAGCGCCTCTGTACTACGACGGCATGATCATCCAAGGTCTGAGCGGGGGTGAGCTTGGCATCCGCGGTCGCATCAAGGCCTACGACGCCAAGACCGGTGCGCCGCGCTGGACCTTCTATACGATTCCGGGGCCGGGCGAGTTCGGTCATGACACCTGGCCGCAGCAGGGGGACGCCTGGGAACATGGCGGTGCGGCCGTGTGGCAGACACCCACCGTGGATCCGGAGCTGGGGCTGCTGTACTTCTCCACCGGCAATCCCGGACCGAACCTGTTCGGCGCGGTGCGGCCCGGCGCCAATCTGTTCACGGTGTCAATCGTTGCGCTGGAGGCCAAGACCGGCAAGTACCGCTGGCACTTCCAGCAGATTCATCACGACATCTGGGACTACGACTCCCCGAATCCCACCGTGCTGTTCGACACCACCATGAACGGCCACAAGGTGCGCGGCCTGGTGGAAGTCTCCAAGACCGGCTGGGCGTACATCCTGGACCGCGCCACCGGCAAGCCCCTGATCGGGATCGACGAGCGCGCGGTGCCGCAGGAGCCGCGACAGGCCACCTTCGCCACCCAGCCGTACCCGCGCGGCGATGCGATCGTGCCGCAGGAAATCGAGATCGTTCCGGAAGGTGCGGATCTGCTGCCCGGCACCGGCAACATCAAGAATCACGGCCGCATCTTCACCCCATACTTCACCGATCAGATCATGGTGAAGCCGGCCACCATGGGCGGCGCCAACTGGCCGCCGAGTTCCTACGATCCGACCACGCACACCTTGTACGTGTGCGCGACGGATCGCATCAGCACCTTCAAGGCCCTGGCCGATCCTGGGCAACCGGGACCGAACAAGGTCTACATGGGCGGCTCCTTCGGTCAGGCCGAAGCCAACGACCGTGGCATCGTGGCGGCGCTGGATGTCACCACCAACAAGCTCATCTGGCGTCAGAGCTGGCGTGAGATCTGCTATAGCGGCTCCATCGTCACCGGCGGCGGGTTGCTGTTCATCGGTCGCTCCGATGGCCGCCTGACGGCGCTCAATTCACAAACCGGGGCCAAGCTGTGGGAGTTCATGACCGATGCCGGGGTCAACACCACGGCCACGACCTTTGAGTACCAGGGCAAACAGTACGTCGTGGTCCATGCCGGCGGCGGTGTCTTCGCCAACGGCAAGCGCGGCGATGGCATCTGGATGTTCTCGCTGGACGGCAAGATTCCGTCGCTCGCGCAGCCCAGTGCCGGAGGGCGCCCGGGATTTGGCGCCGGACCGCCCGCGGCCGCGGCACTGCCCGTCACCACCCGCGCCGCCAATGCCGAGCATGGCGCTGACATCTATCGCGCTGCCTGTGTGCCTTGTCATGGCGCCAGCGGCGGCGGAGGGCAGGGTGGCGGCACCTCACTGCTCAAGGGCCAGAGTCACGATGCCATCCTCGGCACGGCCAGCGCCGGCAAGAACAACATGCCGGCGTTCAAGTCCATCTACTCCCCGGACGAACTCAACGACGTGACCGCGTACATTCAATCGACACTGCAGAAGGCCCAGTAGAAAAGCTGCTGTGCCGAAAATGCAGGAACCTTTTGGGATCCCGAGCCGGGTCGGCGGTTGAGCTATCATCTGAGGTACGAGCCCATATTCGTGGAGTAACGCTATGGCAGTCGACTTCCGAGGTCATCCGCTGTTTCCGCCCGGCTTCAACAGCCCGACGCGATTCGATGCCGATGTCTACGACTGTGAGGTCTGGGGCCAGATTCCCACCGACATTCACGGCACCTTCTACCGCATGCAGTGCGACTTCGATTATCGCCCGCCGAAAAATGAATGGCTGACGGGCTTCAACGGCGACGGCCACATCAGCCGCTTCCGCTTCCACAATGGCTCGGTGGACTTCAAGGGCCGCTACGTACGCACCGCTCGCCTGATGGCCGAGCGCAAGGAGCGCAAGCGCCTCTTCGGCGTGTACCGCAACCCCTACACCGACGATCCGAGCGTCAAGAACATCAACCGCTCGGCGGCCAACACCCACACCTACTGGCATGGCGGCAAGCTCTTCGTCTTGAAGGAGGACTCGCTGCCGTACTACGTCGATCCGCACACGCTTGAGACCAAGGGCGACTGGGATTTCCACGGCAAGTACACCGCCAAGACCATGTCGGCGCACCCGAAGATCGATCCGGTGACCGGCGAGATGATCGCCTACGGCTATGAAGCCAAGGGCATCCTCACCAAGGACATCGCGGTCTATACCATCAATCCGGCCGGCAAGGTGACCAAGGAAGTGTGGTTGGAGTCGCCGTACCTGGGAATCATCCACGACATCGCCATCACCCAGAAGCATGTGATCATTCCGGTGATCGCGCGCACCACGAGCCTGGCGCGCCTGAAGTCCGGCGAGCCCATGTGGGAGTGGGATGGGAGTCTGCCGACCATGGTGGGCGTACTGCCGCGCGACGGCGAGGCCAAGGATGTGCGCTGGTACAAGGGCCCCTCGCGCAATACGCTGCACTTCCTCAACGCCACGGACCGCGGCAACAAGGTCACCATGGAGCTGCCCACCTCCTCGGGGGAGCGCGACCCATCACAGATCCGCCGCTGGACCTTTGACCTCGATTCCAAGTCCGATGCCTTCCAGGAAGAGGTGGTCTCCACCACGCCCGGCTTTCTGCCGCGCATGGATGACCGCTACCTGTCGCTCGATTACCGCTACGCCTTCATCAGCAGTCGCGTGCCCAGCGCCGCGGATCCGAAGACACCCGCGCAGGTGGTCCAGCGCCTGGATGTGCACAGCGGCGATATCAAACAATGCGTGGTGGACGGCAAGGTGGCGCTGCAGGAGAGCTGCTTCGTGCCGCGCGCGAATTCCAAGGACGAGGGTGATGGCTACGTGATGACCATCGCGAGCAACTTCGACACCATGAGCTCGGACATGATCATCACTGATGCCCAGCATCTGGAAGATGGCGTGATCGCGACCGTCAAACTGCCGTTCCGCCTGCGCAGCGGCACCCACACGAACTGGTATCCGCAGTCGGTGCTGCCACCGGTGAAGGACGAGCTGACATGAGCGCTCACACCCGCCGTGAGTTCCTGGGCGCGGCCGGGATGAGCGTGGCCGCGGCGGTGGCCCTGACGCTGGCGCCCGGCGCCGGCGCGCTGGCGCGGCAATGGGCAGCGCCGCCACTACCGCCGGCCATGGCCGCGATGTATCCGCAGGGCGACTGGCATGTGGATGACATCTGCGGGCACCTGCCGCGCTATGCCCATCCGATTCCATATATGCACGATACGTCCGCACCGGATCTGGCGTCGCTCGCGGCGCCGGTTGACCGTCCGTTCGTATCCTAGGGGGAGCCATGGAAGGTCGTTTGCCGGCTGCGCTTGCTGCGGCCCTGCTCGGTGTGTCCGTCGGGTGCGCGCTGTCAGGTCCGGCGTCGGCCGCGGCGGGTCCCACGGACCTGCAGCTGCGTGTGGCCACCCTCGAAGCCAACGTGCGCCTGGCCGAGGACGTGAGCCAGATCGAAAAGCTGCAGCGCGCCTACGGCTACTACGTGGACAAGGGCCTGTGGGAGGACGTCTCACAACTGTTCACTGAAAATGCAGTCGCTAACTATCCGGCTGGCGTCTTCGTTGGCCACAAGAGTATCCGCGAACACCTGTACCTGAATGTCGGCGGCCACCAGATGGGGGACATCGGGCTCGGCAACGGTCGCCTCTACGACCACATGAATATCCAGCCCGTGGTGAACATCGATGCCGGCGGTTTGAGTGCGCATGGTCGTTGGCGAGCCTTCGCCATGTTCGGCAGTTTGGGCGGCGGCGCAACCTGGGCCGAAGGCGTGTACGAGATGCAGTACGCCAAGGAGAATGGCGTCTGGAAGATCAGCAAACTGGACTACTACTCCGGTTTCGGCGCCCCCTACAAGACCGGCTGGGCGGCACCGACAACGCCGCCCGCGGCCAGGCCGCCCCGCAAGCTGGCGCACCCGGCCGACATTGAACGCAACATGGATTGCGATGGCTTCCCCAAGGCCTGCATTGCACCCTTTCACTATGGCAATCCCGGCACTACCGCATCCTCGAATGCCTGGGTGTTACCGGACGCGGCCGCCCTGCAGAAGCTGGCGGTGAATATTCCCCCAGGCGAAGTCGCCACGCGCCTGGACGATCTGAATCACCGCGTCACGCTGCTCAACGATGCGCAGCAGATCGAAAACCTGCAGCGCATCTACGGCTACTACATCGATCGGGCCATGTGGGACCAGGCCGCGGATCTGTTCGCGCCCGATGCCACCATCGAGAGCGGCCAGCAGGGCGTGTACGTCGGCAAGCGACGGGTGCGCGCCTTCCTCGGGCTCGCCGGCCACCAGGGTCTGAGCTGGGGCTGGATGAACGATCACATGCAGCTGCAGCCCATCGTCGATGTGGCGCCGGACGGGCTGACGGCCCGGGCACGCAGCCGCGAGCTGGACCTACTGGGACATGTGGGCGGCCAGGGTCAGTGGATGGAGGGCGTGTACGAGAACACCTTCGTCAAACGCCACGGCGTGTGGATGTTCAAATCGCTGCACTTCTATCCGACCTTCATCACCGACTATGACAAGGGCTGGGCCGAGGACGCCGAGCCGGTGCCGACGGCGAGCAAGGTCCTGCCGCCGGATCGGCCACCGACCGAGGTCTACGCGATCTATCCCACGGCCGACGTCCCGCCGTTTCATTATCCCAATCCGGTCACCGGGCAGATGGCGCAATACCCGAAGGTGGGTGGGCCGACGCTGGCTGTGGCGCAGGCCGCGCTGCGGGTGCCGGGGTCATCGTTCGTACCCCGCCCGGTGCGGGATGCGGGCGCGGCACTGGCGCAGGCCCAGCGCGGCCTCGCGCGCGTCAAGGACTACGACGAGATTGAAAACCTTGAAAGCGCCTACGGCTACTACCTGGACAAGGATCTGTGGAACGATCTGGCCAATCTCTTCAGCGTGGATGGCTCGATGGAGTTGGCCCAGCGCGGTGCCTATGACGGTCGTGAGCGCGTGCGCGCCTTCTTGCTGAAGGTGTTCGGTCGAGGCAGCGAAGGACCGGTCGCGGGACGCCTGGGCAACCACATGCAGCTGGAGCCGGTGATCAACGTGGCGCCGGATGGCAAGTCCGCGAAGATCCGCATACGCATGTTCCAGCAGATGAGCTTCGGGCCGCGCGCCTCGGTCGGTGCCGCCGTCTACGAGAACACGGCGGTCCTCGAGGATGGGAAGTGGAAGCTGCGCGATGACCATACCTACAACACGCTCGCCGCGAACTACCAGGGCGGCTGGGTCAAGTCCGCCAACCCCGGCGTTCCCGGTGAGGACAAGGAGCTGCCGCCCGATCGCCAACCGACCTTCAAGTTCCAGATGTTTCCGATGGTGTACGACATCCCCTTCCATTACGCGAACCCGGTGACTGGCAACAAGTCGGTGCCGCCCATCACCGATGGCACCGGCCACCCGCCGGGAATGCCGGATGCCATCGCCACCGCTCTGCGCAACATCGGACCGAAGGTGGACGGGCCGCGCACCGCCAAGCTCTATGAGCCGCTGCAGCAGCGCGAGCCCTACACCGACGCGGTCGTGACGCGCGATGTGTCCTATGGGCCCGCGCCACTCAACACCGCCGATATCTTCATTCCGCTCCATCACGGACCGCGTAAGCCGGTGCTGGTGTTTGTCTACGGCGGTGGCTTCGGCGGCGGCGCCAAGCACACACCCGGCTCGCCGTTCTACGACAACATCGGACGCTGGGCCGCGGCCCACAACCTGGTGGGCGTCACCGTCAACTATCGCCTGGCGCCGCAGTCGCAGTGGCCCTCCGGGGTGGAGGACCTTGCGGCACTGGTGCATTGGCTGAAGGGACATATCAGCGAGTACGGCGGTGATCCGCAGCATATTTTCCTGTGGGGTCATTCATCGGGCGGCGCGCACGTGGCCGACTACCTGGCCCACAGCGCACGCACGCACCAGGATCCGCAGGTGGCCGGCGCCATCCTCATGTCGGCGGCGGTCTATGACCTGGGACATGAGGTCTCGATCTGGAAGGCCTACTACGGCGAGGATGTCAGCAAGTATGCAAGCGAGTCGGCGCTGCCTGGGCTGTTGCTCTCGCACACGCCCCTGTTGGTGACGGATGCGGAGCTTGATCCGCCGAACTTCCAGCAGCAGGCCGATGAACTGACCGCGGCCTTCGCCAAGGCGGGACACCCGGTGCAACGGCTGCACGTGCCGGGTCATTCGCACCTGTCGGAGGCTTATGCCATCGGCACTGCCGATGAGTCGGTATCAGGGCCGGTCCTCAGATTCATCCGCGCACACAGCGCGGGACCCGCGGCAGCCGCGCAATGAGCAGGGTGTGGCTCTTCATGCTGTCGAGCGCCGTGGCGCTCGGGAGCTGGCAGGCGCACGCCCAGGGTGCGGATACCATGGCCGACATTCGGTGTGTCGCCGTGGGCATGCACTTTGCTGAGTCTCCCGACTCCCACCAGAAGTCCACGGGCACCTTGCTGGTCCTGTACTACATGGGCCGGCTCGACGGCCGTGCGCCCGGCCTCGACATCGGCAAGCTCTTGGCGCAGCAGATCGACAGCATGAAGGCTGCCGACTACAGCGCCGAGGCGACACGCTGCGCGCAGACCCTTTCGCAGAAGGGGGCGCAGATCAAGCAGCTCGGCGAAGACATGCAGAAGCATTTCAAGTAGCGCGACACTTGCCGCGATTCTCGTGGCAGTGCAGTATTGGTTCCAATACAACATCTCATGACGCGCCGCGGAGGGCGGCGTGCCACGCTCGCCACAGAGCCCGCATTTCTGTCAGTCGCTGCTCCAGGGCGCCATTCGTTACGGCGCGTAAATTTGCTTGTTCTAAAGGGGGAACGAATGAATCAGTATCTGAAGCCGAGGCCATCGACGGCCGCCGCAACGGTCCGCCGCATACTGCAGCAAGCCGCCGGCGTTGGCGTGGCTGCCGGGATGGGCTTGTATCTAAATGTATCTTTCTCACAACAGGCGCCCGCGCAGCAGACAACGGCGTCAAGTAGCCAGACTTCTGGCGATGTGGATGTGAATGGTGGCCTGCAGGAGGTGGTGGTCACCGCCCGCTACCGTTCGGAGAACCTGCAGTCCACCCCGATTTCCATCACCGCAATCAGCGCGGAGGATCTGCAGAACCAGCAGCTGGTGAACGTCAACGACCTTGGTTCAACGGTGCCCAACGCCTACTTCCGCCAGCCCGTCAGCAACTACGGCCCCACCCAGACCATCGGCCTGCGTGGCTTCACGCAGATCGATTTCGGTTACGGCTTCCAGCCCACGGTCGGCTTCTACATCGATGACCTGTACCAGGGATCCTTGACCGGTTCGTCATTCGATCTGGCGGACCTGGAGCGCGTCGAGGTGCTGAGCGGCCCCCAGGGGACGCTGTTCGGCATGAACAGCATCGGGGGTGCAATCCGTCTGATCACCCAGAAGCCCAAGGACGATACCGAGGCCAGCGCCCAGCTCACCTATGGTGAAAAGCATCGCCTGGAATTCGTGGGGGTGTTCAATACCGCCCTCATCGACCATGTGCTGGATCTGCGCGTGGTCGGCGTCTCGCGCAGCGAGGACAGCATCGGGCACTACCTGGACTACACCTGCAACATGAAGGCGCAGGGCCAGCCGGCATCGCTGTATGGCACCTTGCCGCAATCCGCGACTGCGCAGAGCGGCTGCGAACTGGGTGGGCTGGGGGGCTTCAACCATCAGCAGGCCCGCATCGAGCTGAAGTACAACCCGGTCGACAACCTGGAAATCAACGTCAATGCTCACTACAGCAAGCAGGCTGACGAGCCACCGCTGCAGGCACTGCTGACCCCCTACGGGGGTCCGAATGATTTCTTCAACAATCTGTACAACGGGGCCGTGGTGTTTCCGAAGTTCGGCATGAACTACACGGGTAACACGCACTTCGTTTCGCCAAACCCCTGGAACAACTACGCCTCGTTCGGTGACATCGTCACCGGCCAGCAGAACAATCCGCAGGCGACGCTGCAGGAGACCGGGGCTTCGGCGACGCTGGACTATACCTTCGCCGATTCCATCCACCTGAAATATATCTGGGGCTATCGCACCTACGACACGAACTGGGCGGCCGACAGTGATCTGACGCCGTTCGGGCTGCTGGGCGTCAATTACTTCCAGCTCCATCGCCAGTTCCAGAACGAGATTCGACTGAGCGGTGTCCTGCTGGATGATCGCCTGAACTGGACGGTGGGCGGCTTCGACTACAACGCGCGCGATGTCGAGGTCAATGGCACCAATTTCGACGCCTTCCAGGCGCTGGGTCTTCCCAACAACGTCACGACCGAAGGGTTCACCACCAACAACATCTCAGGCTTCTTGCATCTGGACTACAAGCTCACGGATCGCTGGTCGATCTCCGGTGGCTGGCGTCTGACCAGTCAGTACCTGACCAACGCCTACAATCACATCGTCGATGATCCCACCTTCGCGGCGCAGGACATCGTGCTGGCGACGCCGGCGCAGTTCTCGGGCAGCCGCGGTGACTGGAGCGGGGCGCTGAACTTCCAGGCAACCCCGAACCTGTTCTTCTACGGGCAGGCTGCGAGCGGCTTCACGCTGCCCGGCTTTAACTCCCGGGTGGAGACGCTGGGACAGCTGGAGGAGGTGGTCCCGGGACAGGAGGCCACCAACTACGAGGTGGGTGCGAAGACGGACTGGCTGGATCACCGCCTGCGTGTGAACGCTTCGGTCTTCTACGAGGACTACAAGTCGTATCTGAACCTGGAGCTGGGTACCCAGTGCAGCGCGGCGAGCTCCCTGAATCCGGGTACGCCGTACTTCCTCGCCGGCGGTAAGTGCCCTGCGGGGACTGCGCTCGCCGGAACCTCCGGGCTGACGCCATGGTTCTACTACACCGGGATCCCGGCCTATGAGCCCGGCGCCGAGCTGCAGATCAACGCCGCGCCCATCGACCGGCTGCTGATCAACCTTGAGGGCGGGTGGCTCGAGTTCCATGCCAAGAACCCGAATCGGAATCCATCATCGCCCGGATACATCAACCCCTCGGTACGGCTGCAACCGGAATTCAACGCCAGCGGTGGTATCCAGTACGGACTGCTGCTGCCGGGCGGCACCATCACGCCGCGCTTCGACTGGCACTACCAGGGCTACCAGACCAATGGTCCGGAGAACGTGTACCAGATCTCGCAGTGGCGGGTGCCGGGCTACAGCATCTTCAATGCACGTCTGACCTATCAGCCCAATGGGGCCAAGTGGAACGTGTCGCTGCAGGCATTGAACCTGTTGAACAAGTTCTACTGGGAGCAGCTCGGCGCGCCACTGTCGCTGGCCGGCGGTGCGACGGTGCCCAGCGCCAACAACCTGTCGCCGGCGGCTGAACAGGTGGGTACGCCCGGTCTGCCGCGTGAGTGGATGGTGTCTTTCGGATTCAACTTCTGAAGGCGCGAATCCTACGGCCCCGGTGCGAGGTCGCGCAGCCGCGCGATTCGCGCCAGGGCCGGTGGGTGCGAATCGTAGAACTGCGAATGCACGCGGTCCGGCGTCAGCGTGGTCGCATTGTCGCGGTAGAGTTTGACCAGCGCTGCCATCAGCGCTGCCGCCGGCGTGTGCTGGGCGGCGAAGGCATCGGCGGCGAACTCGTCCCGCCGTGACCAGTACGCTGCCAGCGGCGTCACGAAGAAGGTGAACACCGGGCTCACCAGCATGAAGAGCAGCAGTGCGCCGTAGTCGGACGCGTTCGGCAGTCCCAGCCCCTGATAGAACCAGGAGCGCGTCGCCAGCCAACCCAAGAGGGCCAGGCCTGCCAGTCCCAGCAGCGCCGAGACGATCAGGCGACGGCGGATGTGATGCAGCTTGAAGTGACCCAGCTCATGCGCCAGCACCGCCTCGATCTCCCCGGGCTCCAGGGTGCTGATCAAGGTGTCGAAAAATACGATGCGCTTGTTGCGCCCGACGCCGGTGAAGTACGCGTTGCCATGCGCGGAGCGGCGCGACCCATCGATCACGAACACGCCGCGGGAGGCAAAGCCGCAGCGCTCGAGCAGCGTTTCGATGCGCGTGCGCAGCGAGTCATCACTCAAGGGGCTGAAGCGATTGAAGAGCGGCGCAATCAGCGCCGGATAAGCCCAGGTCAGAACCAGCGATACGCCGAGCCAGAGGGCCCAGACGTACAGCCACCACAAGGGACCTGCGCGGTGCATCAGTGCCAGGGCGGCCAGCAGCAGCGGTGCGCCGATGAGCAGGGTCAGCAGCAGGCCCTTGAGACGATCCACGAAGAACAGCGCCAGCGTGGTGCGATTGAAGCCGAAGCGCGCCTCGAGCCGGAAGGTGCTCCATAGCGACAATGGTAAGCCGATCAACGCCATGACCAACAGCACGCTGAGGATCACGCCGGCGCCGTGCCAGGGCTCGCCCAGTGGCATTCGCCTCCACAGGTGGTCGAGGGCATCGATACCGCCACCTAAGGTCAGGGCCAGCAGCAGCACGGCGTCGATCACGGTATCGATACGGCCGAGACGGGTGCGGGCCACGGCGTAGTCGGCGGCCTTGTGGTGATCCGCCGGCGATATGCTTTGCGCAAATGGTTCGGGAACCTGGGCGCGGTGCTGGCTCACCGCAGCGATCTGCCGATTGGCCAGCCACAGGCGGGTGGCCGTGCCGGCGACCACCGCCAGCAGAAAAATCACGGTCAGAGCATGCATGCGACTTAAGGGGTCCAGTGCAGATGCGGGCCGAGGGCGCGCATCACATCATCCATATTCGCATCACCCAGGGCAATCACCGCCAGGGTGCCACCGGCGGGGTCGGGAACCAGCACACCCGAGTAGCCGTTCTGCCGGAAGGATTGCCGGGCGGCGACGTGTTCCTGGCGCAGCACCAGGAGTGTGACCGGTCCGGCGGTCGTGCGCACCACGAGATGTGGCACCCAATGGCCATCGAAGAGGCAGGTGCGGGCGTAGGTGATGGTGGTATCGGCGGGATCCAGTTCCACACCGGCGCCGGCCAGCACCTTATCGGTCGCCGCGGCCGTCATGGGCGCCACTTCGGACCAGCTGCCCGACTCCAGCGCCACGTGACCGAGAACCCCGGCGGCCAGGCTGGGCTGCGGCCGCAGCGTCCAGAACAGGGCGCCCAGGCCCACCGACAGCAGCAGGCTCGCGGCGAGCGCCAGGAAGCCCGGAATCCCCCTGGCCGCTCGGCGCGGCTGCACCGGCAGCGCGAGCACGCGCGCCGCCGTGCGTGCCGGCACCGGCGCGCTGAAAAGCTGGGTCAGATCCTGATTCATTTGCAGCATCTGCTGTTGGAACAGCGTGCATTCGGGGCAGCCGGCCAAATGCTCGGCCAGCGGCGCGGTGACTTCGCCGGGTGTTGCGCCGATCAGCAGCAGGGCTTCTTCGTGGGTCATACGGCAGGCTCATCCATTCCGTCCGGGGCGGGCATCAATCCATAGATACGGCGCAGCCGGTTGCGCGCCCGGAACAGACGGGTGAGCACCGCCGCGGTCGACAGGGTCAGTTCGCGCGCGATTTCATCGGTGGTGAAGCCGCCGAGCACCTGCATGACCAGCGGCACGCGGTACTCCTCCGGCAGCTGCGTGATCGCCAATCGCAGCCCGACCAGCTCCTCCCCTTCGATGGCGAGCTGGCTGTCCTCGGCCGCGATGACTTCGTCCAAATCCGTAATCTCCAGGCGCTTGCGCTCATAGAGCCGGGCATGTTCCCGGCGCACGATGGTCAGCAGCCAGCCGCGGGCCGCTGCCGGGTCTTTCAATGCATCCCGGGAGCGCCAGGCCCGCAGCAGGGCCTCCTGAACCACATCCTCCGCCACCGCACGGTCGCGGGCCAGCCACCAGGCAAAACGCAGCAGCTCGGGCCGCAGGCTTGCAAACAGCTGGTCGACCGCCAGGGACGGGCCGCCGGCACCCGGTTTAGGCGTGTCGATTAAGGGGACCGGCTGATCGGGGGTAATATTG
>DASZCK010000218.1:0-6696 GCA_035943195.1 Steroidobacteraceae bacterium
CTCGTGGGGTCCGATCCACAGTCCAACGCGATCGGGGTAAAGCACCTTCAGGACAGCGGTGACGAAGACTCCGATGCCCATCACATAGCCGAAGACGCCGAACAGGAAGGTCGCAAGGCCCATCAGGCTCAAACCGGCCGAGCGGATGGCCGCCTTCAGAATGAGCAAGGGCGAAGTGCTCGCCCGCGCACGCGCCACCATGGCCCTCGTCTGATAGAGCGAGGCGATGTCCTCAGGACTGCCGAGTGCGGTGAGGATGCGTCTGAGCGCCTCCTCGTTCAGCGAGGCCGTGGATTCGGCACGCTCGATGATGTGACCGCGGATCTCGCGCACGATCTCCGCAATCTCCTGCGGCGGGAGCGCGCCCAGGGCTTGCCGCAAACGTTGCAGGTAGACATCAATCCGCTCCTGCAGCACCGGATCAATTTGGCCAGTCATTTTGCCTCCGCCAGCAACGGCCTGATGAGAGCCGTCATCTTTTCCAGAAATACATTCGAATGATTGGCGAGCAGGAGCGTGCGCTGGCGGCCCGCTGCGGTCAGCTTGTAGTAGCGGCGCGGATGGCCGGAGGTGCCCTCTTCCCACTCAGCGTCGACCAGTCCGTCGTTGCGTAATCTCGCCAGCACCGGGTAGATCGTGCCCTCCGCCACCACCAGGTCGGAGTTGCGCTCGAGCTCACGGATGATCTCCAGCCCGTAGAGTCGGCCGCGCCAGAGTGTCGCGAGAATGGCCACGTCCAGCCACCCTTTGCGGATCTGCGCTTCCCAATTATCGGTTTGGTTTACCATGACGATGCACAATATCATGCATAGCTATGTATCTTGTCAAGCACTAGCCGACTTTCGAGTCATGAGCCTCACCCGTTGCTGACTTCGGTACAGACCAGCTTCGTTTCCAGGTATTCGGCGATGCCGAAACTGGAGCCCTCACGGCCCAGCCCGGACTCCTTCACCCCGCCAAAGGGAGCGACCGTCGTGGACATGAGGCCGGTGTTCAACCCGACCATGCCGTACTGCAGGGCTTCGGACACGCGCCAGGCTCGATTCAGGTCACGGGTGTAGAAGTACGCCGCCAGGCCCGCCGTCGTGTCGTTGGCCAGGGCAATGGCCTCGGCCTCGGTATCGAACTTCACGATTCCGGCGAGCGGTCCGAAGGTCTCTTCGCGAAACAGCGCGGCCTGCGCACTCACGTCCGTGATCACGGTAGGTTGAAAAAAGTTGCCGCGGATGCGCGCGCCGCCCGCCCGCAGTTTGCCGCCTTGGGTCACGGCATTCTCGACATGGCGCTCCACCTTTTCGACCGCTGCAGGATTGATCAGCGGACCTTGTTGCGTGGCGCCTTCCAGGCCATCGCCAATGACCAGCGCTGCGACCTTGGTACACAGCCTTTCGACGAATTGGTCATGAATGCCCCGCTGCACCAGCATGCGATTCGCGCACACACAGGTCTGGCCGGTGTTGCGGAATTTCGAGATCATCGCGCCCTCGACGGCCTTTTCCACATCGGCGTCGTCGAAGACGATGAAAGGCGCATTGCCGCCCAGTTCCAGCGACACATGCTTCACCGTGCCCATGCAGCGTGCCGCCAGCATCTTGCCCACCCGGGTCGAGCCCGTGAAGGTGAACTTTCGAATACGCGGATCGGTCGTCAGCACCTCGCCAATGGCCACGGCCTCGCCCGTCACCACGTTGAACACCCCCGCGGGCACACCGGCCTGGCTGCCAAGCCACGCCAGCGCCAGGGCCGAGAACGGTGTTAGCTCCGAGGGTTTGAGGACCACGGTGCAGCCTGCCGCCAGCGCCGGGCCCACCTTGCGGGTAATCATGGCCGAGGGAAAATTCCACGGCGTGATGGCGCCGACGACACCCACCGGCTCGCGCAACACCACCAGGCGCTTGTCCGGCATATGTCCCGGGATCACCTGCCCGTAGATCCGGCGGCTCTCCTGCGCAAACCACTCGATGAAGGATGCCGAGTACACGATTTCTCCGCGCGACTCACTCAATGGCTTGCCCTGCTCGGCGGTCATCAGGCGCGCCAGGTCGTCCTGATGCGCCAGGATCAGTTCGAACCAACGTTGCAGGACGCTGCCGCGTTCGGCGGCCGACACGCGTCGCCAGGACTCAAAGGCGCGCGCGGCAGCGGCGACCGCTCGTTCCGTCTCGGCCGCACCGAGTGCCGGCACCCGACCCAGCAGTTGCTGAGTCGCGGGATTGATGACCTCCAGGGTCCGGGGCGCCTCGACCCACTGTCCATCGATGTACGCCGCCTGTCTCAACAGCGCGTCGTTCTTGAGCGCCAGGCGCCTCTGCTCGGTGTTTGCGGCAGCCGTCATGAGTTAAGGATATCATCGCGCACATGAATGCACTTCCGGCGCAGCTCCCAAGCTCCCTGCCCGCGGATCTCGGCCAGCAGGTCACCCAGGCCCTGCGTGAGGATGGGGCCGGCGGCGATGTCACCGCCAACCTGGTGCCCGAGCGGCAGCGGGTACGCGGCCGCGTCATTACCCGCGAACCCATGATCCTGTGCGGCAAAGCCTGGGTCGAGGAGACCTTTCGGAACCTGGACCCGCACATCAAGCTAACCTGGACGATGGCAGAAGGTTCCCGGGCCGAAGCCGATGAAACGCTGCTGACCCTCGAGGGTCTCGCCCGCCCCATTCTCACCGGTGAGCGCACGGCTTTGAATTTCCTGCAGCTGCTTAGCGGCACCGCCACCGAGGCACGACGCTACGCGGACGCCGTGGCCGGGACGGGCTGCACGATCCTGGATACGCGCAAAACTCTTCCCGGACTGCGCACAGCACAGAAGTACGCAGTGCGATGCGGCGGCGCCAGCAATCATCGCATGGGCCTGTATGACATGGTGCTCATCAAGGAGAACCACATCGCCGCTGCCGGTTCTCTCACCCACGCGATCACCAAGGCGCGCCGCTCGGCGCCGCGCCTGCAGGTGGAGACCGAAGTGGAGTCGCTGGCGCAGCTCGAAGAGGCCCTGGTGGCGCGACCCGACATCGTGCTGCTGGACAACTTCTCCCTCGAAGACCTGCGCACGGCGGTCAGCCGCAATCGTGAGGTGGGAGCACCGGTCAGACTCGAAGCCTCCGGTGGTGCCAGCCTGGAAACCGTGCGCGCCATCGCCGAGACCGGCGTGGATTTCATATCGGTGGGTGCGATCACCAAGCACGTGCGGGCGATCGATCTGTCGATGCGGCTGGAATATACCGCTTAGGTTCCGACCGCTTTGAGCACGCGCTGCGGCTGCGCGATGCCATAGCCCTGCGCATAGTCGACACCGAGCCCGGTCAGCATCTGGATGATCTCGGCATTCTCGGCGAACTCGGCGATGGTCTGCTTGCCGGTCAGGTGCCCGATCTCGTTGATGGAGCGCACCATCTCCCGATCGATGGGATCGCGCAGGATTTCGCGCACGAAGCTGCCGTCGATCTTCAGGTAGTCGACCGGGAAATGCTTGAGATAGCCGAACGATGACAGACCGGTGCCGAAGTCATCCAGCGCAAACTTGCAGCCCAGCTCCTTCAGCGATTGAATGAAGCGATTGGCCTGCGAGAAGCTCGCCACTGCCGCGGTCTCGGTGATTTCAAAGCAGATCTTCGAGGCGTCGAGGCCGCTTCTGTGAAACTGGTCGATCACGAACGGCAGGAACTTGTCATCCCCGAGGCTCTGTCCGGATAGATTGATGGAGCACAGTTTCAGGGTCTCGCGCTCGTCGGCCTCGGATACCAGCCAGCGCAGCGCATTCTCGATCACCCAGCGATCAATGGCCGGCGCGATGCCGTAGCGCTCGGCCGCCGCGATGAAGTTGTCGGGCGAGACGATGCGCCCGCCCTCATCGCGCATGCGCAGCAGCAGCTCATAGTGCTGGCCCGGATCGGGGCGCTGCAGCGGCTGGATGGCCATGCGGAACAGCTCAAAGCGGCCCTCTTCCAGCGCCGCGTTGATGCGCGCCGCCCACTGCATCTCGCGCCGGCGGCGCATGAGTTCGATGTCGTTCTCGGCGAAACTGTGGACGCGGTTGCGGCCGGCTTCCTTGGCTGCCTGACAGGCGCTGTCGGCCGCCGACAGTATCGATGCCACATCCTCGTTCTCGGCGGTGATGGGCACCACGCCGACGCTCGCACCGAGCCGGAACACGCGGTCCTCCCAGGTAAAACGGAAGGTGCGCACGGCCTCGCGCAACTGCTCGGCGGTGTGCATGGCCTCATCCAGCGAGCAGCTTTCCAGGAGGATTCCGAACTCGTCGCCGCCCAGGCGTGACAAGGTGTCGCGCCAGCGGACCTTGGATTTCAAGAGCGCGCCGACCTGACCCAGCAGCGCATCGCCGGCGCTGTGACCGCAGCTGTCGTTGACGATCTTGAACTGATCGATATCCAGATAGCACAGGGCATAGGAGGCTTCGCGCGCCTTCGCGCTCTTCAGCGCCCGTTCCATCCGGGCCTCGAACTCGCGGCGATTGACCAGGCCGGTCAGCAGATCGTGGCTGGCGTGATACGACAGGCGGCGGTTCAACTCGCGCGATTCGCTCACATCGTGGAATACCAGCACGCCGCCGGCGACATGCCCGGCGCCGTCACGGATGGGCGCCGCGGTGCTTTCCACGTACAGTTCATTGCCGTCACGCCGGATCAGCAGCACCGGCCGCACCGACTTGATCGGGCGCACACGGCGGATGGCCACGGTGAGCGGGTTCTCCAACGGCTCGCAGGTCTCCTCGTGGAAGGCGCGGAACACCTCCTCCACCGGTCGGCCCATGGCATCTTCCAACCGCCAGCCCGTCAGCTCCTCGGCCACCGGATTGATGTAGTCGATGCTGGAATCCGCATTGGTGGTGACCACGCCGTCACCGATGGACTGCAGGGTGATCTGGGCGCTCTCCTTCTCGCGGAACAACGCCTCCTCGTACAGTTTGCGTTCGGTGATGTCGAGCTCGACGCCGACCAGGCGCAGCAGCCGCCCGTGGGCGTCCACGCGGGCCTGGGCACGGCTGATCACCCAGCGCCACTCGCCGCTGCGATGACGCATGCGGTGGACACTTTCGAAAATCGGCAGCTTGCCCGCGACATGATCGCGAATGGCGTTCTGCACTCGGGTCATGTCATCCGGATGCACCAGGGCGCGCCAGTCCGGCGACTCGCGCATGTCCTCGTCGCCGTAGCCCAGCATGGCCTTCCAGCGCGGCGAGAAATAGACCTCGTTGTTCTCCAGGTCGAAATCCCAGACCCCGTCGTTGGCAGCGGCCTGGGTCAGGTGCAGGCGCTCCTCGACCTTGGCCAGGCGCTGCTCCATGCGCAACCGGTCAAGGCCGGTGGCAAGGCTCGTACCCACGAGCTTCAGCAGCAACTGCAGGTTCACATCCCAGGCACCCTGGGGCATGGCCCGGGCCAGTGCCAGCATTCCCGCGGGCTGATTCTGGATGTGGAACACCACCAGCAGCACCGAGCCCATTTGCAACGCCGCAAAGCGCTTGCCTTCGATCACCTGGGCGGACCTGGGCAGCACCGAGTCGCGCAATTCGCTCAGGCGCAGGTGCTCGAGGCGGGAGTTGAGCCAGGGGTAGTCAGCCAGAGCATCCCCCGTCAGGGCTTCGGGCTGGCAATGGGCCAAGCCGCGACGCGCCACCTGAACCTGACCGAACTTCGCATCCTCGCCGATGAAGGCGACGAAGGCGCAGTCACTGATGGTCAGATCCGCCAGGTGCTGGAGGTTCTTCTGGATGGTGGCGTCGGCTGAGCCCCGACGCAGGTTCTGCAGGTCGACCGCAATCTTGGTACAGGCGACATCGATTCCGACAACCGCAGGCGGTGACTTACCGCTCCACACATCTGTGGATAAAACATCAGAAGCGGTGAACTCCACGCTTGAGTCTGGCGGTACGCTCGGCATTGCGGCAGATAATGGCATACCGAAACAGGAATTCAAGCTAAGGTACTGTCCCTGCTTGAAGTATTTGCCAATACTGCGACCTGGTAGAGCCTGAAAAGCTCCTGCTCCATTTCCCGTTGCAGGGTCTCCATGGCGGCCGCGTCGAGCACCCGTGCAACATAACGCGGCGCGCCCACGGCGATGCTGATCTTGGAAAATGGCACCGGGATGACGAACTTGTCCCACTTGATGAGCCAGGCGCGCGAGGCCGCATAGGCCATGGGCAGCATGGGCCGGCCGGACATCTGAGCCAGGAGAATGGCCCCGGCCTTGAACTTGAACCGCGGTCCCTTGGGCCCGTCCGGCGTCACCACCGGGGAGACATTCTCCTTCACCAGGGCCAGGTAGTAGTCGCGCAGCGCCCGCGCGCCGGTATGGGAGGAGGACCCACGGATGGCCCGGGCACCGATGCGCGTGACCATCATGGCCCCCAGCTCACCGTCCACCGACGGGCTGATCAGCCACCCCGGCATCAGGCCGAGCGCGCGCCGCTGCAGCAGGTAGCGGGTGCAAAACAGCTGGTGCTGGTGCCAGTAACACGGTATCAGCGATGGCGCCTTGGCCAGCGCCGCCTGGAGGTGCTCATCGCCCACGATGCGCCCGGTGCGGCAGCTCAGCCACCACAGGCGAATGATGGTCATACCGATCGGCACCACGATGGCGTACAGCAGGCGACGCGCCCGCGTCATGCGCCGGCCCGACCGGGTCACGGTCTTGTACACGGTGTTACGGAGCTCGCCGCCCGGGTCGGTAT
>DASZCK010000219.1:0-4163 GCA_035943195.1 Steroidobacteraceae bacterium
GCCTGGACCGGCGGCGCGGGGGCCGGCGCCGGGGCGTTCGCGGCGGCCGCTGCCGGAGCCGGTGGCGGTGCGGCCGTGGGCGCTGGTACCGCTGCGGTGGGGGCATCGGGCTGGGGCACGCCATGCGGGCCACGCAGCAGCACCACCGACAGCACGACGACATTGATGACCAGCAGGGCCGCCAGCACGATGAGCCACAGCGCCACGCCGCGGCGGGGCGGCGCCATCTTCATCTCGTACAGCGCCGGCGCGTCGGCGCGTTGGCGCTCGGTTTCGGATTTCTTCAATGCGTCCAGGATGAAGGACATGATCAGGTTCCGTGTTCCGGTAGCGAGGCGAGTTGCGGCGAGTCCGGATTCGCGAGCGAGCCATTGAGCACCACCAGGGTCTGCACCCCGGCCACGCCATCGACCGTCAGGCGGTGAGCGCGCTGGAAGTCTCGCACGAGTTGCGCCAGCTCTCCATCGTAGACATCACTGGCATCGGCTGGAGCGGTCTTGCCGCTCAGGCGCGCCAGCTGTTCGCGCAGCTGACGGATTTCGGCGCCGTGCATGCCGGGCGTCAGGGGCCGGGGATCGTGGGTGCCCGGTCGCCACAGCAGGATGAAGTCTCCGAACCAGTAGCGCGACAGATCCCCGATGCTGACCTGCTGCTGCTGGGTGCCGATATCAACATGCGCGTGCTCATCATCCAGTGCGCGCAGCACCACCTGGTGCGCGGCATCCTTCTCGTCGGTGAGCATGAGGATGGCGGGCCGGTTGTACAACCGCAGCTGTGCCAGCGAGCCTTTCTGCACATAACACTCCAGGCCCTGTGCGGTGGCCTGGGTGCACGGATCGGCAGTGCCCGCGGTGTAATGCGCACCCCAGATGCTGAACAGCTGTCCGAAGGCCGCATCGGGCGTGGTCTCCGCGACGTGGCTTGCCAAGAGCGCGCCCAGCGATGCCGCCGGCGCGTTCGCGGGGCTGGAAGCCGGTTCTGAGGCGCGCACCACAGCGGCTGAACTGATCGCCGCGGCGTGCCGCGCCGGCGCGTGCGCCTGAAGCGGTGGCGCGCCCTGATCCCAGGGGCCGTAGCGCCAGGCGGCCCAGGCACCGCACGCCACGACCAGCGCCGTGGCGACCGCCACACTCCACGGAAACCACCAGGGCCACAGGTGTTTGCCGAACACCTCCATGGCGCCGCGACGGACGAAGGAGCTGCCGACCTGGTGGCGGTCCTGGGTATAGGCGCCCAACAGCGCACGATCGCACAGCACGTTGATGAGCCGCGGGACACCGCGCGAGAGGCGATGCACTTCACGTAGCGCCGCGGGCGTGAAGATGTCGGCCGTGGCGCCGGCCACGCGTAGCCGGTGCCGCACATAGGCGGCGCTTTCCTCGACGGTGAGCGGACACAGGTGGTAGCGGCCGGTGATGCGCTGGGCCAGCTGCCGCAGCTCATTGCGATCCAGGAGCTCGCGCAGTTCCGGCTGGCCGATGAGGATGATCTGCAGCAGCTTCTGGGTATTGGTCTCGAGGTTCGTGAGCAGCCGCACCTGTTCGAGGACCTCGGGCGCGAGGTTCTGCGCCTCATCGACCACCAGCACCACGCGCTTGCCGGCGCTGTGCGCGCGCAGCAGGTACTGGCTGAGGATGTCGACCAGGTCCTTGAGGCTGTTGGTCGCCGAATCCTGCACGCCGATTCCCAGCTCCTCGCAGATGGTGAGGAGGAACTCCGGTGCCGTCATGCGCGGATTGAGGATCAGAGCGATTTCGGCGTGCTGCGGTGTCTGGGCCAGCAACGAGCGCACCACCGTGGTCTTGCCGGTGCCGACCTCGCCGGTGAGCTGAATGAAACCGCCGGCCTCGGTGATGCCGTACAGCAGATGCGCCAGCGCCTCGGCGTGACGTTCACTCAGGAACAGGTAGCGCGGATCCGGCGTGATCGCGAAAGGCTTTTCATTCAGTCCGAAAAAGACCCGGTACATGATGCAATGCTACTCAAGACTGCTGGCACGGCGCAGCGCCAGTTTGCCGAAGCGCTGGCGCACGGCATCCACCGTCTCATCCACGTCCTGTTCTGCGCCGAACAGGCCAAGCTGCGTCGCCGGCGTCAGCTGCCGCAGGGCGACGCCGAGCAGTCGCAGCCGGGCACCCGGGTGTTCATCCAGCCACAGGTCCAGCAGCTGCGTGGCCACGGTGGCAATCATGCGGCGATCCTGGGTTGCCGGCTGTACCGCGCGCTGCCGGGTGAAGGTGGTGAAATCATGCTCGCGGATCTTGATGCAGATGCAGCCGGCCGAAAGGTCCCGGTCACGGGTTCGACTGCAGGCGAGGTCCGCCAGTTCCGCCACTTCCTGGTGCAGCCGGCGCCGGTCGCGGATGTCCTGGTCGAAGGTATCCTCTGCGCTGATCGACAGTTCCTGCCGTTCGACCATCACCGGCCGGCCATCCAGGCCCGCGGCACGGTCACGCAGCGATTGCGAATGGCGGCCGAAAATCGGCCACAGGCACTCATCCGGCGCAACCCGCAGCTCCCCCAGGGTATGCACCCCGGCGGCCGTAAGCAGCAGGCCGGTCTTGCCGCCAAGCCCGGGCAGGCGCCGCACCGGCAGTGGGTCCAGAACCGCGCGCAGCGTCTGCGCCGTCACCAGGGTCAGGCCGTCCGGTTTGTTCAGATCCGAGGCGATCTTGGCCACCAGCTTGTTGCCGGCCGCGCCCACCGAGGCCGTGAGGCCCGTGGTCTCGAGAATGCACTGCTTGATGGCGCGCGCGATGTGCACCATCGGCTCGCGGCTCGCCGTCACATCCAGGAAGGCCTCGTCCAGCGACAGGCCCTGCACCAGGGGCGTGAACTGGTTGAAGATGGCAAACACCTGCCGTGAGACTTCCTGGTAGCGGGCCATGCGCGGGCGCACGCAGACGGCCTGCGGGCAGCGCTCCAGTGCCTGGCGCATCGGCATGGCCGAACGCACGCCGAACTTGCGGACCTCATAGCTCGCGGCGGCCACGACCCCGCGCGGGCCGGTGCCGCCGACGATGACTGGCAGGCCGGCAAGGCGCGGGTCATCGTGCTGCTCCACGGACGCGTAGAACGCGTCCATGTCGACATGCAGAACAGCCCGCGCGATGCCCACCCAGGGGCCTATTCGACCGTGATGGTGATCTTCCTCGACACCAGGGCCGGGCGATGCGGGATATGGCTGGCATCGCCCATGACCAGCTGCAGCGTGTGCTTGCCGGGAGCCAGCTTGGTCGCATCCAGTGTCGCTTCGGTCTGGGCCTTGCCGTAGTGCAGGATGTTGTCATTGGCCGGCAGCGGCACGCTCAGGTCGGCGGGCAGTGCCTGGTCGATCAGCAGATGGAAGTGTCCGCTGTTCGGGGTCTTGTCGCCCGCGGGAGCGATAGTTAGACCTTTGTGACCGAATTTGATGGTGACGGGACTGGTGACCTTGGCGCCCGACTTCGGGCTGATGATGAAGACCCTGGCATCCTTCGGCCAGTAATTGTCCGGCGCATCGGCGGCGAGAGCGGCGCCGGTGGCAACGGTGAACAGCAGCGCGGTCAGAGCGAGAGTACGCATGGCAGCTCCTTGGTATGAGGGGCGATCAGCTTAGACAGGTCGGTCGGCGCTGACAAACCCAGCGCCCGGAATCAATTCTTGCGGTGCAAAATCATCGACGCGCAGCAGCTGCATGACCTTGCGATCAAACTGGGCGAGCTGCTCGCCTTCGCTCGCGCTGAGGAGGCCCGCGGCCATCGCCTGGGCAATGCGACCGGGCAGGTCGAGCGCCGTCACCTTGCCGGTCTTCACGCCCTGGTCGCGGATGCGCTTCTCCAGCGCCTCGGCGGCGTCGGCCAATAGCAGGACTTCCTGCAGCGCGCCGAGCGGGCTGCGCTCGGTGAGCGTGGTGTACGCGAACGTGCCCAGCCGCAGGCGCGTCTCGGTCGGCGCCGTGACCAGGTCCGCGACCTGGCGCGAGAGCCGGTCTGAGGGCGCGAAGTAGGTGAGGCCGCGCGGAAAGATGAGTACGCGCATCAGCCCGGCCAGGAAACGGTTGGGGAAATTGCGCAGAAAGCCATGCAGCTGTTCCTGCGCCGCATACAGCAGATTGCGACAGGCCCACTCCACCACCGGCAGGTCCGCCGCCGGCTGACCCTCATTGTCGTAGTGCTTGAGCA
>DASZCK010000220.1:0-21227 GCA_035943195.1 Steroidobacteraceae bacterium
GATCGATGCGGACGTGACGCTGCCCATCCTCGGGGCCACGACCTGGGCGATGCAGTTCACCGACTCCGGCAACTTCGTGCTGACCCTGCAGAACGGCAGCATCGATGGCGCCTCCGGCGGCAAGCCGCTGTTCAGCGGCGCGGATCTGGGCGGCGTGCATTTCGATCTTACCGACGCCACTCTGCAGCTGCCCGCCGGTGCGGGTCAGTTGGGCTCGATCGACATCTCCGGTGCGATGACGCTGAAGAGCGCGGCGGGCAGCAGCAGCGATCTGGCTGCGGCGCTCAATGGCCTGACGATGTCGTTCAGCAACCTCGAAATCGACACCCAGGGACATTTCAGACTCCCCGCCGCCGGACAGTTCACGCTCTCCCATCCGGTGAACATCGACCTGAAGGTTCTGCAGCTGGATCTGACCAGCTTCACCGCCGGCAACGACACAGACTTAAGCCCCTACCTGCTGCTGAACGGCGGGGTTTCCGTGGGCGAGGGCCTGCCCGCCGCGGCCGAAGTCGATTTCGCAGGCCTGAAGGTGGCCAGCTCCGGCACGGTCTCGATGAACGGCCTGGAAATCAAGGCGGACGTGGCGGGCATGTTGCGCCTGGACGCACGGCTCCAGCATGTCGACAAGGCCAATGCGGTCTGGCCGACAGCCTCCACCACTACCGCGCCGAAGGGCTGCTTTCAAAGTTCACATGGCGGTACGCACGTCCCCATCAGCTGCCTGCAGGGCGATCTGATGTTGAGCGTCAACCTCGGCGGACTCACCATGGGCACGGGCGTGAGCGGCTTCACGTTCGAAGCGGCACAAGGCGCGTGGCTGTTCACCGGCGACTTGGGGCTGCCGACCAGCGGCATTCCGCTCGGGCAAAGCAACACGAGTCTCTTCGCCTTCCGTGGCGGCGTCGGCTACAAGGCCCAGTCGGCCGATCAGGTTGACCAGCCCAGCGCATCGGCCCACATCGGCGATAACGCGTACGTCGTGTATCTGGACCCGACGCTACCCGGCGATGATCTGCTGTTCACGGTGGGTACGACGCTCGGCAGCGCGGCGGATTCCGGCTTCACGTTCACGGCCGATGCCGATGCGATCGTCACTACAGATCCCTTCACGATCGATCTGGCTGCGCGGGCGATGTTCCAGGAGCTGCCCGGCACGGCCTTCGAGAACGCCGATCGTACGGCCTACATGGATATCCGCTATCAGGCGCCGGACACCCTGCACGCCACCGCCGGGGCCAATCTCTACTATCCGACCCGGAGCATCGACCTGGTCGACGCGCACGGCTCCATGGATCTGCTGCTCAGCCCGACCGAGTCGCACTTCTTTCTCGGCTGGCCGCCGGCGACGGATCCCATCGCCGTCAATATCGGCCTGAATGGTGTCGAGAAGTTTACCTTCACCGGTGGCCTCGGCGTTCACCTGCTCGGATCAGGCAATCCGTCGATCGATGCTGATCCGTACTCCGGTAGCACCGGCCCGTGGTTCGCCGCCGCGCTCGCGTGGCATGGCGAGTTGGGTCCCCTGACGGCCGACATCGCCGGCAGTGCCGACATCAGTCTGCAGACCAGCGGGCAGATCAATTCCATCGTCGGAACGGTCTCCGCCTCCGGGCAGGCCGACTTCGGCCCATTCAGCGCCAGCGGCTCGGGCGAACTCACCGTCGCCTATCTGACCAAGGGAAATTCGGTGAACCTGCCGACCGCCGAGGGCGGCAGCACCCTCATCAGGGCCGACAACGGCGATGAAATTTATGTCGACGGTGAGATCCGCGGCTGCGGCTCGGTCTTTGGCTTCTCAAAGTGCTTGAACCTAGATGTCTCCGATACGCTTTAACTGTGCCGCATCGCCGGCGTTGCTGCTGCTGCTCGCGTTCGTGGCAGATCCGCTGCCGCCTGCCACGGCGGCCACGGCCAGCCCCAGCGTCATCCTGCGCGCCGCGGCGGCCGAGAACCTGCAACGCAATATCGAAGTGCGACTGCGTTGGTCGTTGCAGGACGGCTGGCTGCCGCCCGGCGGCTTCAACGTGTATCGATCCAACGGCTCGGCAGCCGCGGCCACCGGCACGCCCCTCAACGTCTCGCCCCTGGGTGCGGTGACGGCAGCGAACGCACCTGCAACGATTGCCACGGGCAACAGCCACTCGATCGCCATCGCGAGCCTGCTGACCAAGGCAGCTGCGACCGGCACACTGCCCGCCTTGTCGCCCCCGGTGACCCGCGGCGCCAGCGCGCAGCCGGCGTTCGATCAGCTTGCGGCCGCCGCGCACACGGCGCACACCGTCCAGGCCACCCAGTCCGCGGTGAACTCCGCGGCCAGGACGATCATCGGCGCACCGGCGACCGCAGCGGCCGGCACCACGGTGGCCGCGAGGGCCGGCGCAGTGTCCGGCGCAATGGCGGCCATACGCCCGGCGCCGACGCCCGCCGATATCGCCATGCAGGCGCGGCGCACCCTGATTTTCAGTGCGGCACTGCATCCGCAGGTAGCCGCGACCCTGGGACTGGCCTACGACGACGCGAGCGTCACGCCTGGACAAACCTATACTTATCGCCTCACGAGCGCGGCCGACTCCGTCCAGCTCGCAACGGTCACCATCACGGTGCCCGGCACGACCTCAGGTCTGAAGCCCGCGGCGCCCACCGGCCTGCAGGCGCAACAGCTCGCGGCGGGCAGCATCGGCCTGCGCTGGCAGCGACTGTCGGCGGCCGACGAGGCCGCCTTGGGAGTCGCGCAATACGACATCCATCGGCTTTCGCAGCCGGACACGCTGGCGGTGGGCGCCCAGGGCGCGAAACTTAATGACGTGCCCGTCATCGTGACGGACAACGTCAAAGCGGGAAGCACCGCGGCGTCGGTCACGGGCAGCGAGGCGCCGGCGTTTTTCACCGATACAACAGCGCCTTTGACCAGTGTCACGTATCGCCTGACCGTCACCGATATCTTCGGTCGCAGCAGCGATCCGGCGCAAGTGACGCTGAGCGTGCAGGACTGGCGCAAACCTCTGCCGACGCCCTTCGCGGCCGCGCAGCTCATGCCGCAGCAGGCGGGTCAGCAGAGCGCCTTTCTGACGGCCCGTTCGCGCCAGTACCGTCGCACCAGGCCCTTCTTCAGCAAGGCACTGGGAGTCAGCCCGCCCGCGCAGCAGGCGCTCATCGTGTGGACTCCGAGCTACCAGGACCCGGCTCAGGACATCGTCTGGGAGTCAAACGCATCGCCTGATCCACGCGTCGCCTATCAGATCTACCGCGCCGACACCGAGCAGCCGAATCAGGCCCCGGTGCTGATCACGCCGACTCCCATCCTGCCGGCCTATACACCGGCCAGCCAGCTGCCCGATGCGACGCAGGTGTCGACGCTGGTCAGCTCGCTGACCCTGCGGCAGAACAGCGCGCGCGATGCGTTGGCGACCGCCTCATGCGTGCAGCTCTTCACCTCATCCGCCCAGGTCTGCCGGCAGATGAATGCACAGATTCAGAGCACGATGCTGGGGGCGCTGCACGTCTACTCGTACACGGACAGCGGCATAGCCAAGGACCACTACTACCAGTATTTCGTGGTCGCGGTGTTCACGGATACCGCACAGACGTCCGCGCCGAGCGCCAGCAATGTGCTGGCCTATCCGAATCTGACACCACCGGATTCGGTCAGTGGCGCGGGCAGTGCATTCCAGGCGGTCGCCGCGACTGCGGCCCCCGGCACGGCAGCGCCTGCTCCCGCCCCGGCCGCAGCGGCCGCGACGTTCAATCTCAAAGACTGGAGCGGCCCTCTGGTCAAGGGATCGCCGCGAGATCCAGGTGGCAGCCTCACCTTGTCGTGGAGCGCGGGCCGCGACAACGCCCGCTACGAGATCTATCGCGCCAATGCCATGCGGCAGAACCCGATTGCGCATACGGCGTCGCCGTCCGCACCCGCAGGCACGAACGGCGCGGGCTGCGGCATCGGCGCGGCGCAGGCGTGCAGGAGCCGCATCAACGTCACGCCCATCGCCCTGAGTTGGCAGCCACTCGGCGATCCGCTGGTCGCGGCAACCGGTGCCGGCGGCCAGCCGCTGCAGGATTCCGACTTCGTGCTGCTGGGCTCGACCACGGATCCCAAGTACATCGACCAGCTTTCACGCTCGAGTGCCGAGTACTACGTGTACCGGATCGTGCCGCTGAACCGCTGGAACGTGCCCGGACCCCTGACGTCGCTGCGCGTGCGCGTGCCGGCCACCCTGCCGCCGACCCGGCCGAAGTTGCTGGTCGGGACGCCCTCGACCAACGGCGGCGCCGAAGTCGAATTCGTGCCCGACGGAGATGCGGGCGAAGAGATTCAGACGTACGAGCTGTGGCGCACCACCGTTTTTCAGCTCAGTGGAACGACGGCCGCCGGATCGACCGGCACCAGCGTACTGGCCGCTTCGGGCGCGGCAATCAGCGGCGCGACAGTAGCCGGGACGGCAGGCAGCCGCGCGGCCGCATCCGGTGTTGCCCGGACCGGCGGCGCGGTCAGTACCGGGCCCGGCGTTGCACCCGTCAACACCGCCGCGCGCTTTGGCGTGGTATCTCATCAGTCGGTTGTTTCAGACGTGGTGCGTACCGGAGCCGGAGCGCTCACGCAACTCACGCCCGAGCGACTCGCGAGCCTGAACGGCACTCGCGTCGCCACGTTGAGCGCAACCGCCCTGCCGGCGGGCGCCAGCGGGGGCACGTGGCTGCTCGAAGCGCCGTCCAGTGCACTTGATTGGCGCAATCAGTATGTCTATTGGGTACGGGCCATCGATTCGGATCAGCTGCAATCCGATTCGGATCTGGTGGACATACAGCCGCTGAAAGTCAGCGCCAGCGCCCCGAGCGCTGTGGCCGCAACGTGGAATGCGACCGGATGTCGCATCGATCTGGCCTGGCAGAGCACCGATCCTGATACCGCGGGCTTCCTGATCGAGCGCGAGCTGGCTCCCCCCTCCAGCGCTTCCACGGGCACGGCCGTGAGCAGCAGTGGCCAGCAGATCATCACCGGACTGACGACGGCCGGCGCCACCCTCGCGCCGGATGACTACATTCAGCTGAGCGGTATCACCTCCGCCTCGACGGTCAGCTACGCGGACAACACGGCATTTCCGGATAACAGCTATCTCTATCGCATCCGCACCGTCGACCAGGCGGGCAATGAGTCGATCCCGACCGTACTGGCGGCCGCCGTGACGGTCCCCGATGGCTGTGGCAGCACCACCGTGCACCAGGTGACGAGCACCTCCTCGGCGGGAACCCAGGATCCTGCTGCGACCACGGCGACCTCCTCCGGTGCGACATCCTCGCCGCAGGTCCGCTCGCCTGCGACCGCCACGGCACCAAAGCCCGCGGACCAGATCGTCGTGCCGCAGACCCGTCCGGCTGACGATTCGGACACGTCCACACCCGTGGTATCACCCGCCGCCCCGGCGGTTCCCAAGCCGGCGGACGACATCGAGATTCCCGCACAGCGCCCGAAGCAATGAGTCCTTTATCCACTTCTCATCCCGGAGATCACTCCTATGTCCCGCATCCTGCCTCTCGCCGCGATCGTTCTCGCCTGCTGCACGCGCGTGTCGCTGGCGGCATCCGCCTTGCCACCCGATCAGAGCGGTTGCAAGGACGTCTTCGTTTCGCGCATGACCGGTTACTATCTTTTCTACTGCGAAATGAACGACTTCAGCCAGTACAAATTCCTGGTCGGCGGGGATCAGGAGACGGCGGTCGAAGGCCTGTACGTCGAGAACCATTACTTTCAGCCCGACGATGCGACGCCGAACTCACCAATCAAAGTCGAGCGCAACTACGAGAATGCCTTGACCGCATCGGGATGGACCATCCTTGATAAAGGGGATGACCATCTGACCGCGAAACAGGTCAAGAACGGCACCGAGCGCTGGGTCGAGCTCAGTCACGATGGCGGCAGCGGCTACTACCTCGTCCTGATGCAGAAGGCCGGCATGGCCCAGTCCGTAATCACCGCCACTGACATGACGGCCACTCTCAATCGTGACGGCCGGATTTCGTTGCACCTGAATTTCGACACCGGCAAGTCGACCATCAAGCCCGACTCGCTACCGGTGGTCGATCAGATCGTGACCATGATGAAGTCCAATCCGGGCCTGCAGCTCTCGGTGGAAGGCAACACCGACAACGAGGGCTCGCCGCAGGCCAACCAGACTCTGTCCCAGGCCCGCGCCCAGGCGGTCGTCACTTCCGTATCGGGCGCCGGCATCGCCGCCTCGCGCATGACGGCCATTGGCTACGGCCAGGATAAGCCCGTAGCCGACAATGGCACGGATGAGGGCCGGGCCCAGAACCGCCGCGTCGATCTGGTGAAGAAGTGAGCGCGCGGCACCGGGTACCTCGAGCGGCACTGGCATTGCTGAGTGCCGCTTGGGTCGTGATGGGCAGCGCGGCGGACGCCGCGGACCCATCGGCTAAATCCGCCGCAGCCGTGCCACCGGTCTGGCAGAAAGTCGTGGCGCGCAAGGGCGGTTGCCTGATGTACGTACCGCCGGACTGGACGGTGAATCCCGCCCTCAAAGGCACGGCGGGTATGAGCGACAACTCGGCGAGCGCCGTCATCAGTCTGGCCGACTCGGCGAGCACCCTCGCGCAGGTCAAGCCGGTCATGCAGGGCAACTATCCGCCGACCCGGACCTTCGAGGACACGGCTCACCGTCTCTGGTACCAATATGGCACCGGCGCGCGGGCCAGCTTCTATGTCGGTGTCCCGGTCAAGGGCGGCATCTGCGGCGCGCAGATCACATTCAAGCCCGGCCAGGAAGCGATCGCCAACAGGATCGCCGCCTCGGTCGGCCCGGGATCCTGATAGTGCGGCGCTATAACGAGATCCAAAGTAATGGTGCCGCCTGCCGGGATCGAACCAGCGACCTTTAGTTTACAAAACTATTGCTCTACCAACTGAGCTAAGGCGGCGATGAGTGTGAGTATGCTTTTGAGGAGCCCCAGAACTCTACATTACTGGGCGAAATCTTTTAGGGTTATACGGATCAACAAGTTACAGGATTCTGGCTGTATTTTTCTGCGGGATTTTGGTCCAACAAACGCCGCTGAAGCGGATTACAAATCAGGTGCACTACCAACTGGGCCAAGCCGGCCTCTGTCGGGCGCGATTATAGGGGTTTCGGTGCGCTGGAGGCAGCGCCGGGGCTCGTCGGCGAACTGCTTCCCGGCACCGGACAGTCACGAATCTCGAGATGCGCCCCGTCCACGGCCGATGGCACCAGGCCTTCGGTCGAGACGCTCTGGTCGGGCGATGTCAGATTGATGTTCACCCAGTAGGTGGCCTGGGACTGGTGCTCCTCGCTGACCACGGGCGCCAGGCCCAGCGCCTTGACCTGCCTCGAGCGCCGCTCGGCGCCATCATGCTCCGTGAACAGGCCGACGGAAACGCGCCGCGTGCTGGTGGCCGTGGCGGGCATGATTCGGGCATCCGCGACGCCGCCTGCGTGCAGCTTCTGCAGCATCCGCGTCGCCTCGGCATCGGACGCTATGTCCAGGTACACCCAATAGGCAATCAGGTCCTCACCGGGTTCGTCACGCTGCGCCGGGGTAAAACCGCGGGTCTTCAACAGCTCCGCCGCGGCGGCCGAAGCATTCAGATCGCTGAAGGGTCCGACCGTCACACAGTGTCCGGCGGTCACGGCACTCCCCGCCGACTGCGGACCGCTCGCGGCCGCAGCCCCGCCCGGCTCCGGCTCGCTGGCCAACAGGAGTTTTGGCAGATGGCTGATGTCGTGCGCCGCCGGCGGATAAACCGGGCGATCGATCAGCAACGCCCAGGCGGCGAAGGCCAGATTCAGAAAGACGAGAAGTATGAGCAGGGCGCGCATTTACTTGATGGGCAGACCACTGCGCAGCACGACGCCTCGCAGTACCAGGTCGGGCACACTCACGTAGGAACATTGCAACAGGGACTCGATCTGTACGGCGGCGCCGCCGGTCAGCAATACCAGCGGCGTCCGCTGCAGAACTCGCTGCGCCTCGGCCACGGCACGATCGACGATTGCCGCCGCTGCATATCTCGCGCCCTGGCTGACCGCGGCGCGGGTATCCTGCGCGAAAAGCCCCTTCCCCATCAAGGCACCGCTGGCGCGGCGGGCGATGCCGGCCGTGTTCCTCAGAACGCTGGCAATCATGAGCTCGGGCCCTGGAATGATGGCTCCGCCCAGATGCACGCCCATGGGATCGACCAGGTCGACGGTCATGGCCGTGCCCAGGTCAACGACGCAGGCGCCGCGCGCTCGGGCCAGGTGGTAGCCCGCAATGACCGCCATGAAGCGGTCAACGCCCAGGCGCCAGGGTTCCTTGTAGCGGGTGCTGAGACCGACGGCATTGCGGGCCGAGGCCACGAACTCGCATTGCACCCCGGTCCTGCTGCGGCAGGTCGCCGCCAGCAGCCGATTCAGGCGCGTGCCTGCGACGCTCGCGGCAATGACGCGGGTGATACCGCGGGTGGCAAACAGCTGCCGTGCAAGCTCACGCGCTGTAACGCCCGCATGCTCCAGGGTCTTCTGGCGGCCGAGGCGGTCTGCGCGCAGTACGGCCCACTTGATACGGGAATTGCCGATATCGACGATGAGCACACTCATCGGCCGCCCCTCATTCTTCCGCCCTCACGCTGACCTCTCCAGACACAAAGCGGACCAGGCCGTTGGGGGTCTCGACCAGCAGGGCGCCGTCGATATCGATGCCGCGCGCCACCCCATGTGTGGTTTCCTGCACCGTCGTCACCTTCACGGCCCGACCCTGCAGGGCGTCGGCTTGCTGCCACTCTTCGCGGAATGGTTTGAAACCCTGATGCTCGAATACCGCGAGCCCCCGAAGGACACACTGTATCAGGCTTGCCGCGATCTCATTGCGCTGCAGGGGCGGGACGCCCAGGGACAATAGGTCACAGGGTTGCGTACCAGTTGCGCCAATCCGGGTTCGCGCCGCCTCGTCGAGCGCGATATTCAGCCCAATACCGATGACGGCGTAGCTCGGACCGCCGGCCTCGGCTCGCAGGTCGATGAGAATGCCCCCCAGTTTGCGCCCACTGCAGAGCACGTCATTCGGCCATTTCAGCTTGAGCGGAACTCCAGCGGTATTGCCCTGCGCAAGATGTTCACGCAGCCCCTGTAGCACCCAGACTCCGACTGCGAGCCCGAGCGACCCCAGGTCGCGCGGCATCTGGGCCATGGCCCAGCCCAGCGACAGGCACAGCGCACTGCCGGGAGTTGCCAGCCAGGAGCGACCGCGGCGTCCACGGCCCGCAAGTTGTACTTCGGCCAACAGTACATCGCATCGTCCCGGCGGCAGATCCGAGCGGGCAAACAGCGCCGAGTTGGTGGACTGCAGTTGCCATGCGACCTCGAGGGTCCGCACCCGAGCCTGCAGGCTTTGGTCCATGCCGGCGCGGATACGTTGCGGCGCAAGCGGCGCGGTCGGTACGGCCAGGCGGTAACCGCGATTGCGCACCGCGTGGACCGCGACCCCCAGTTCTTTCAGGACTCCGACTGCCTTCCAGATGGCATTGCGGCTGACGCCCAGCTGCCTGGCAAGCTGCGCGCCTGAGTGAAAGCCGCCGGGGCCGAGCTGCTGGAATACTCGGGCGACCAGCGGCGCGGCAGTGCTTGATTCCTGGTCGCTCACGCCGGTGAGAATACCTCAGCCAGCATGCATCTCACGCTGCCGCCACCCAGGCGCTCGATGGTCGGGATGGCAAGGGGCAACAGCTGATCAGTGCCGGCCACCAGCCGGGCCCGTGCGGACTGCGGCAAGGCACGCTCGGCCTGGGTCGACAGGACGTAGATCCGGCGGCCTCCCGTGCCAAGCAGCTCCAGCATGTTGCCCGCGTAGCCGGTGACCGCCACGTGATCGATTGCGATGAGGTCGCGCGATCCGGCCGTCAGCGCCGCGAGCACGCGTTCCCGGTCGGAGACCACGATCGAGTCGGCCGCAACCACGGCGACCTTATGGCCGATGCTGAGCATCACATTGGTGTGGTAGAAGGGCACGCCCGCGGCATCTACGGCATCAAACACCACAGGCTGGTAGCCCATCTGGTCGGCCCAGCGACGCACCAGGTTCTCATCCGTGCGGGCCGATCGGCAGGCAAAGGCCTGCCGGTGGCTGTGATCGAGAACCAACGAACCCGTGCCCTCCAGGTACCGCCCCTGCTGCTCAAAGGAGGTGAGGTCAACCACGCGGGCGATGTGATAAGCACAACGCTCGGCCACTCCTTCAAGAATGTTCCGCCGCCGCTCCAGGCGACGGTTGGGCGCCTGCATGGGATACAGAACCACGGTGCCATCGGCGTGCCAGCTCACCCAGTTGTTCGGAAATACGGCATCCGGCTTAGGGGGCACGAGCTCGTCCTCCACCACACAGACTCGTACCCCGGCGCCGCGCAGCGCCGTGACCGCCGCGTCGAACTCGGCGATGGCGCGCTGTGTGGCATCCGACAAGGTAACGGCCGCGGACTGCATTGGGTTGCTGGCCGCGGTCTGCGGGTTGTATTCGAAGGCGGCGGGCCGGATCATCATGACTGCCGCCGCGCACTGTGTCCGGATGTCCATGACCGACCGCACCCCGCTCGTCACCGCCACCAAACGTGGATTGTATTGCCCGCCGGGGGATTTCTACATTGATCCGTCCAAGGCGGTACAGACCGCCGTGGTGACCCACGCCCATGGCGATCACCTGCGCGAGGGCAGCGCCCGCATGCTGATGGCAGAGCCGGGATTGGACATCGCGCGCAAGCGGTTGAATGATGCCCGGAATGTCCTCGCAATCGAGTACGGGACACCCTTCACGCTGGGGTCCGTCACCGTCTCGCTGCACCCGGCTGGCCATATCCTGGGATCCGCCCAGGTGCGACTGGAGCATGAGGGGGAGGTGTGGGTGGTCTCCGGGGACTACAAACGCCAGGCCGATCCAACCTGTGCGCCCTTCGAGCCCCTCGAATGCGATGTGTTCGTCAGCGAGACCACCTTCGGGCAACCTCACTTCGTCTGGCCGGATACTGCGGCCGTGGTCGGAAATATCGTGCGCTGGTGGCAGATCAACCGCGAGCGCGGCAAGAACTCGGTGCTGTTCTGCTATGCCCTGGGGAAAGCCCAACGCGTGCTCGCCGAAATGCTCGCCCACACGCGCGAGCCGGTGCATGTGCATGGGGAGATCGCGACCCTGGTCGAGGTCTACCGCGCCGCTGGCATTGAGATGGTACCGACGGTGCAGGTGACTGCCACTTCGGCCGCGCAGCTGAGTGGCGCGCTGATCATGGCCACCCCCACCATGAGTCGCGCGTCGTGGCTCCGGCGACTGGGCCCCGGTACCCGGGCCTTCTGTTCGGGGTGGATGCTGCTGGAGGGAGAGAGCCGGCGCCGCGGCTACGATATGGGCTTTGTGGTGTCCGACCACGCGGACTGGCCCGCGCTGGTGAAGACCTGCCGGGAGAGCCGCGCGCCTCGCATCCTGCTCATGCACGGGCGCACCGACCGACTGGCCGCCCACCTCATGGAACTGGGCCTGGATGCCGCCCCCTTGTCGCCGAGCTGATAGGATGCGGCCCCATGCGCAAATCAGTGTGCGGAATCGCTGCGCTGGTGCTGGCGACCGGCGGCTTGCCCGTGGTGATGGGTCAGGCGGCGGGCACCCGGTCCGGGGCACCGCCCGCCCCTGCTGGTATTTTCGGTCAGGCGACCTTCCCTGATAAGCAGCGCCCAGCGGGCGACCCGGCCGTCATCGCCCGCGGCCAGGCCCTCTTCGGCATCAACTGCAAATCCTGTCATGGGGTCGATCTGCGTGGCGGAGATCTCGGCGGCCCGAACCTGCTGCGCTCAGCGCTGGTGCTCGGCGATCGCCAAGGCGAGGCCATCGTGCCCGTCGTCCAGAAGGGCCGTCCAGCCTCCCAGGGTGGGCCGCCCATGCCGCCCTTTTCGCTGGCGCTGAGCGATGTGCAGGCCATTGTGCAATACATCCATAGCGTCGAAGCCAAGAAGCAGAACCAGGGCGGGCCGCCGCCGATCGCGGAGCAGCGCCTGAACATCCTGGTTGGCGATCCAGCACGGGGCAAACAGTACTTTGCGGCCCACTGCCAGGAATGCCACTCGGCCGACACTGATCTGAAGGGCATCGCCACGCGAGTCTCGAATCCGGCAACGCTGCAGGACAGCTGGGTGGCGGGACGCTCCAGCGCGCGAAGCGCCGGCGCCGCCCCGGCACCGCACACCCAGGTGAAGGTGACGTTGCATACGGGGGCCACGGTGCAGGGAACATTGAAACGGGTCGATGACTTCACGGTGAGCCTGACCACGGCCGACGGTCAGTATCTGAGCTTCACGCGCCAGGGTCCGCAGGGCGTGCGTGAGGTAGACATAGAGGATCCCCTGGCGCAGCACCGTCAGCTGCTCATGCGGTACACGGATCAGGATATGCACGACGTCACGGCATACCTGGCGACGCTCAAATGAATATCACAAGCCGTATGGCCTGGCAGACGATTGCGGGACTCGCGGCGCTGACCCTTGCGGCCGCGCCGCCCGCGGCGACATTGCCACAGCTGCTGCCGCCCGCGCAGCTGCTGCTGCCACTGAAGGACTCCTGGCCCACCTACTCCGGCGACTACAGCGGACAACGCTACAGCGCCCTCAAGGCCGTCGACAAATCCAATGTGGCCCATCTGTCGCTGGCGTGGACCTTGCGTCTGAATGGCGAGGTGCGCGATGGGAAATCGCGCAATCCGTTCGCCGCGCCAAGTGGCATCATCACGACGGTGGGGGGCGAAGGCAAAGGCGACTACGCCATTCCGCCGCCCGCCGTGAAGGGCGCCGTGCTGCAGGTGGATGGCGTGCTGTATGTGAGTTCGCCCGACAATGCGTGGGCGTTCGATGCCCGCACCGGCTCCGAGCTGTGGCACTACTTCTGGAAGACCCGCGGCGGCACCCACATTGCGAGCCGCGGCTCGGCCCTGTGGAACAGTTCGCTGTTCTTCGAGACCCCGGATGACTATCTGGTATCGCTGGATGCGCGTACCGGCCATGAGCACTGGCATGTGAAGATCGCCGAATTCTCCGATGAGTACTTCTCCACCATGGCGCCCGTGGTAATCGGCAATCACCTGCTCGTCGGCACGGGCAATGACGGTGACGCGCCGGGATTTCTGCAATCCTTCGACCCGGCTACCGGCAAACTTCAATGGCGACGCTACATGGTGCCCATGAAGGCCGGTGATCCGGCGCTCAAGACCTGGCCGTCCCTGGATGCCGCGCGCCACGGCGGCGGTAACGTGTGGATGCCCGGATCCTACGATCCGGAAACGGATCTCTACATCACCGGCACCGGCAACCCGACGCCGGGCTACACCGGTGTCGCACGCCTCGGGGATAACCTCTACACCTGCTCGCTGGTGGCGGTGCGGGTCGCCACGGGCGAGATCGCCTGGTACTACCAGACCTCCCCGCATGACACTCACGACTGGGACTCGGCACAGACCCCGATCCTGATCAACGGCACCATCGACGGCAAGCCACGCAAGCTCGTGGCGACCGCGGCGCGCAATGGCTACTTCTTCACCCTGGATCGGGTGACCGGGGAGCATCTCGTCACCTACAAGTACGGGACGACGGTGAACTGGGCCAAAGGCATCAAGGCGAACGGGCAGCCCGAACCGAATCCGGAGAAATCGGCAACCGTCCCCGGATCGCTGGTGTCACCGTTTGAGGGCGGAGTCACCAATTACCAGGCACCCGCCTTCAGTCCGGACACCGGCCTGTTCTATACGCACGAGAGCACCGGTTTCAACATCCTGTACCTCACGGACCCCGATCCGCGCGGCTCAATGGGGCTGGGCGGCAAGCGCTTCTCCATCGTCGGGTTCGTCGATAATGCCTTTCAGGGCATCGATTACCGCACGGGTAAGTCGGTATGGCGCCATGTCTGGCCGGGCAGTGGTGGCACGGGCACCGGTGTGCTCACCACTGCGGGTGGACTGGTCTTTACCGGTGATACCAACGGCAATTTTGTGGCCATGGACGCTGCCAATGGCGCGCTGCTCTGGCACTCGGGTATCGGCAATATCTCGGCGCCGCCGGAGACCTACAGCCTGGATGGTCGTCAATATGTGCTGGCCGGCGTCGGCGATGTGCTGTACTCGTTCGTGCTCAACTGAGTCCGGCCGCGCCGGTCAGGAGGATCAATGAAGGGACCCGGGATTTTCCTTGCGCAGTTCGCCGGCAGCGAGGCGCCCTTCAACTCGCTGGAAAAGATGGGCGAATGGGCGGCGCAGCTGGGCTACAAGGGGGTGCAGGTTCCGACCTCCGACCCCGGACTGTTCGATCTGCAGGTGGCAGCGAGCAGTCAGGCGTACTGCGATGACATCAGGGGACGTCTCGCCCAGTACGGCATCGAGATCACTGAGCTCTCCACTCACCTGCAGGGTCAGCTGCTGGCGGTGCACCCCGCGTACGTCGATCTGTTTCGCGGCTTCGCGGATCCGGCCGTGCGCGACCGGCCCGCGGCCTGGCCCGAATGGGCCACGCAGCAGCTCAAATTTGCCGCCCGCGCCAGCGAGCGCCTGGGCCTGAAGGCCCACGCGACGTTCTCGGGCGCCCTGCTCTGGCACACGATGTATCCCTGGCCGCAGCGCACCCCGGGACTGGTGGACGATGCTTTTGCCGAACTGGCGCGTCGCTGGCAACCAGTGCTGGATGCCTTCGCGACGGTCGGCGTGGACCTGTGCTATGAGATTCACCCGGGTGAGGACCTGCACGATGGCGTGACCTTCGAACGCTTCCTCGCGGCGGTCAACGATCATCCGGCCGCGAGCATTCTCTATGACCCGAGTCACTTCGTCCTCCAGCAGCTGGACTATGTGAGCTTCATCGATCACTACCACTCGCGCATCAAGGCTTTTCACGTCAAGGATGCGGAATTTCATCCTAATGGGAAATCCGGCGTCTACGGTGGTTACCAGGACTGGGTTCACCGGCCCGGACGCTTCCGCTCCCCCGGAGACGGCCAGGTCGATTTCAAACGCATCTTCAGCAAGTTCGCCCAGTACGGCTACCCCGGCTGGGCGGTACTCGAGTGGGAGTGTTGCCTGAAGCATCCGGAAGACGGCGCCCGCGAAGGCGCACCGTTCATACGCGAGCACATGATACGAACCGCCTCGAGACGCTTCGATGATTTTGCAGCGACTGCTGCCGGGGACGACGTCAACCGACGGATATTGGGATTGTAGGAAGCCCCCAGCGTCCCCACAGCGTCTCAGCTCTCAGCTATGGCTTTGCACAACGTTTCATGGGGCGCCCCTACCCCCGGTTTGACGGTTCCATCTGGCAACGGCACGGCGATCGGAGCCACCGCGACCTTGGCGATGCCGGCGTGGCGCGTGAGGCCAATCTTGCGTGCCGTGCCGGGCGACAGATCAATGATGCGACCCTTGACGTAGGGGCCACGGTCCTCGATCGAGACGACCGCACTCTTGCCGGTCGCCAGATTGATGACCTTGGCGGTCGTCCCCAGGGGTAGCGTTCGACTGGCGGCATTGCTGCCCTGAAGGTCCATTCGCTTGCCGTCCGCCATTTTCCTGTGGGAAAACCAGCGGGCGTAAAACGACCCCTTCCCGAGGCGGCTCTGCCCTGACAGATCTGAGTGGCCGGGCGCCAGCGCGGCAGTGGGCATCAGGCTCTCGCCGTGCGCGGCGGAGCACACCGTAGTGGTCGCCGGAGCCGCAGGCTTCCAGGCGGCCGCGATGCCCACCACACCGATGAAACCGAGAGTCGCAGTCAACACGACGATTCTGACGAGGGAACGCACGGTCAAGCCCTTTGAGCAAGCTTCGCCGGCTTCATGCTAGGCAATCCGGTGCGGCAGCTCTGTAGGCTGGCGTCCCCTCGCGGGCTGCCTAATCTCTGAGTTTCAAGGCTCCTGGTGTCTTAGGCGCAGGATCCTGATCTCGCGCAGCGCCGAGCGAGCCGTCACCGCAAGTCCGGGCGGCGCGGCACGTTTCATGCCCTGGATCTCCGACCCGCTGGGCGTCACCGTGCAGGCGCCTAGCGTGCGATAGGCCAGAGCTTCGCTGAGCTGGCCCTCAATCGGATCACCGAGAGCATGGTTGAAGTCGTCCGCCACCGAGCACCCGGGAATGCTGACGCCGAGCGGATTGATGGTATTGGCCGGTGAAAATCCGGCCGGATAATCACCGAATCCCTGGTCGTTCACGCCGCGGAATTGGATGGAGAAATACGTCGTGCCGCAGTTGTCCTGCGGATAGAAGCCGTAGGGCTTGCCGCAGGTGGTGGAGCCGATTTCGATCACCTGGACGTTAATGCCGCGCAGACTGTTGATGATCGACTCGCTGGCGGAGCAGGTCTGGGGACCCGTGAGGACGAACACGCGTGACAGGTTCAGGGATGGCAGCGCCTGGCCCGAGGCAACCGTGAAGCCCTGCGAGGTCGAATGAAACAGGGTCGGCGTGATGGCGGTGCCCGTGAGCGGATTGGTCGTCGGGTACTGGCTGTTGAACTGCTGCAGTTCGAAGGTGTGCCCGGTGGTCTGCGCCGGCCCCGCGATCATGAAGGCCACCTCACTGGCAATATCGAGCAGTCCGCCGCCGTTGTAGCGGATATCCAGTACCAGGTCGCTGACACCCTGGTTCTTCAGGCTCGCGAAAGCGTTGATCAGTTCACTTTCCGCCGTGGCAATGTGGCTGTTGAAAAGAATGTAGCCGACCTTGGTCCCGTTCGAGGTCAGTGTCGTCACCGTCGGTACCGGGGTCTCGGTCACATTCGCAGCGGTCAGCACGACGCTTCGGGGGGTCGATGAACCCAGGTCCAGGACGACGAAAGTGTGCATCTCACCCACCGTCGCCGGCTGCAGCCCCGCATTCAGCGTGGCAACGCTGGTCGCATCCGGAGCATTGATGTCGACGCCGTCGATGGATTGGACCACGGCACCGCGCGCCAGCGTTGCGGCCTGACCCGGGGCATTCGGATCGACGTAGGAGACAGTGATGTTGCGCGGTGGTGTTGCGGCGAGAACCTCGAAGGTCACACCGTAGCCGGCCACGACGCCCTGTTGTGAGAGCGACTCCCAGGTCGAGGTGGCGTAGGTGAAGTGGAACCGATCCACCATCGCCCCTGTGGAGGTGACCGCCGACGTCTTCAGTAGCGGAAAGTAGTCGACCGTCGAGTACTGCGAAGGATCCAGATCCGGCACCTGGTCGAACCACAGGTACAGCTGGTGAGTCCAGCTGCGCAGGAAGTTGTTTTCATCGCTCGCCGTGCCCTGGGCATCGGGATAGGGAATTTTCGTCACCGGATCGGTGCCCGTACGGGGATTGGCGCACTGGGCCGCATAGTTGGCTGCCGTCTGGAACTGGCCGGGAACATAGGTTGAGGCGCCCGAACCCATACCGGTGCTGCCCATCGTACCCGTTGAGCCTGTGGAGCCTGTTGAGCCTGTGGAACTGCTCCCCATGGCCGCCCCGCCCGACCCACCGCCCCCGCATCCCGCGAGGAGCAGCACCGCCAGCGACGGCGCCAAGATCAGCCGAAATCGTGATTTGGTAATCATTCAATGTACTCCGGCCGCCATCCGTGGCGGATCCTTGAAGAACAACATGAACAACAGGGCGACTACCGCGGCCATGACGGCCGGCACGAACCAGACCGCTTCCCAGTGATGTCGGGTCGTGGCATCCGCGGCATAAGCGTAGTGGTCCACCACCACGCCCGCCGCCCATGACCCGATCAATTGCCCGACACCATAGGTCACTACGTGAATGAAGCCCTGCGCACTCGCCCGCTGCGTGCGCTGCACGACCTGGTCCACATAGATCTGGCCCGTGACGAAGAAGAAGTCGAAACATACCCCGTGCAGGATGATGCCGGCATAGAGCAGCGACACCAGCGTGCCGTTATCGCCCAGGGCAAACAGCACATAACGCGCGACCCAGGCGAACATGCCCACCAGGAGCATTCTCTTGACGCCCAGGCGCACGAAGAAGAACGGAATGAGTACCAGGAACAGCACCTCGGACAGCTGACCCAGGGTCATCTTGCCGGCCGCATGCTGCATGCCGGTCTCGTTCAGGAAGTCATTGGCGAAGCTGTAATAGAAAGAGAGCGGAATACAGATGAGCAGCGACCCCACGGTGAAGACTGCGAACGAGCGGTCCTTCATGTAGGTCAGCGTCTCCAGACCCAGGGCCTGAAACAGCGACGGCCGACGGCCGGCATTGCCGGGAGGCGTGTGCGGCAGGGACAGGCAGTACAGCCCCATGGCCGCCGACAGTAGCGCGCCCAAGCGCAGCGGCAGATTGGTATTTTCGATCGCATGACCCAAAACCGCGGGCGCCGCATAACCCACGATCAGACCCACGACAATCCAGCCAATTGACCCCATGACGCGGATGCCGGGAAATTGCCGGGCCGGATCGCTCATCTGGTGGAAGGACACGGCATTCGCCAGTCCCAAGGTGGGCATGAAGCAGATCGAGTACAGCAGCAGCGTCCAGAAGAAGGTCGTGGAATTGGTGATCGACGAGAGCCACCACAGTACACAGGCGCCCACCAGGTGCAGCACCGCCATGACGATCTGCGCCGGGAAAAAGCGGTCGGCGAGCATGCCGGCAATCACCGGTGCCAGTATCGCTCCCCAGTTCACCGTGCTGTAGATGCCACCTATCGAAACGTCACTGAAGTGAATGGCCCCCAGATAGGTGCTGAGGGTCACGTACCAGGATCCCCAGACACAGAACTGCAGGAACATCATCACCGATAGGCGCGCCCGGGTGCTGGCTTGCATGGGTGTCAGGCGACCGTCGACAGGTATTTCGCGCTGATGGCAATCGAGTCCAGCGGGTCGCCCTTGAACGGAGGCTCCTGCTCGACGAAGAACTTGCGCACGCCAGTGGCGTAGGCGACATCGAGGATCTTCGGCCACGGCAGCATGCCATTGCCCACTTCCGCCGGATCCTGCTGCAGGACGTAGTTGGACTTGGTGGTCGCCTTCAGGTCTTTGACGTGCATCATCCGGAAGCGCCCCTTGCGCTGCTCGAGGATCCTGATGGGGTCGGCGCCGCCGGCCGCGACCCAGCCCACGTCCATTTCGAAATACACCAGCCTGGGGTCAGTCTCCTTCAGGAGAATCTCGAGCCCGGAGCTGCCGCCGACGGGGCGGAACTCCACGTTGTGATTGTGGTAGCTGAGGCGCAGGGCCACCTTCTCCAGTGCGGCACCTTTGGAATTGAGGAAGTCCGCGGTCGCCTTCCAGTCATCCGCCGTAATCTGCGTCCCGATGTGCTCCAGGTACGCCGGATAACCGCCGGCTCCCAACGCCTTGAAGTCCGGCTTCGGGAAGCGCGGTGGCATCAGAAACATCGGCAGCACCACATCTTCGACGCCCAGTACCTGCATGGCGGCGGCCAGGACTTCCGGGGGTTGGTCGAACCCCGGTTCGCCATTGGCGGACACGGGCTGTATGTGAATGCTGGTGTACTTGAGTCCGACGGCATCGGCCGCCGTGCGCATCGCCTGCGGTGTATTGCCATAGAGTCCGGCGAGTTCCACGGTCTGGTAGCCGGCGGCCGCCACCCTCGCCAGGGTGCCGTTCAGGTCCTTGCGGGCCTGGGCTCCCACGGTATAGAGCTGCAGGCCCAGGGGCAGGTGGTGACGCTTGAAAAAGGGGGCGGACTCCTTGGCCACGGCACGCAGGGCCGGAACGGTCAGACTCAGGCTCGCCGCGCCGGCTTTCAGGAACCTTCGGCGCGCAGGCGCCCGGCAGTCATCGGCTTGCATTTCGCCCCCCGTCAGACACCTGTGCTACGTACGGGTTGCAGGATAGCCGAAATTGCCCTCAGAGGGCTGCGCCAGGGAAGATGGCCCTTCGGGAAGTGAAGGAGCCACGTGACAAACAAAGTCTGTGTAGTGACCGGCGGAACCGACGGCATCGGCAAGGCGGCGGCGTATGCACTCGCCGCGCAAGGCGCGAAAGTTCTGATCCACGGACGCGATACGTTGAAGGGGCAGCAGGCGGTCGCCGAGCTCAAGGCGCGCAGCGGCAATCCCGCGATAGAATTTCTGCAGGCGGATTTCGGATCCCTCGCCGATGTGCGGCGGCTCGCCGCCTCGGTCTCGGAGCGTGCACCACGGTTGGACGTGTTGATCAACAATGCGGGAGGTTTCTTCGCGAGGCGAAGCTTGTCGCAGGACGGGTTCGAATTGACCTGGGCGGTCAATCACCTTGCTCCCTTCCTGCTCACCCACCTGCTCATGGACAGGTTGAAAGGCGCATCACAGGCCCGCATCGTCACGACGGCCTCGAGTACCCATCAGCGCGCCAGGATACGGTTCGATGATCTGCAGACGAGCCGCCAGTACACCGCCATGGGCGCCTACAGTCAGTCCAAGCTTGCGAACATTCTGTTCACACGGGCGCTGTCCAGACGCCTGCAGGGCACCGGGATCACTGCCACCTGTCTGCATCCGGGGTTGGTCCGCACTGCGATCGGGCGCAACATCGACTCGGTAGTGACCCGGTCGCTCCTCGCCCTCGTCTCGCGCTTCGCCCGCTCTCCGGAGAAGGGCGCGCAGACCCTGGTCTACCTTGCGACCTCGGCGCAGGTTCAAGGTGCGTCCGGTGGCTACTATTTCGACTGCAAGGCGACGCCACCATCCCCGGCCGCACAGGATGACGAGGTCGCGGAGCGTCTCTGGGATATCAGCGCCGGCATGGTCGGCGTTTCCTAGCGCACACAGGAAAACGCCCCTGAAGTCTTTCGACCTCAGGGGCGTTTTGTTTGAGAGCCTGGCAGTGACCTACTCTAGCATGGCATCAGGCCAAACTACCATCGGCGCAGAGCGTTTTCACTTCCGAGTTCGGAATGGGATCGGGTGGTTCCCGCTCGCTATTGCCGCCAGGCAAACCGTTTGAGATCGATGTGCCGGTCCGTGTTACGGGACCGGCTCACCGTTCTCGAATCCATTGAGTTCTTTGTATCGACGCCATGTCGCGTTCGAAATGGAACGAATTCCACTCCATACATTTGCATCGGTCGATAACCATCTTCGGTGTATGGGCGACTCTTACGAGTCGACCAAACCCCTTGAGGTTATATGGTCAAGTCTCACGGGCAATTAGTACTGGTTAGCTGAGGCCATCACTGGCCGTACACACCCAGCCTATCAACCACGTAGTCTTCGTGGGCCCTTTAGGAGAGT
>DASZCK010000221.1:0-1838 GCA_035943195.1 Steroidobacteraceae bacterium
ACAGTTTTATGACACTGACGTTGTGGCCGAAAACCGTTGTCGGAGAAATGTTCTGCCACATCTCAATTGTGCAGATGCTGGTGTCCTCGCCCCGTAACGGGCGCGCATAGAATTGCTTCGGCATGTGGTCGGCTATCCGACGTCAGCGCCCGTCTGGTGTGCGCACGCCTGCCCAGCTGTCGCGCACCTGCTGGTAGTGGACGGTGGCATCGTAGGCAGGAACCCGCAGGCCGAGCACCTGTGGCGACAGCCGGCCGACCGCCGACAACAGGGCGTAAGAGGCCACCACCCGGTCATGCTGCGCCGTCACCAGGGCGACGCGGGCGTTCACCAGGGTCTGCTGCGCGGTCAGCACGTCGAAGGTGGTGCGCTGGCCGACGCGGGCCTCCTCGCGCACGCCGTTGAGCGCGATCTCGGACGCCTGCACCTGCGCCTGCGTCGCGTCGATATTGGCCTTGGCCGCTTCAAGTTGCCCCCAGGCCTGCACCACATTCTGGCGCACGGTGTCGCGCGCGGTATCGAGGTCGAGCCGCTTCTGCCCCAGCGTTTCCTTGGCCTGCCGGATCAGCGAGTATTCCGCGCCGCCCTGGTAGATCGGCACGCTCACCGTGCCGAGCACCGAGGCGTTGTACTCGTTCATCACGCTCAGGCTTTGGCTGCTCAGCCAGTTCTGCGTGAAGCTGCCCTGCACCGACACGGTCGGATAGAGCGCGCCCTCCGCCACCTTCACCGCCTGCAGCGCCACGTCGACATTGTATTCGGCGCTGGTGACCGCCGGATTGGTCGCGGTGCCCGTGGCCACCGCGCCCTGAACGCTGCGCGGCGAAAAGCGGTCGACCGGCGTTGCCGCCGCGAGCTTGCCGGGCGCAACCCCGATCACCTGCCGGTAGGTCGCCTGCGAGGCGTTATAATTGGCTTCGGCGAGCAGCACCTGCGAGCGCCCGGCGGCCAAGCTCGATTCCGACTGCGCCACATCGGTGCGCGTCACCTCGCCGACGTTGAAGCGGTCGCGGGTCTGGCGCAACTGCTCCTGCAGCACCTCGACGTTGCGCCGCTGCAGATCGAGGATGGCGCCGTCGCGCAGCAGGTTCATGTAGGCGGTCGCCGCGTTGAGCAGCACGGTCTGCTCGGTGGTGCGCAACGTCGCGCGCGCCGCCAGCACCGCGCTCTCGGCCTGCCGCGTCCTGTTGGCGGTCTGGAAGCCGTTGTAGAGCGTCTGCGTGATGGTGCCGCCGATCTGCGCCGGCGAGTTGTAGCCGGCAAGCGTATTGTAGGTACCGACGCCGGCCGCCACCGACTTGGTCGTCGTCGACGAGGTCTGCTCGCCGGCAACCCCGGTGACGGTGACCTTCGGCCGGTAGCCGGACAAAGCCTGCGGCACGCCTTCGTCGACGGCGCGCGTCGCGGCGCGCTGCGAATTGAGCGAGGGGTTGTTGCTGTAGGCCTGCATCAGCGCCGATTCGAGCGTGTCAGCACGCGAGGGCGAAGCCGCAGAAAACATCACGACGAGAGCGGCCACATAGCCGGTTAGCCGCCCCGACCGACGAATATTCCGTTCCGTTGTCAGTTAACCCCCCAAACGCAAGCTCAAATGAAAACGCTCAAATTACAGTCGTCGACGCGTCAAACTAACAAAGGAAATGAAGGAATTCCAGACAAATCGCTTGATCGGCCTTTAGCTATGCAGCGGCGACCGCATGTACTTTTATTTTGTTTCTAGGACCAAGACGCCATCCCAGTCCGTCGGCGGTGGGGCTATCAGGAAAGCCGAACACCGTTCGTCATAGAGCTCGGCGAAGTGGTCAAGCCCCAGGCTGGCAATCGGTTCACGATAATCG
>DASZCK010000222.1:0-40759 GCA_035943195.1 Steroidobacteraceae bacterium
ATCCGGGCGTGCCGGCCCTGGTCGGACTTCATTCTCGCTATATCACCTCCCAACTGGAGGCCTGGCGGGTCGGCACTCGCCACGCGACGGCGCCGGATTGCATGCGCGACATCGCCCTACGGCTGAGCGAGGCACAGGTCAGCGCGGTTGCGGGGTGGCTTGCCGCGCAGCGGCCGCCGAATCCAGCCGTGGCGGCCGCGGCCGGGACCTGGAAGACTCCCGTCAGCTGCGGGAGCGAGCCGTGATGGGCGCGGGGTTGGTATGAAACGTGCAATGCTCAGCAAGGCCTTGGCGGTGGTCGCGACCATGCTCGTACTCTCTGCCGCGCAGCCCCAAGAATCAGGCCACTTCCTCGGTAAGTCGCAGTCGCTGGAGGGCAGCGTTGCCCGCGGCGCGTATCTTGCGCGCATCGGCGACTGCGTCGCCTGCCACACCAAGCATGGGGGCACGCCCTTCGCGGGGGGCTTTGCTATGCCCACGCCTTTCGGCACGCTGTACTCGCCGAACATCACGCCGGACAATGACACTGGCATTGGCCGCTGGAGCGCCGATGAGTTCTACCAAATGCTGCATACCGGCCACTCGCGCAGCGGCCAGCTTCTGTATCCCGCTATGCCCTTTCCGGCCTATACCAAGGTTCGGCGCGATGATTCGGATGCGCTGTTCGCGTACCTGAGCTCGCTCAAGCCGGCGCGGCAGCCGAATCGCGACAATGAACTGCGTTTCCCCTACAACAATCGCAGTCTGCTGGTGGGATGGCGGTTGCTGTACTTCAAGGAGGGCACGTTCACGCCCGATCCGACCAAGTCCGCCGAATGGAACAATGGCGCCTACCTGGTGGAGGGTCTGGGACATTGCTCCACCTGCCACACGGCGATCAATGCGCTCGGCGGCTCATCGGATGACAAGGCCTTCGCCGGCGGCTTGATTCCCATGCAGAACTGGTACGCGCCTTCCTTGACGTCGAATGGTGAAGCGGGGCTCGGCAACTGGGCAATCAGTGACATCGTTGCCCTGCTGAAGACCGGTACCTCGATGCGCGGCGCCGTCTATGGGCCCATGGCTGCCGTGACCTACAACAGCTTGCAATACCTGAGCGATGCGGATGTGCATGCCATGGCCGTGTACCTGAAGACCCTACCGGCACATCAGGAAACCGCCACAGGCGCAGCTGGCGGTGGGGCAACGTCGGTGAGCGCGAGTGTCCTGGCACGGGGCCATGGCGTGTACGAGCGCGCCTGTGCGGAATGCCACCTGTCCAGCGGTAAGGGTAAGCCACCGGCCTTTCCGCCGTTGGCCGGCAACCAGTCCATTGAGATGGCCTCGGCCGTCAATCCGATCCGGATGGTTCTGAATGGCGGCTATCCGCCGCAGACGCCGGGCAATCCGCGCCCCTACGGCATGCCGCCGTTCGCGCAGGTGCTCTCGGACGAGGATATCGCTGCCGTGGTTACCTATATTCGCGTCGCATGGGGCAATCACGGGGACCCTGTGTCACCCAGCGAGGCCAACGCATTGCGTTCAGCTCCGCTGCTCGATTAGACATCGGCAAATCAGGGCGGGAATTTCTGCACAAAGCGGGCAGTAATGCAGCGCCGCGTGTTGCAGCGCGGATGTGAATCGAGCCTGTCTCTCAACTCCCTTTGACGCTCGTGTTCGCCTCGCGGCAGACTAGCTCCCAAGCCAGGGAAGCCGAGGAAGCATTCGTGCATGTGATTCACTTCACGGAAGGCGCTACGGACCCTATAAAGCAGTTCCGCGCGCGAGGCGCGCGTTTCGTGCCGCTTGCCGATGGATCTGGCGACTACCACGTCTCTTGCCTGCACCTAGCCACGGATGGACGAGTTCCGAAACTGGCCATGAGTCAAGACTGTACGTTGCTGGTCGTGCACGGCGATGTCGTCGTTAAACCCACTAAGTCAGCTTGTCGGCTTGACCTCTCGGCAGGTGTTGGCGTCGTCCTCGAGGCGGGCGAGCACGTCCGCCTTGAAAGCAGCAAGGGAGCGGTACTGATCATGGTTCAGGGGCGGAATGCAGAAGCCCACTCCTGCGGTATCTCCTCACCTCAACGAATCGCCGGTCAGCGGTGGCCAAGCGATCCGGCGCCCGGGGACCAGGATCGGAGTGCGGCGCCGTAATGCTGGAGTCGGTCGATCACGGTACGGCGGGATTGGCGTTCGGGTATGCCCTCGCAGTCGTGGGTCTGGTGCTGGGTCTGAAGGCAGGTCAGGCGCCGCTTCGGCGGTTCATTTGGACGCCTGTTTTGGCCATTCCCACTCTGCTCGGCGCGGCAGTGCTGTGGTCGGTTGCACTATCGCTCGGGGCACAGTCTTTCAAAGCATTATCGCCCACTGCAACGGAATTGTTTGGAATGGTCTTTGTGGTCGTCGCCAGTGGCGTTGCCGGATTGGCAATGGCGCGCGCTCAGCCCGGGACACGACACCATCGCGGCACCCGTCTCGTGGACAGCGCGCTTGGGGGAATCCGCGTGCCCGGTGGTCGCACTGAACTTAGCTTTGCCGGCTGTCCAGTACCGGAAATGGATGAGACCAAGCACTTCAAACTATTGGGTACGACCGGCACAGGCAAGAGCACGGCAATTCGGCATTTGCTCAGGGATGCCATCGCGCGGGGCGACCGGGCGGTCATCGCCGATCCCGATGGCAGCTACCTTGAGACTTTCTTTGATACTCAGCGAGGGGATGTGATTTTGAATCCCTTCCACGATGGCGCGGCCCGATGGGATCTCTTCGCCGAAGTGATACAGCCGCACGATGCCGACCAGCTGGCCCGTTCGCTGATCCCGGACCATGACGGCTCGGATCGCAACTGGCGCAACTACGCACGAACTTTCCTCACGGCAGTGCTGCGCCAGCTGCATCGGGTCAACGAGCAGGATGTGGCGCGTCTGTACTACCTGCTGGTCATGGCGCCGGCCGAGGAACTACGGGAGCTACTGGAGGCCACACCGGCCGGACCGTTCCTCGGTCAGGACAATGGCAGGTTCTTCGAGTCGGTACGCTCGGTAGGGACCACACATTTGTCGGCATTGGAACATATCGCGCGCCAAAGCTCCGGCCGCGCTCTTTCGGTCAGGAGGTGGGTTCGTGAGGGCAGGGGAGTGCTGTTTCTACCGTATCGGGCGAGCGAAGTCGCAGCCCTTCGAAATGTCATCAGCACCTGGATGCGCCTGGCGATATTCGAAGCTATGAATGCCAACGCAGGAGACCAGCGACTGTGGTTCGTGGTCGACGAGCTCGACGCTCTGGGTGCCATTGATGGTCTGAAGGACGCGCTCGCGCGCCTGCGGAAATTTGGTGGACGCTGCGTTCTGGGTTTTCAAAGCATCGCCCAGGTGCGGGGGACCTACGGCGAGGCCGAGGCCCAGACAATTGTGGAAAATTGCGGCAATACTCTGATCCTGCGCTCCTCGGCCAGCGAACGAGGAGGCACAGCTGAGTTTGCCTCCAGGCTGATCGGCAAGCGGGAGATCATCCGACAGCAAAGGTCTCACAGTCGTCCGACGCGTTGGGGAGGCGGCCTTCGCCAGACACGGACGTTGAGCGAGCAGCATACTGTGGAGGATGCGGTCATGGCCTCCGAAATTGAACAACTGGCGGACCTGGAAGGATTCTTGAAAATCGCGTCTCGACCCGAGTGGCGACGGGTCAAACTGTGAGACTCCTCAGGCACGCCGTTCGGCTGGGCGTGTGACCTGCAGCGCCGCAATGTCACCGGGTAGCAGGCGCACGACGAAGCGTGGCAGCAGCGGCCGGAGCTTGACGAGAAAATCCCAAGCCATCAGAAGGGCGCCGAGTGCAAACACAACATCGCCGGGCAGGCGCATCCATTGCCAGAATATGGTGGTGTCGTAGAAGGACTGGCTGCGCGCAAAGGCTAGTCCGTGTTCATAAACTGCATCGAGCTGGGACCACCCAATGGGGAAGAAATTGAATAGAATCCAGAGTACGAGACCGCCATTGTAGAGCCAGAAGGCCCATTTCCCGATCCGTTCACTGAATGGGTAGGAGTCTCCCGCAACATAGCGCAGGCAGAAGTAGATCAAGCCGAGACCCAGGAGCCCGAACGCGCCGAAGAGTGCGGTATGGGCGTGGTTGAGGGTCAGAAATGTTCCGTGTTCGTAGTAGTTGATCAACGGTGCGTTAAGCGTGCCGCCGCCAAATACGCCGGCACCGACGAAATTCCAAAAGGCCGCCCCGATGATGTAGGTGTAAGCCAGGCCATACTTGAACTCCCCGCTAGACTGAATCAGCCGTCGATGTTGAATGGCCTCAATCACCAGCAGCACCAGAGGTAGAACCTCAATGAAGGAAAACATGGTGCCCAACGGGACCCAGAGTCCCGGCTCACCGGCCCAATAGAGGTGGTGGCCCGTGCCCAGGACTCCACCGAGGAAAATCAGGATGAGTTCGAAGTACACCGACCGCTCGGCAAGCTGGCGTGACACGAGGCCAACAGCCATGAGTAGGTAAGCACTGATTGCAGCCGCAAAGAACTCAAAGGACTGCTCCACCCACAGATGTACGACCCACCAGCGCCAAAAGTCGGAAATGGTGAAGGACTTCTCCACTCCCGTCAGGGGCACCATGCCAAAGGCATACAATAGGGCGATATTGGCCGTCGATGCCCAGATGAGGTGCTCCAAGCGAATCCGACCTGACCAGAACTGGCGCGTGGCAGCGATCAGCGTCGCGCGGGTTGGCCAGAGCGCGCGAAAGACGAGAACGCACCAGATGCCGAGTCCGGCGAAGAAGCCGATCTGCCAGGCTCGGCCGAGCTGGATATACGATAGTCCCTGGTTGCCAAACCAAAACCAGCCTTCATTGATGTAACCCATGATGCCCAGGTAGTTGCCGGCGAGAGCTCCTAGCACAATGAACAGGGTGACCCAGAAAAGCGCATCGACCAGGAAGGCCTGACCTCGCGGCTCCCCTCCGCTAATGGCGGGTGCGAGAAAGAGTGCGGCGCCGATCCAAGACAGGCCAATCCACACTATCGGAGTCTGAATGTGAACGTCGCGCAAAAAATTGAACGGCAGGAAGCGATCGATTTGTAGGCCGTAGAAGCTCGCTCGGTCCGAATAGTAGTGAGCCATGATGGAGCCGACCAAAATTTGGAGCAGCAACACACCTGCAACCACGAGAAAATACTTCCCGACGCGCTTCTGGCTCGAAGACAACGGGCGGAAATGCGAGAGCACAGGATCCATTGGTGCCCGATCCGGGTCATTGAGATAGCGCTCATAGACGAACAGGACCGCACCGAAGGCGAAGAAGGTGAAGCAGAAGCTGATCCAGGTCCACTTGAACGTGCTCGTGGTCGGAGTATTGCCGACAAGCGGCTCGAAGGGCCAGTTCTGGGTCCAAGAGGCGTTGGTGCCGGGTCGGCGCGCGACGGTCGTCAAGGAAGAGTAGATCAAGAAGTCCGCCGTTTGAGCCGCGCTGTGTCCATCAAGGCTATAGGCCTTGGTCCATCCCTTCGCATAGTCGTGCTGCAAAAGACGGTGGACAATCTCGGCGTGCAAGGTCTTAATCGCAGTCGCGAGGTCGCCAGGCAGTAGCGCAACGGACTGCGATAAGTCCACGCCCTGAAGCTCTTCCTGCATCCTCGTTCGGATCGACGCCTGGATGTCCGATGCCAAATTCGTGATGGCTGTTCCGTGCTGAGCCAACGCAATATTGCCTTGCGTCAAATTTGCGAGGCGAACAAGATTCGCCGCGGTGTAGTCTTCGCCGAAGTAGGAACCCATGCCATAGAGGCTCCCGTAGTCCATCAGGTCGGCCCGCTGAAACCCGGATTTTCCGGCTTGTATGTCCGCGGCTGACATGACCACTTCGCCAGTTGTGGTGATGAAGCGATCCGGAAACGGTGGAGCAGCCTCGTAAGTCACGCCAATCGTCCAGGCGAGTACGGCAAACGTCGCCACTGCGACTGCCAGCAGGATCCACTTCAAGACGTCGCTAACTGGATCGTGCGAAGCCAAAGACAGAGTTTCCGACTGACTGGCCATGACGGGCTCCCCTGTATCTTGTTAGGCGTTAGCGAGAGGGTAGATGCCTTCGCGAACACGATGCATCGGTATTTGTACCTACCCACCTTTGCACGACGCTTCGTGGCGGAAGAAGTGCTGCAAAGGCAGATCTCGATGGGCCGTTACGCGGTTGCATGAGTACAGTCCCGTATCGTGCCGGACACATGAGGTAGGTATGGTACGGCGCTCACCCACGGCGGTTAGCGGATGCTTCGGAGCAATCATGTCATTACCAGCGAATCAATCGTCCGGGCAATCAGCGACCCCCGAGTTGCTGCAGCTCATGGATGCCTACTGGCGCGCGGCCAATTACCTGTCGGTCGGACAAATTTACCTGCGCGACAATCCGTTGCTGCGGAAGCCCCTGACGTTGGACCATGTGAAGCCCATGCTGTTGGGGCACTGGGGCACGACGCCGGGTCAGAATTTCATCTACGTGCACCTGAATCGGATCATCCAGCAGTACGACCTCAACATGATCTACCTTAGCGGCCCCGGGCACGGTGGGCCGGCCTTGGTCGGGAACACGTACCTGGAGGGCACTTACAGCGAGGTCTACCCGGATGTCTCACAGGATGAGGCAGGCCTGAAGCGCCTGTTCACTCAGTTCTCCTTTCCCGGTGGCATCCCCAGTCACGTCTCCCCGGAGTGTCCGGGATCCATTCATGAAGGTGGGGAACTGGGGTATTCGCTCAGCCATGCGTTCGGTGCCGTGTTCGACAATCCGGACCTGATCGCCGCCTGCGTGGTCGGCGACGGCGAGGCTGAGACCGGTCCCCTGGCCACCGCTTGGCACTCCAACAAGTTTCTGAACCCGCTGACGGATGGCGTGGTTCTGCCGATTCTGCATCTGAACGGCTACAAGATTGCCAACCCGACGATTTTTGCGCGCATCACCCACGAGGAGCAGGAGCAGTTCTTCCGCGGCTGCGGCTGGACGCCGCTGTTTGTGCGTGGCTCCGATCCGCAAGCGATGCATTCGGCCATGGCGGCAGCGCTCGATGAAGCCGTTCGGCATATCCGCAGCATCCGGAGCAATGCGCATAACGAATCGATTCCGACCCGGCCGCGCTGGCCCATGATCGTCCTGGAGACGCCAAAAGGCTGGACCGGCCCGAAGTTCATTGACGGTCTTGCCAATGAAGGGACCTTTCGCTCCCACCAAGTGCCGCTGTCGGTGTCAGCCGAGCATCCCGAGCACCTCGCCCAGCTTGAGAGCTGGCTGCTCAGCTACCGACCGGACGAACTGTTTGATGCGAATGGCCGTTTGCGACCGGAGTTGGCCGTGCTGGCTCCCCTGAGCGACCGGCGCATGGGCGCCAACCCCCATGCGAACGGTGGGCTGCTGTTGCGCGACCTGCGCATGCCGGACTTTTGTGAGTACGCGCTGGATGTCCCTTCGCCGGGCCTGATGGGTCCGGGTGACACGCGCGTGGCGGGGAGATTTCTGCGGGACGTGATCACGACGAACGCGGAGGCCCGGAACTTCCGGATTTTCGGCCCCGATGAAACGATTTCCAATGGACTGGAGGCCGTATTCGCCGCTACCGAACGGCAGTGGAATGCCGAGCGCCGACCCAACGATCAGCACCTCGCCCACGATGGTCGGGTGATGGAAATGCTCAGCGAGCACCAGTGCGAGGGCTGGCTGGAAGGCTACTTGCTCACCGGCCGGCACGGGGTGTTCAATTGCTACGAGGCCTTCATCCACATCGTGGACTCGATGTTCAACCAGCACGCGAAGTGGCTGAAAGTGACTGCCGGAATTCCCTGGCGGCGGGAAATTGCCTCATTGAACTACCTTCTGGCCTCGCACGTTTGGCGCCAGGATCACAATGGGTTCACCCATCAGGATCCGGGCTTCATTGACCACGTCGTCAACAAAAAGGCGGAGGTCGTCCGCGTCTACCTCCCGCCGGATGCCAATTGCCTGCTGTCAGTCATGGATCACTGTCTGCGCAGCCGGCACTACGTAAACGTCGTGGTGGCCGGCAAGCATCCCTCACCGCAATGGCTGTCGATGGATGCGGCCATCGCCCACTGCAGCAAGGGCATTGATATCTGGGACTGGGCGAGCAACGACCAGGCGCAAGAGCCGGATGTCGTGATGGCGTGCGCCGGAGACGTACCGACGCTGGAAACTTTGGCGGCGGTGTCCATCCTGCACGAGCATCTGCCCAATCTGCGCATCCGCGTCGTCAACGTCGTCGATCTCATGAAGCTGCAACCGCAGAGCGAGCATCCACACGGGCTCGATGATGCACAGTTCGATGCGCTCTTTACTTGCGATAAGCCGGTCATTTTTGCCTTTCACGCCTATCCCTGGCTGATCCACCGGCTGACCTACCGTCGAACCAATCATCGGAACATTCATGTTCGCGGCTATAAGGAAGAGGGCACCATCACGACCGCCTTCGACATGACCGTTCTCAATGATCTGGATCGCTTCCACCTGGCGATGGATGTAATTGATCGGGTGCCGAGCACGGGCACGCCAGGGCTGTATCTGAAGCAGCAGCTGCAGAACAAGCTGATTGAGCACCGGCGCTATATCACCCAACACGGCCTGGATATGCCAGAAGTGCGCGAATGGAAGTGGGGCGCGCGGTGAGCCCTTTGCACCGAATCATGGTCGCCACGGACTTCTCGTCCGCGGGCCATGCCGCGGTGGCACGCGCCGCGCAGCTGGCGGACCAAAATCAGAGCCTCTTGGCGATTTGTCACGCGACGCCGGACTGGACGCTGTTTTCCGAACGAGCGCAGGCGAGCCAGGAGCACTACACGCAGATCACCCGAAATGCCGATGAGCTCATGCGCCGTGAGCTTTCCTGGGTGGCCAGTCGATGGCGGCTGACACAGGTACGGGGGGAGGTGGTACGCGGCCGAGCGGCTGCGGCGATCGCCCAGGCGATGGACGCATTTCAGCCGGACCTGATGGTCGTTGGCGCAGGCGGGGAACATGTCCTGCCCGGCGGCGCGGCGGTCCTGGGCGGTACGGCGCTGAAGCTGATTTCGCGCGTGACGTTGCCGGTGCTGCTAGTGCGGGGGGAGGAGGCACCAGGTCCATATGAGTCGACCTTGGCCGCCGTACCTCGGGATGCCCGCGTCGGGCTGCGTCTGGTACGGTGGGCCACAACGCTGGTCGGATCCGGCGACTGCCACGTGGTGCGTGCCTACGACGCTCCGTATGAGATCCGCATGAGGCTATGCGGGTATGACGATGCTGTCATCGCGCTGGCTACTGAGAATCAGCGGCTCATGGCACAGCAGGATTGCGCGTCCCTGCAAAGGTTACTCACCGCGGGCCGCCTTACGGTTCATGTTGTTCGCGGCACGCCGCTCGAGACCGTGCTTGCGCAGGTGGCCGAACATTCACCCCAGTTGGTGGTCGTCGGCCAGCACCAGCGTCGGCCGGATGAGCACTCAGCCGGGGCCGCAGGGCTCGGCACCCGGCTCGCCTATCACTGTCCGACGGACGTTCTCATGGTCCCCTGAGGGACTAAGGGCGCATCACTCGCTCGCGACCCTGCTCGTCGCGGATGGCGCCAGAGATCGATGTGAGCTGCTCCGACATGTGCTCCAACACGTCATCTATCGCCATGACACCGACGAGTACGTATCGGTTGTTCACCACCGGCACGCGCCGGACGCCTATGGTGCGCATCAGTCGCAGGACAGCGCTTATGGGTTGAGACTCCACGGCGATCAGCGGGTTGCGCGTCATGATGTCCACGACTTTGAGACCCTTCGGATCCGCCTCGCGACCCACCACCGTGATTACGATATCCCGATCGGTGATGACGCCTTTGACACTGCAACCGGTGCCGCTGGCGATTGGTTCCACGACCACGAGCATGCCGACATGCTGTTCGCGCATCAGACGTGCCGCCTCGCAAAGACTGGAATCAGGCGCGATGGTGACAACGTCGCGACGACAAATATCTCCTACGCACATGTTCAGCCCTCCGTGATTACTTGAGGGACACAGTAGCGTTGAGCCAGGGAGATCCGAATCCGGATCTATACCTACGAAACCGGATCGTGCGGCAGGTAGACGAAGAAGCAGGCGCCACGCGGTTGATTTGGGCGATATCCCAGTGAGCCACCATGCGCTTTGACGATGGTTTTGCTGATCGGCAGGCCCAGACCAGTGGCGTTTTCCTTGGTCGAGAAGAACGGGTCGTAGACGCGTTCGGCGGCAGTCTGTTCGAGTCCCGGCCCGCTGTCCGATACCGAGATCTCCACTTCCCCTGAACCCACCATGGCCGTACCGATCACCAGGTTGCGAGGACCCTTCTCAGCGGCCAGCGCCTCGATGCCATTGCGCACCAGGTTCAAAATGACGTGCTGGATCTGGACCGGATCGACGGTGACGGTGGGCAGGCTGGGTGCGAGCTGCACGTCGCAGGAGACGCCGTGCGCCCGGGCGTCGCTGTGCACCAGCGGCATGATGGCCGTAACGAGGGAGTTCAGATCCGTGGGTGTGCGGTTCATGTCCTGCCGCTGCGCCAGGGTCTGCAGCCGCCGCATGATGTCGCTGGCGCGTACCGACTGGGTGGTGATCTCGCGCAGCGCCTGGCGACAGTCCTCCAGGTCCGGATCGGGCCGTGACAGGATCCGCTCACAGGCCTGCGCGTAGTTGGCAATGGCCGTGAGGGGTTGATTGAGCTCGTGAGCCACCCCGGCCGCCATTTCGCCGATGGTCGCCAGACGTGACACATGCATCATGCGTGCCTGCAGTTGGCCGGGGGGCAGGCTACGAGCGGTTTGATCGATGTGCTGCATGGCGGATCCGGCGCGATGGATGATGTCTTGAGTGTATGTGGACGCGCCGCATCTGGCGATGGGTGCTTGTACCTACGCAGAAGATCGGCCCCGGGGTAGGTATATCCCCTGATCTTTGGGCCGACCCGTTTACCTTAGTATTTCTTCATCGAGCGCGGGGGTGCTCGGCAAGGAAATACGGGGAACCCATGGACACCAAAGGGCACGGGCAACGGGAATCGAAGATTTCACTCGCCGCGCTGTTTCAGACGCAGGCCTCTATACCCTTGGCGGAGACCTGTGGCGACGACTGCCATGGCTTCCAGATATTTGATGCCCGCAACGAGTGGGTCCGGGAGGCGGCCTATCTGCGCGCCCAGGCTCGCGGGTTTGCGCCAGGACACGAGCTTGAGGACTGGCTGGCGGCCGAGCATGAGGTCGACGCCCGCATTTTCGCTGCCATGGCACCGGTTGGCTTTGTCGGCTAGGCGCCCGCAGTCCCATCCGTAGTTTCCACGTGGAATCCTCAAATCAAGGTCGGTAACATGTCGCTTGCCATGACCATCAAACCTGTTGCTGAGAAACGCCCGGCTCCACAAACCGTCTTCGTCGTCGATGACGACGAGGGGGTGCGCGACTCGCTGCGTTTCTTGCTCAAGTCCGTTGGGCTTACCACCAAGACCTTGGGATCCGCAGCCGAGTTTCTCGAGACGTACGATGCGCGCCAGGGCGGTTGTCTGGTGCTCGACGTGCGCATGCCCGCCATGAGTGGGCTGGAACTTCAACAGCAGCTCAACGTCCGTGGTGCGGTGATTCCCGTGATTTTCATCACCGGGCACGGGGACATCCCCATGGCGGTCGAAGCGATGCAGCATGGCGCCTTCGATTTCCTGCAGAAGCCGTTTCGCGATCAGGATCTGATCGACCGCATCCAGAAGGCGCTGGCCAAGGATGCGCGCAATCGCACCGAGTTGAAGCAGCACGACCAGATCCGCGCGAGGCTCGAGAGCCTGACGCCCCGGGAACAAGAAGTGATGAATCTGATGATTCGCGGTATGCCCAATAAGATCATGGCGGCGGAACTGGGCGTCAGCCAGCGAACAGTGGAAATCCATCGGGCACGCGTCATGGAAAAGAGTGCGGCGGGTTCATTGGCAAACTTGGTGCGAATGTGTCTGGACTTGAAGTCCGAGTCGGCGCAAGGCTGAATTCCACGAATTCCGTCCCGCGGAATAGGTAGTTATCCGCACCCTGTGCGTTGAGTACGGATTTTCCGCCGCCTAAAGCCCGCTCATGATTCTTCCACGGTAGATAGGCGTTCCGTGACGGGGAGAATCAGCATGTATCCGATTCATCGTATTCTGGTGGCGATCAAGGATCCGCTCGCCCGATCACAGCCGGCGGTAGACAAGGCCGCGGTGATTGCGGCTGCGCTAGATGCGCAGATCCAGCTATTTCACGCCATCGATGAACCCGTCTATCCGCAGATTACCCCGTTACTCGAGCAACAGCTGCAGCAGGTCGAAGCAGGGCAGCGCGAACGGTTCCGGCGGCAGCTGGAGCGAATCGCCACACGGTTGCGCAAGCGCCGCATAACTGTCAGCACGGCCGTCGAATGGGATTTTCCGTGTTATGAAGCCATCATCCGCAATGCGACAAAGTTCGGCGCCAATTTGATTGTCGCGTCGGACAAGGCCACCGTTCACCGTCTTCCCTGGTTACTGCGCTACACCGATTGGGAACTGGTGCGCGCCAGTCCCATTCCGGTGCTGCTGGTCAAGAGTCCGCGGCCATATCGCCGCCCGGTGATTCTGGCGGCGCTTGATCCGACCCATGCCTACGCCAAGCCGGCGGGACTTGACAGTGAGATTCTGCACTTCAGCGGCACGCTGGCGCAGGCACTACAGGGCGAGCTGCATGCAGTACACGGCTATGTGCCCGTTCCGGCCAACATCGCACCCGTTGTTTTGAGTACCCCGGGAGCGCTCGAGAAAATGCTGGCCGCGGCGGAGACCTCTGCGACTGAGTCGCTGCGGCAGGTGGCGGAGCCGATGGGGATCTCGGGCTCCTGTTTGCATGTGGAGGGAAGGCATCCGGCTGATGCCGTTCAGGAGGTCGCCCGCGAAACGCACAGCCAGATCGTGGCTTTGGGGTCCATCTCGCGTTCAGGAATTGATCGCCTGCTGCTCGGCAACACTGCCGAGAAGCTCATCGACTCTCTGCAGTGCGACATTCTGGTGGTCAAGGCCCAGACCTTTCCGCACCGCGTAGCGCGAGCGCCTCGTGGGGCTCGCCTGGCGGCAGTGCCGGTTACCTGAGGGGCGCATTGAAGGCCCATAGGGATAATCCCGGATGTTAGCGCGAGTGCACCACACGCAGGATGAGGTTATGCATCGTTCCTTCATCGGAGTGTACGGATGAAAAAGCTGCGCCGAATTCTCGTCACGGTCGCTGACCTCGCGCAGGAGCAGAGAGGGGTGTTGCGCCGCGCCGCATCTCTCGCGCGCGCATCTGGCGCCAGGATCGAGCTGTTCCATGCAGTCACGGAGCCGCACTTCTATTCTCGGGGCTCTGGGAACGGCATCCTGGACCTGCAGATCACGCCTGGGGAGTCATTGCGCGCCGCGCAGGAGTGCCTGGCGCGGATTGCGCGATCTCGGCTCCTAACGGGGTGCCGGGTGGAGGCGGTGGCGGTGTGGGAGAAGCCGGCTCATGAAGCCATCATCCGCCACGCTCTGGCCACACGGGCCGACCTCATCCTCAGCGGGACACGCTCCCGGGGCCTCGCCAGCCGATTGTTACTGCGACACACAGACTGGGAGCTGCTGCGGCACGCTCCCATGCCGGTGTGGCTGGTCAAATCCGAGCGCACGGCGAGCAAGGCCGTGGTGCTGGCAGCCATCGACCCGCTGCATGCCAATGCCAAGCCCACGCAGCTGGATCCGCTGATCCTGGATGCGGCGCAGGGAATGGCCTCCCTGCTCAAGGGTGTGACCCATGCGTTTCACGCCTTCATGCCGCTTTCGATCACGCTGGCGGCCGGCGTGGGTGAACCGATGGCCTGGGACAGCCGTGAACTTGACGCAGACTACGCTCAGAGAGTCTCTCGTGAGTTCTCCCGGATTCTGCGCGGCACCGCCATTCCGACTACCCGCTGGCACCTGCGCGCAGGGCCGATCGTTCCGGAACTGACCGCCTGCACGAACCGGGTGCGCGCCACGTTGCTGGTCATGGGCGCAGGCTCGCGCGCCCGACTGGATCGACTGTTCATCGGCAATACCGCCGAGCGCATCCTGGATGATGTGGCCTGCGATGTGCTGGTCGTCAAGCCGCGGGGCTTTAAGACACCGATCAAGGCCAAGAAGACGTGAACACGCGGGTTCTAGCAGCACCTGTCGTACCGCCCATGGAACATCGATGGGGGGTCCGACTGCCCGTCGCACTCCGCGTCCGGGTCTGCCCGGCGGGCGGTGTTGTGCAGCCCGGGTGGATGCTGGATGTCAGTGTGAGCGGTGCCTGCATTCGAACCCAGGTCAATCGGCGGGGCACGCCGTGGATCGACGTAGAGATCGACCACGGACGGCGCGCTGAGGATGCCCGGTATCCGGTCATTGTGCGTGGGTCGGTGGTTCGCCATGAGCTTGACTGCATTGGTGTTGAGTGGGAGGAGTTTGCCGCGGATGGCTTGCGCGAACTCCTTCGGGTCGTGACGCCGCCCGGTGATTGGCGAGAACACCAAGGATTGCAGCTCTTGCAGGAGGAGTGCCGCGCTCGAGCGGCCCACCACATAATTTCTGGAGGGGGGCTTACCCTCAATATATGAGAACCGACCAGGACATTGCCATCGAGGCGTCGGATCGCTTGCATACGGTCCCGGGTCTCGACGACCAAGATATCGCCGTCAAAGTCCGCGACAGTCTAGTCTTGCTGGCTGGCATCGTTCGCAGCGACTTGGAGCGGGCACAGGCGACCCAGGCAGTCAAAGAAGTCCGCGGAGTGATTGGCCTATCGAACTGTCTTGAAGTGTTTCCGCGGAGCGCCACGGTGCCGCCGGATCCGGAGATCACCCGCGAAGCGGTGGCGGCGATCCGCCATCAGTTTCCCGAGCAGTGGGAGATGATCCGGGTTCTGGTTCGCAATGGTCGCGCCATCCTGGAAGGCGAGCTCGACTGGTACTACCAGCGGGATGTGGTCGAGGCGGCTGTACGTTCGGTTCGCGGCGTGACGCTCGTTACCAACCGCATCCGGGTCACCACCCGGTTCGCCGCCGGCTGATCACGGGAGCTGCGGCCACCCGGCGCGCAGTGCGACATACAGAGCCACCGTATCCTGGTAGCGCCATATCTCGGTTTGCACCTCACCAATGGCGGCCTGCTGTACTGCGCATTGGCGCTGAGAAGATCCAGGCACCTATGAGGACCATGGCGAAACAAAGGCCGACCAACAGCGCGGTGAATAGGTAGATGCACGGACCGCGTAGGCACGAATGCCGATCAGCCGATGCCGAAGCGTCGATGAAACCAGGTCTTGGTGAGGTGGGTGAGGAGCAGGTACCCGACCACCGTGGCCGCGAGGTAGCTCCAGTAGGTCGGGGGTAGCGGGACGAACCCGAGGGAGTGGGCCAGAAAGGAGTAGGGCAAGTACATGCCCGCCGCGCACACCAGCAGGCTTAGCACTGTCAGGGAGAGGCTCGCGCGGCTTTGCAGAAACGGGATGCGGCGCGTGCGGATGACGTGGATGATCAGTGTCTGCGTCACGATGGACTCGACGAACCAGACGCTTTGAAATTGGGCTGCGTGCTGCGGTGTCGAGGCGCCGAAGCCAAAATACATGATGGCGAAGGTCACGTAGTCGAAGATTGAGCTGATGGGGCCGATAAAGAGCATGTAGCGGCCGATATTGCCGATCTCCCAGCGCCGCGGTGCCACGAGGTACTCGGCATCGACGTTGTCAGTGGGAATCGCGGATTGTGAGAAATCGTAAAGCAGGTTATTGGCGATGACCTGCACTGGCGCCATGGGCAGAAACGGCAGCCAGGCGCTCGCCCCCAGCACGCTGAACATGTTGCCGAAGTTGGAACTGGCTCCCATGCGAATGTACTTGATGATATTGCCAAAGACCTTGCGGCCCTCGATCACGCCTTCATCGAGTACCTGGAGGCTCTTGTCCAGGAGGATGATGTCGGCGGATTCCTTGGCAATGTCGACGGCCGAGTCCACCGATATGCCCACATCCGCCTGCTTCAGTGCCGGTCCGTCGTTGATGCCGTCACCTAAGAAGCCGACGACGTGGTGCTGGCGCTGCAGGCACTCGATGATGGCGGCCTTTTGCGTGGGCGAGAGGCGCGCGAAAAGCTGACCTTCCTGACAGGCGGCGGCAAACTCTTCTGCTGACATGGCCTCGAGCTGCGGTCCTAGTACCGTGCGGTCCACGATCAGTCCGACGGCCTTGCAGATACGCCGCGCGACGATGTCATTATCGCCAGTCAGGACCTTGACCGATACGCCATGCCCGGCCAGGGCTGCGAGCGCCGGAATGGCACTATCCTTGGGAGGATCAAGAAAGGCGATGTATCCCAGGAGGATCAGATCGGTTTCATCCGCGTGCGCGCAACTCTGCTGGGCGGGGGGCAGGTTTCGGTACGCGACGGCAATGACACGAAAGCCGTCTTCGCTCAGGGCTGTAGGCGCTGCCTCGGCCTGGCGCCGCAACGCAGGATCCAGCTCGACCACTGCGCCGTTGAATCGAATCCGGCTCGAGACGTCCAACATCTCACGGACCGCGCCCTTGCAGATGAGTATCCGCTCCCCGGCGTGCTCAACTGCCACAGACATCCTGCGGCGTTCGAAGTCGAAGGGCACCTCGTCGAACTTGGCGTGGGTCTGTGCGCAGGAGGCGATGCGGGCGCTGTCGTCGCAGCTCAACACCGCTTCGTCCATCAGGTTCTTCAGTCCGGACTGAAAGAAACTGTTCAGATAGGCGTACCTCAGGACTTCATCATCCTCGGCGCCTTGAATGTTGACGTGACGCTCCAGAATCACTCGGCCCTGAGTCAAGGTCCCGGTCTTGTCGGTGCACAAGACGTCCATGGCGCCGAAGTTCTGAATGGCGTTGAGCCGTTTGACGATCACCTTCTTGCGTGCCATGGCGAGGGCGCCCTTGGCCAGATTGACGGTGACGATCATGGGCAGCATTTCGGGGGTCAGCCCGACGGCGACCGCGGTGGCGAAGAGCAGGGCCTCGAGCCAATTACCCTTGGTGAAACCGTTGATGAGAAACACCAGCGGCGCCATGACCAGGATGAAACGGATCATGAGCCAGGTGAATCGGTTGATCCCATGCTCGAAGCTTGTGGGTACCCGCCGGGCAGCGATGGCTTGGGCGATGCTGCCAAAATAGGCCCGTGCGCCGGTTAGTACGACGACGCCGCAGCCGCTGCCGCTGATCACCGACGTCCCCATGTAGCAGATATTCGTCAGGCTAGGCGGGTCGTTGCCCGGTTGCGCCACGACCTCGGCGTGTTTCTCCACCGGCAGGCCTTCGCCGGTCAATGAGGCCTGGTTGACGAAGAAATCCTTGGCGCTGAGGAGACGCAAATCGGCAGGGATCAGGTCACCGGCCGACAACTGCACGACATCCCCGGGTACGAGCAGCTCCAACGGCGACTCACGCAGCGGGGCGCCGGGGCGCAGGACGGTCGCGGTGGTGTGGACCATGGCGCGCAGCTGCGCCGCGGCGCGGCTGGAGCGACGCTCCTGGATGGTGGCAAGGACAAGGCTGAGCAGCACCATGGCGGCGATGAGGGCAGCGGCTTTTGCGTCACCCGTCAGCAGTGAGACCAGCGCCAGTATCAAGAGCAGCAGGTTCAGCGGATTGACGATGCGCAAGCAGATGTCGCGCCACAGGGGTTGAGTCTCCTCGTGTGCGATGGTGTTGGACCCATGCAGAGTTCGTCGCTGTGATGCCTCGGCTTCGTCCAGTCCACTGGAACTGCTGTGGAGCTGTTCCAACGCGGCAGGACAGGAAAGGCCCGAGCACAGGCTGAGCTCTGGCGGAACGCCGTGCGCGGGCTTTGACACGGAAATGTGCAGCCGTCAGGGGATCAGTACTGCCGAGCCCACGAAGCGACCCGCGCGCAGATCGGAAAGGGCCTGATTGGCCAGCTTCAAAGGGTAGGCGTTGGTCGTGGTCCGGATCCCGATTTTTGGGACCATCGCCAGAAACTCGAGACCGTCTTCTCGCGTCAGATTCGCTACCGATAGGAGTTGGCGCTCTTCCCACAATAGATCGTAGGGCAGGGAAGGAATGTCGCTCATATGGATGCCGGCACAGACCACCCGACCACCCTTGCGGACGGCGCGCAAGGCCGTCGGAACCAGTGCTCCGACGGGCGCAAAGATGATCGCAGCGTCAAGGGGCTGCGGTGGCATCTGGGTGGAGTCGCCGGCCCAAACGGCGCCCAGGCTGCGTGCAAAATCCTGGGTCCGGGAGTCGCCTGGCTGAGTAAATGCGAACACCTCCCGGTACTGCGAGCGGGCCACCTGGGCGACGATGTGAGCGGCGGCGCCAAAGCCGTACAACCCAAGGTGCCGACCGGGGCCTGCCAGGCGCAGTGATCGCCAGCCAATCAAACCCGCGCACAGCAGCGGAGCAAGGGACTCATCGGAGCCCTCCTCGCCGAGCGGAAAGGCGAAGCGTGCGTCCGCGAGGGCCGCGGTCGCGAATCCCCCATCGCGGTTGTAGCCGGTAAATTGGGGGTGATCGCACAAATTCTCGTATTCGGATATGCAATAGCCGCAGCGGCCACAGGTATGTCCCAGCCAGGGCACCCCGACACGCTGACCGATCTGAAGGTTCCCCGTGTCCGTACCCAGTGCATCAATGCGCCCGACAATCTGGTGGCCAGGGATGAGGGGCAGCTTAGGGTGGTCCAATTCACCATCTACGACATGCAGATCGGTGCGGCACACACCGCAGGCGGTAACCCGCAGTCTGACCTGTCCAGGGCCGGGGATCGGGTCCGGCAGCTCTTGCCATTCCAGTTCCGTCCGCGGCTGCTTGAGGACCATCGCCAGCATATCACGCCTGCCCCGGAGCGTACGGACGGCCCAGGCGCGCCGCGGCACGAAAGGATTGAGCCGCGTGTGCCAACAGAGCACCTTCTGTGGGGTGGTCTACGGTTTCGACGCCGACCACCTGGTGCAGAAGTTCCTGATGGTGGTTCTGGAGGTGTTTGTAGAATTCGTGCTTGGCGCTGGCGGGCCCGACAATGAGAATTGCAGCGGCGTCGCCGATATCCCGGGCTACATGTTCCAGAAATGGCTGATTGACCGTTGCGTGGCCGCTGCCGACCGAGTTGGCCTTGTGATGCAGATGCTGCGGTGAATGCTCGCTACGGATGACGTGCTGTGTCATTTCCGAGACCTCACCGTCAAAGCGATAGATTCTGGCCTCGTGGTGGTCGATCCACAGCAGGGCGTGAATATGCCCCGGCGGGCGGTGCGATGCTGAAGTTGTCATAGTCGTCGCCTGGTGACTGCTTCTGGAGGTTGGTCTAGAGGCAGATTAAGACGCGATTGAACGGGCCGTATATAGGCATATGTGCGAATGCGGCGAGAGGCAGGGTCAGTGCCCCTGTAGGGTCAAAATGTAACGGATCACCGCCGTGGCGTCCGCAACCGGAATTTCCGGATTCGGCACGGTAATCGGGACGGTTTTAAGGTCCCAGTGTGTCGTCGTGACAAAATGCCGCGGCGATTTCTCACTGGTACCGGGTCGATTGGCGATGTTCTGGAAGCTGGGCGCCGGATTTTCCAACAAGGGAGGATTTTGCTGATCCTACGCCACGACGTAACACGTTGCGCACCGGTCCAGGGCGATTTCCCGACCTCGTTTCAGCTGGCGACCCGCATGCGATCCGGATTGGGCATGCGCGACAGTGATCAGCGCGCCCAACACGATTCCGGCGACGGCGGCCATAGTCGATGTTTTCAAGGTACGTCCCTTCTTGGCGTTATGGTCTTCTTGTTCTCCTGAGTTTCCTGGCAGTGCCGGCACCTGGGGGCGCGCGGTTCAACCTGCAGGCGTTCCGCCCCAATGGGGCCGCCGCACGACTGACAGATTCCGTAGCGCCCGTGCTCAATGCGCTGCAATGCCGCATCAATTTGGGCCAATCTTGCGCTCAACCGGCCGATCTGGGCATTGCGCGTTCCCTCCAGTTCCTCCTGCACGGCACTGTCCTGAGAATCTGCGACCGCCGGTTCGTGGTTGACCGAAAATAGCGTAGCAGGTGAACCCGCATGCATCAGTCGCAACACCCACTGCTCGCGATCGCGACGTAGCACTCGCGCACAGCGGAAGATCTCTGCCGAGGTAAGTGTGGCGGGGCGGGTCCGGCTCATGACGAATCTCCTTATTCGAGCCTAATTTTCCGTGATCGCCTGCCCACCGGACATACGTATAGATTCGAATGTGACAAGCCCGAGTCCTGCGAGATGCTTCCCTGACGACGCCCTTTTGCGCGCCGGGCAACTCAAACTGGAGAATTTGTCCATGAAATCTGACATCGATATCAAGAACGACGTCGACAACGAACTGAAGTGGAATCCGGAGCTCGATGCCACCGACATCGCGACCAAGGCGACGAGCGGTACGGTGACGCTATCCGGATTTGCGCAGAACGCCTATGAGAAGCATGTGGCAGAGGTCACTGCCAAGCGCGTGGCGGGCGTCGCGGCCGTGGCCAACGACCTGGCAGTCCGCCCGATCGCATTGGATCGGCGTTCGGACCCGGAAATCGCGCGCCATGTCGTGGAGACACTGAAGCAGGAACTTCCCGTGTCCTGGGAAAACATCAAAACCACAGTGCATGAGGGCCGAGTAGTCCTCGAAGGCACGCTCGAGTGGCAGTTCATGCGTGAGCGCGTCGAGAACGCCGTTCGGCGTCTGCGCGGTGTCCTGGATCTGCGCAGCCACATCCTGGTGCGGCCGGCGCTCACGGGCAGCGATGTCAAGACTCGCATCGAGGCTGCATTCAAGCGCAATGCGCTCATCGATGCCAATCACGTTAGAGTGGACGTGCACGGAACGGAAGTAACTTTGACCGGTGAGGTAAGATCCTGGGCGGAGCGCGATCAGGCCAGCCAAGCGGCCTGGTCTGCCCCCGGTGTGATGAACGTGGTGGACGCGCTGTCCATCCGGACTTGAGTTCCGGCGTCCCCTGGGCGCGGAGCGAGCGGTTCGTCCGCCGCTTCGCGGCCACAGGGATTATGAAAAGGCTGAGTGGGATTTGAGGCCCAGTTTCCTCAGAGTCACGGCAATGGGGCAGAAGCCGGTGAACCCGGCCTGCACCATGTTCAGGCCCACAATCGCGGCAAGAATCAGCCAGTGGGAAGAGAACAGATAGCTCAGGGTGATGCAAATCAGAATGATCGCCCCGGAAAGCGCAAACACGACTCGATCAATTAACATAGATTCTCCATCTACCGACCGAAGTCCGGAGGCTGCTGAGAGGGAAGGTCGGCCAGGCCTTGCGGAATCACCGGCTCGACCTTGCGAGGAATCCGCGCCAGATAGTCCGCAACACCTGTTATATCGGCATAGTCCAAACGCTTCAGCAGCCGAATATGGGACGCCGGGAAGTTCGGCCGCCGACCTTCCACCGCGTCGTGGATCTGGCGCACCAGATATGCATAGTTCTGGCCAGCGAGCTGCGGAATGGCATGCGTGCCACTGCCCTCACCGGCGGGTCCATGGCACGATTCGCACGAACTCTGGAAAACTGCGCGGCCGCGTCCCAGAAACTCCCCCGAGCCGACGCCAACGCCGTCATCGGCGGACAATGTGATCTGACTCGCATAGGCCGCGACATCTGCGATGTCCTGGGCTGTCTTGAGCAGATGTTTGTCCGCCATGTACTGCATGCGCGGGTCCCATCGCTGGTTATTCCGGTAGTCGACCAGTTGCTTGACGAGTACCGAGAAGTGCTGGCCGGCGATGCGCGGAACCTGCCCGTCGGGCGTTCCGGCGCCGGATTCTCCGTGACACGCCGCGCACGACTTGAATAGCTGCGCGCCATTGGTGAAGTCAGGTCGGGTGGCCAACGCATCGGTACCTTCTTGGGCCGCATTTGACGCACCGTGAGTCAGAGGCGCAACCGACAATGCGGTGAGGACGCCAATTACAAGTAGCTGAGATTTCATGGTCGGCCCCTGTTGGGTAGCTGAATCACAGCTTATTCAACGGCCTTTCGCAGCGAATCCGCACAACCACCTATCAGCCCCTGCGTGCTGTACGTATGGGCTGGTCGCATCGTCTCCGGTAGTGTCCGAATGGCATTTGTGGTGCACAGATGTGCACCCTGGGAGACCGACATGAAATTTTCGATTCGGAACGTTCTGGCACTCGCGGTACTCGCTGGCATGGCAACCGCTTCGGCAGGTATCGAAGTTCCAGGGCCGCCGGAGTCGTCCGATGCGCCGGATGCGACGATTGCGTTTTCCGGCGGCGTTGTGGCCGTGGGCGCCGGCTACCAGTGGGTTCGCGGTACCTTGAGTTACCGTGGGCAGACGTACGGATTCCACGTGCGCGGGGTATCGATTCTGGACATCGGCGCGGCCCATATCAGTGGCGCCGGCCAGGTGTTCAACCTCAAGACCCTGCAGGACTTCGAGGGCAACTACGCCGGGACTTCCTTTGGCTCCGCGGTCCCTCGCGGCGCATCCCTGGCGCTGGTCAAGAATGAGCACGGCGTGACCATACGCGCACGTTCGGTGGTCTCCGGCGTCCGCTTGAATTTCTCCGGTAACGGTATGCACATCAAACTGGACCTTCCACCCAGTGTGCAGGTCCCCCATTCCGAGGTCACCTCATGAAACATCTGGTCATTGTTGCCAATCCGCGAATTGACAGCCTGACAATGAGTCTCGCGCATGCGTACGTGAGCGAACTGGATCGGCTCGGACACGAGCACACGTTGTACGACCTGTACCGCATGAAGTTTGCCCCGACGCTGACGGGCGTGGAAATGGCCCAAGCAGCCGTGGGCACGGGTCCTCCTGAGGTGCTGGAGGCGCAGCAGGACATCACTGCTGCCGATGTGGTCACGGTCATCTATCCGCTATGGTGGTTGTCCATGCCTGCCATCCTGAAGGGTTTCATCGACCGGGTGTTCGCCCGTGGCTTTGCCTATGATTCGCGGCAGGGAGCGGTGCGAGGGCTGTTGACCGGAAAGAAGTGCGTGGTCGTAACGCTGTCGGGTGCGCCCTTACCCATCTTAAGAGGAACGGGGCGTTGGGACGCCGTCAAGATGCTGCAGGACACCCATATCTTTCAGGCAGTGGGATTCGAACTCCTCGAGCATCTTCACTTCGATCACATCGAGCCGGGCCTGTCGGCGACGATCGTCGACGATCACCTGAACGCGATCAGCGCCTGCGTGGGACGCCACTTTGGGCGAAAGCACGAATGAGCTAGGACTCATCGCGCAGGTAACGGTGTATCGCGTGGCGAAGCGGCTTCATCTTCCTTCGACATCGGCGCAGCGTGTGCATCATCACAGACTCCAGCACCACTCCCGTATCTCCGGAGTCCATTAGACCATGCTTCTGAAGCCATAAGGCCAACAGCACGGCGTCATGTAAATCGCCCAGATCGGCTTGCAAAACATGAAGCTTCCGACCAAGTGGTCCGGCGCCGGACGCACCACGAAGCTCGAACAGGCGCGCCAGGTGGTATGCCTTGCGGACCTGGACGCGCAGGGGATGGACGGTGTGAACCGTCACCGGCCTTTTCAGCAGCTTGGCGAGGTTGCTTAGCATCTGGCGGTAACGGAGAAGGGCGCGTTCACGCGTCCGGGTGATCGCCTGGAGCGCGTCCAGAATAGGAAGATCCGCGTTCAATCGCATCAAATACCTTGAAAAGGCGGCAGAGCGCAGATACCGGGCCAGTTGTGAGATCGCCCTCCGCCTTCGCGTTCCAAGCGCTGTTAAGGGGCTCCTGGCGCTGGACCGGCCGCTACTGGGAGCGCTTCCTGCCACTTTCACCATGAGCCGCCACTGGACCTCGGCGTCGCGACTCTCGCCGGTTAGGTCGACCAGCTCATGAAGCAACTTATGCAGACGCTTGTAGAGGTGACCCTCCAGCGCCGGCTTGAGCACCCGAAGGCGCAGCAGCGCCAATCGCGAGGCTTTTCTGGCCGCGTGGATGGCGTCGGCGGTCGGCGAGGCCTTAAGACTCTGAGCGAGTCTCCAGACGTCGGTACGCATGCGCTGGTGATTCACGGCAAAGCGGGCCTGAAAAAAGAGTTGGCGGCCAGTGTCCCCCACCAATCGGCGCCGGTGGATTCGCGATTGTACCTAGTCATGGGGCTGGTGGCCGGCCGCCGCGGCAAATCCGGCGCGTATACGTACAACTGCGGAATTCATGGATCCCACAGGCGCATATGCTTCGGCTATGCCAATTGTTCGGGACCGAGGAGACCCAAGATGTACGCCAAGATCTTAGTGCCGGTTGACGGCAGTGTCGCCGCAAAACTGGGCTTGCAGGAAGCCGTCAAGCTGGCCCATTCCCTGAATGCGAGAATCAGCCTGGTTCACGTAGTGGACATCTATCCGGTGCTCACCTGCGATGTCGCTGCCGCCAGCTACGATGTGGTGTTCGACATGTTGCGCGCCAACGGTGCGCAACTTCTCAAGGAAGCCGTGGCCGTTGTCAGTCACGAAGGCATTCTGGGCGATAGCGCACTACTGGAAGGACGCGATCTTCAGGTCGGTGAGTGTATCGTACGCCAGGCACGCGAATTCAAGGCCGATCTGATCGTCTGTGGCACCCATGGTCGCCGGGGCGTTCGGCGCCTGGTCATGGGCAGCGACGCCGAGTACATTGTGCGCCACTCGACGGTTCCCGTGCTGCTAGTTCGGAAGCCGGACGCCACGGAAGTCCAGAGATCTGCAGCAGCGGTCGCTGCGGCCTAATGAACGAGCGCATGACGGCGCTCCTCCAGGAGATAAGGATCCTGGAGGAAGCATTGGACGCGGAACTTGCGAAACGTCGCGTCGAGTTCAATTATGCAATTCATAGCGGCAAGGTGCACTTCGAGCAAGTGATGATTGCCCGCCATCGGGCCGTGAAAATGCGGTTGTCCCGCTACCTGCTTGAGTCCCGACCGCTGATGTTGCTGACCGCTCCGCTCATATACTCGCTAGTCGTGCCGTTCGCGCTGCTGGACCTTTGTGTCACGGTGTACCAGGCGGTATGTTTCCGGGTGTATCGAATTCCGCGGGTGTGCAGGCAGGAATACTTCTGCTTCGACCGCGGCCATCTTGCCTATCTGAACGTGATCGAAAAGCTGAATTGTCTGTACTGCTCCTATGCCAATGGACTCATCGGATATGTTCGCGAGGTGGCTTCGCGCACCGAGCAGTACTGGTGCCCGATTAAGCATGCAAGGCGGGTCATCGCGACGCACGAGCGCTACTCACGCTTCATTGACTACGGCGACGCGGAGGCCTATCGGCGCGACTTCCCGGCAATGCGGCAACAGGTACAAAAAGCGCCAAATGACCCGGGCGGTCGTAGTAGCGGGACCTAGCCGGCCGCGGGCGACAATAGTCGGTCGACTTCTTGTTCCGCAGCGACCCAGTCCCGCTTCGGCGCCGAATTGGACCATGCGGGGGTGTTCCCCACTGACCGTGATCGCCTCTGTCTGCAGGTACAGTTGCGGCGCGAAGCGACGGTTCAGGCGCATCTCGGTGTCGCACAGTTCCCGGCGATACTCAAGGGTGCGTTGATCGACAAATGGGAATTGAACCGGGCGTTTGATCTTGTAGGCGAAGGGTCCCGTCAACAGCACCCAGGAGGTCGCAGTCTCGATGAGTGCAATGCGCTCCACCCCATGCGGGTAGGCATCAGGCGCCAGCAGTCCTTGTAAATGTCGCGGTAGACCCACGTTTTAAGATGGCGGCGTAGCCCGCAGCCGGATTCTGGCATCCAGCGCGATGACGCCTTCGGAGTCGGCCAGCAAGGGATTGATGTCGAGCTCGGCAATCTCGGGAACATCCACTGCCAGTTGGGCGAGTTGCACCAGCACCCGGCTCAAGGCGGAGACATCGGCGCCGGCGCGGTTGCGGTGGGCGGCGAGCCGGGCACTGACCCGTGTCTGTCCGATGAGATCGGTGGCTTCAGCCAGATCTAGCGGAGCGATGGCCAGCGCCTTGTCGTTCAGGACCTCGACATCCACGCCACCCGCCCCAAACAGGAGTACCGGTCCGAAGGTCGGGTCAGTCGTGATTCCCGCGATCAGTTCCAGCGCGTCCGGCCGCCGGACCATCCGCTGAATCGTGAACCCTCGTAGCCGAGCCGTGGGGCGCTGTTCTTGGCAACGGCGCAACATGGCCTGAGCGCTAGCCCGCAATGCGGCGGCCGTTTCAATGTCCAGTGCCACGCCACCCACGTCTGATTTGTGGGTAATGTCGGGTGAGAGAATTTTCATAACGACGGGAAAGCCCATCTCGGTGGCGATGCGAACGGCCTCCTGCTCGTCGCTTGCGATTCGCGTCTCAACGACCGGGATACGGTAGGCGGCCAGCACCTGCTTGGCTTGGTGCTCGTTCAGTACGGTTTGCCCCTGCACTTGAGCAGTCTCTATGAGGCTGCGCACCTGCGCGAGGGCAGCATTTGGAGATCGAACGGGTGGTCGGGTGATGAGCTGGTCGCGGGTCCTGTTCCAGCTCACCGACAGCATGAAGGCAGTGACTCCCTCCTCGGGCGTCTCGAATGCAGCGATTCCTGCATCACGACACCGGGTGCGGGCCTCCTCGACTCCGAAGCCGCCCATCCAGCAGGTGATCACCGGCCGCGTTGCGCCGCTCAGCAAGGGCAGGCAGGCGCGGGCAATTTGGCAGGCGGGTGCGATGGCGGTGGGCGCATGAATCAAGAGCACGGCATCGGCACTGTCATCCGCGAGCAGGGTCTTCAAAGCGGACTGATAGCGTTCAATGGGCGCATCGCCCACGATGTCTACCGGATTGCCGTGTGACCAATTGGGCGGCAGCACTGAGTCCAATCCGGCGCGAGTCTGGGGTGAGAGCGTCGCCAGCATTCCGCCGGCGCTGATCAGAGCATCAGCGGCCATGACACCGGGACCACCGCCATTGCTGAGAATCGCGAGCCTAGGGCCGCAAATTTGGGCGGTGTGTGCGAATAGCTCGGCCGCTGCGTACAGCTCACGCGTGGTATTCACGCGCAGAATGCCCGCCTTGCGTAGTGCAGCTTCGTAAACCTCGTCTGCGCCTGCCAAGGCACCGGTGTGGGAGATCACCGCCTGGGCACTGAGGGCATTGCGGCCGGCCTTTAGTGCTATCACGGGCTTTCGCGTCGCCACACGCCGCGCCGCGGCCATGAAGGCGTCGCCATCCCGCACCGATTCAATGTAAAGCAGGATGGCGTGGGTTTTTGGATCCTCCGACAGCGCGTCGAGCAGATCACTGAAGTCGAGGTCCACGCAGTCTCCGAGGGAGATGAGACAGGAAAGCCCAATTCCTGCACTGCGGGCCCAGTCCAATAGCGCGGTCGTCAGCGCACCGGACTGCGCAATGACGGCGATGTTGCCGGCTGCGGGGGTGGTATGCGCAAAGCTAGCATTGAGGCCAATGCTTGGCACCAGCGCCCCGACCGAGTTGGGCCCCAGAATTCGCACACCATGCTGCTGAGCCGCTTGCAGCATCGTTTCCTTCAACGTTGCCCCGCCCGGGCAGGGCTGCTGGGTCGTGGCGCTGATTACAACCGCCATGGGGGTCCCGATGGCGCCAAGTTGGGCGATCAGGTCCGGGATCGTCGGCGCCGGCGTACATAACACCGCAAGATCCGGGCATTGTGGTAGCTGCGAGACACTCGCATAGGCCTTTCGGCCCGCAACCGTCGGCCGATGAAGACTCACCGGCCAGATCGGTCCCTCGAAGCCGCCGGTGAGCAAATTCTGCATCACGGCCGCGCCCACACTGTGCGGACGCTCCGTAGCGCCGATGACCGCCACCGAGCGGGGATTGAGCAGGTCTTTCACGCTTCGATTTTTCATAACTGTGCCTGGTGCAATGAGGAGGCCAGACTCCATCGGTTGCACCTGGCACGCCATACGTATTTTCGCGGATCGGACGAGCGCAACCACGTATGGCGCGGACTGCTTCGGCATCGGATGATTTCACCATCAAGGAGTGGGACACGATGCAACTGAAAGATATCTATACCCCCGATGTGGCGTACTGCGAGCGTGCGACGACGGCGCTTCAGGCAGCCAAGCTGATGCGCACGAAACATGTCGGAGACCTCGTGGTGGTTGATGATGCGGACGATGCCTGCATTCCGGTCGGCATCGTCACCGACCGCGACATCGTCATTCAGGTGTTGGGTGCAGGGCGGGACCCGGCAAGCGTTCACGTCGGTGAGCTACTGAACGGACCGCTAGTCCAGGCCCGCGACTCTGAGGACATCTTCGAGGCCGCCGCCCGCATGTTTGCGCATCGTGTTCGCCGGCTCCCAGTCACAGGGCCAGACCAGCGCCTGGTTGGAATTGTCGCGCTCGATGATCTGTCACGAATACTCGTCGAGCAGGCAAGCGCGCTGTTGCACATCACGACGTCCCGACGCGAACAACGCACATTTCGCTAAAGGTGCATCATGACTGCGAAACAGGTTCTTTTTCATTCTGCGGCCCGCGAGAAAGTCCTGCGCGGCACGACGCGCCTGGCGGACGCGGTACGACTGACGCTCGGACCGAAGTCCAAATCGGTACTGATCCAGAAGAGTTGGGGTACTCCCATCGTCTGCAACGATGGGGTCACCATCGCCAAGGAAATGCAGCTCGCTGACGCCGAAGAAAATCTGGGCGCACAAATGCTGCGTCAGGCGGCGGAGAAGACCGGTGACGCGGTCGGTGATGGCACCAGTACCTCCACGGTGCTCGCCCAGGCAATCTATGCGGACGGTGTGCGCAACGTAACCGCGGGGGCCAGTGCCATCGACCTGAAACGTGGCTTGGACCGCGGACTCGCGGCGGCAACCGCGGCCCTGAAGACCCAGTCCCGGCCGGTCGGTAATCGCAAGGAGAAGGCTCAAGTCGCCACGATTTCAGCGCACAACGATCCCGTGATTGGTGAGCTGGTCGCCGACGCCATGGAGAAGGTAGGCGGGGATGGTGTGATCACGGTGGAGGAATCCAAGACCACCGAGACCACGCTGGACGTGGTGGAGGGTATGCAGTTCGATCGTGGCTATCTCTCACCGTACTTCGTAACCGATACGAATACGATGGAGGCGGTGCTCGAGGACGCCTACCTGCTGATCTGTGATCGCAAGGTGAATAGCCTCAAGGACCTGCTGCCGGTACTTGAGCAGGTCGCCAAGACGGCCCGCCCGATACTGTTCATCGCCGAGGACATCGAGGGGGAAGCACTGGCAACGCTCGTGGTCAACCAGGTACGCGGCGTGCTGAAGAGCGCGGCGGTCAAGGCGCCGGGTTTCGGAGATCGGCGCAAGGCCATGCTGCAGGATATGGCGACGTTGACGGCCGCCCAGATCGTGTCCGAGGAATTGGGCGCCAAGCTCGAGGATGTGAAGCTTACCGAGCTCGGGCGCGCCCGCCGCATCGTGATCGACAAGGACCACACTACGGTCATCGGCGGCGCCGGCGCCAAGACCGATATCGACGGGCGTATCAAAATGATTCGGGGAGAGATCACCGCTGCCACCAGCGATTACGACCGGGAAAAACTCGAGGAGCGGCTGGCCAAACTGGCTGGCGGCGTAGCCGTCATCCGCGTTGGTGCCCCGTCAGAATCGGAGATGAAGACTCGCAAGGACGCACTGGACGATGCCATCAATTCCACGAAGGCGGCGGTGACGGAGGGTATCGTGCCCGGCGGCGGCTTGGCCCTTTTGCGCTGCAGCAGCGCCGTCGCAGCAATTGAGGACCAGTGCAGCGGAGATGAACGCACGGGCGTCCAGATCCTACGCCGCGCCCTTGAGGCGCCGGCCCGAACCATCGCTGAGAATTCTGCAGCCGATGGCGGAGTCGTCGTTGACCGGATGCTTCACGGCTCGGGGAACATCGGATTTGATGCGGCGGCCAAGGCGTATGTCGACCTCCTTGAGGCAGGGATCATCGACCCGGCCAAGGTGGTGCGCGTCGCCTTGGAGAATGCGGTGTCGGTCGCGAGCGTACTGCTGCTCACGGAGGCGACGCTCACCGATATTCCCTCCAAGAAAGAACCTGCGCCGGCCGCAGAGCCGGAAATGTAGTCAAGGTCTAAGGAGCTGCTCAATGTACTCAAAGATATTGGTACCGGTGGACAACAGTGAACCCTCCAAACTCGGCTTGGCCGAGGCCGTGAAGCTCGCCAAGGCACTGCATGCACGGATCTGCTTGATTCATGTGGTCGACGTGGATACGGTCCTGGTGTTTGAAGTGGATGCGATCAACCGTGAAGTCATCAGGGGTGGCCTGCGCCGCGCCGGGGCTGCGGTGCTGCAGGGGGCCTACGAATTCGTCCGCAAGGCCGGTGTCGAGGTCGATACAGCCCTGCCGGAAAACTGGAACAGTCCGGTCGGGGCGTGCATCGTCAACAAGGCCCGCGAGTATGGGGCCGAGCTGATCATTTGCGGCACCCATGGCCGACGCGGGGTGCGGCGAGTGCTCGTGGGCAGTGATGCGGAGTACATCGTGCGCCACTCGCCGGTCCCGGTCCTTCTGGTACGTCCGCAAGACACGGCGAGTGAAGCGACACAGGCGCCCGTCGGTGCAGCGGCCTGAAGGGGATGGCCTCGCGTACAGCACCGGCGCGCCGTCAGCCGGTGGGGAAGCTCCGCAGGATCGTCAACAGCTCATCGGCCTTGATGGGTTTGCTGGCGATGCGCAGATAGGGATCCGCAGGCAGTTCCTTGACCGCAGAAGAGGTATCGCCGGTCATCAGAACCGTCTTCAGCGTGTCGCCCAAGCGACCGCGTAGCGCAGTGATGAGTGCGGTACCGACCTCCTCGCCTCCAAGGTGGTAATCAGTGATCAGCAGGTCGATGGTTTCGGATGCTGCGGCTTGCAGCGCCTCGGCAATACAGGAGACGGCCGTGACCAGGTAGCCATCGACCTTGAGCAGCATGCGCGTGGCATCGCGCACCGCCGGATCATCCTCGACCAGCAAAATCCGCTGTCGCGTCGCCAGGGGAGGTGGGGACACCGAGGCGGCATTACTCGTGTTCTGCCCCGTTCTGACCCGCTCCGTGCCCGCCGGCAGGGTCAAAGCAAACATCGACCCCTTGCCGACTTCTGATTTGACCTCTAGGCGCAGATCGAGCAGGTTCACGATTCGCTGGACAATATTGAGTCCGAGCCCATAGCCCTCACGCAGGCTGTGCGTCGCAACACCCACCTGGTAGAACTCCTCGCAAATAAAGGGGATCTGGTCTTTCGGGATTCCAATTCCCGTATCGTGCACCTCGATACGGATGAGTGCGGCGGCGCCCACGCAGCGTACCCTGACCTGACCCTGATGGGTGTACTTGATCGCATTGGAAACCAGATTTCGCAGGACTTGCTCCACCAGCGATGGATCGCTGTGGATCACGGAACCTGAGTTTTCGATGGCGAGCTGCAGGCCCTTGCCTGCGGCCGAAGTGGCAAATTCCCGCTGCAGTTCCTCAAATAGTGCCGCCACCGTGAAGTCGGCCGGCTCGGGTTTGATGGCCCCGGACTCCAGTTTGCTGATATCCAGGAGGGCGTTGAGCAAGCGCGACATCGCACCGATGGCCTGTTCTTGCTGCTCGATGGCCTCGAAGGGCTCGGGATCCTTGATCATCCGCTGCAGGGTCCCATTCAGCAGTGCCAGCGTTTGGAGCGGCTGACGCAGATCATGGCTGGCGGTGGCCAAAAAACGGCTCTTGGCGAGGTTGGCGCGATCGGCGGCTTCGCGTGCCTGTTCGGCCGCCTCCCGTGCAATCACCAGCTCCGCCTCGTCCCGTTTGCGATCCGTCACATCGCGAATAGCCGCGGCGACCAAGACCCGTTCGCCATCGTGGATGGGACTTAGGCTGATCTCGATCGGAAACTCCTTCCCATCCTGGCGCTGCCCGAACAGAGCCAGGCCCGCTCCCATCGGGCGGATTCGCACATTGTGGGTGTAGCTTTCTCGGTGTCCGACATGTCGGGCGCGGAAGCGCTCGGGCATGAGGTGTTCGACGTTCTGGCCGATGACGTCGTCATGGGCGTAGCCAAATAGCGCCGATACCTGTCGGTTTGCATAGCGCACGATTCCCGCAGCATCGATGATGATCATCGCGTCCGGGGCCGCGTCGAGTGCGCTGCGCGCAAGTTCTGCCGGTATGGAAATCATCTGTGCCAGGTCTTTACCTGTCCGCCGCAGGCGACCGCCATTTTACAGCAGAATATTACTCCGCGTTTGAATTACTGCGTGCAACACACTGGTAACGCAACCCAATAGACGTGCCCAACGCAAACGCAACGCGACACCGGCGAATTGAATGACCACATCGGTCCCAGCCCCCGTGGCGACGACGCGGTCTGGCTCGCCGTACACCTAACCCGGTGGGGTCATGTAGCGCAGCGGATCCAGGGCAAATCTGTCCCGACAGCTCGCGCAACAAAAGACATAGACCTGTTCATCATGAACTGCGCGGTGAACCGAGTTGAACCTGACGCTCTTACCGCACACCGGATCGATGTGAGTCTCCTCAGCGGTGGGATCGTTTGGCGGCGCTGCATGACGCATGACATGTCCTCTGAAGGCCGCGGGCAGAAGCGGCTCTTGGCGACCTCAAGGCTAATCGCCTAAGTGGGCAAGTCCATAAGCACAAAACGTAACCACACCGGCTCAAGAATGTGTTTCGCGCCGAACGTCAGGCCATCCTAGGGACTACTACGGATACCAGGACGTGCATGGGCCTCCTCATACTTCTCATGTGGTTATGAAGATGACACGTGGCGACGTCGCCAGCTGGATCATGGACATCCTGGTCAACGAGCTTGGCCTAAAGTCGGGCGACACGGTCCCCTTGCAACAGCTGAAGGGTAACTACCGTGCACGCAATGGCGACGCGGCGGACATCAAGCACGGCTTGCAGTGCGCACTGGAACTTGAGTGGTTGGATTTCGCCGCCACGGCTCCCGACTACCGGCTCACTGCGCTAGGATTTGAATCCGCGCCTTAAGCGCGTCCCAGCCCGACTGTTGCGCTCCACCTCAGGAGCTGATAGGCCTTACGCAAGGAGATCAGCATGGCCGATGGCGAGCGCGCTAGCACCTTCGTCAAGTCGATCCGACTGCTGGTGACGCGGCGCTTTGGCACCTTTTGGTTTGCGAGTCTGTTGTCCAGTATTGGCACCTGGGCACAGCAAGTCGCACAGCCCTGGCTGTTGCTCAGCCTGGGTGCCTCCTCGTTTCTGCTCGGGCTGGATACCTTTGCCATGGGCGCGCCAGTCTTCCTCTTCACCCTAGCCGGCGGAGTGCTCGCGGATCGGGCGGACCGACGGCGGGTGATCGCCCTGTTTCAATCGATTCAGATGCTGTGCCCCGTTGTCGTGGTCGTGCTGCTTCTGGCTGGCACTGTGCAGCCTTGGATCATCATCGCCCTCTCCTTGGTGGTGGGCATTACCGATGCGCTGTCCATGCCTTCCTTTCAGACCATCGTGCCATCGATTGTCCGTCGTGAAGAGATTCCCACGGCTACTGCGCTTAACTCGACTCAATTCAACCTCTCCCGCATTCTCGGGCCTGCGGTGGCCGGCGTGCTCATGGCCAGTGTCGGTGCCATGGGAGCCTTTGTGGTCAGCGCGGTCTCCTATGTGCCTTTCATCTTTGCGGCCCTTTGGGTGCTCCCCAAAGCGACGGCCTCAGCACCGCCACGAAGTGGATTCGATCGACACCAGCTGATATTGGGAGTCCGACAAATTGCCGAAGAACCGATTCTGCGTGGTGCACTGTTGACGGTGTTGGTCACGAGTCTGTTGTGCGCGCCGCTGGTAACCTTCTGTCCGGTACTCATCAAATACGGATTTCAAGGCAACGTGGGGCACTTCAGTCTGGCCGTCGGCGCTTTTGGCGTTGGGGGGCTACTGGGCGCGACTGGGCTGCTGACGGTAGATCCAACTCGGGATCGACGCCCCCTCAGCTCGTGGCTGGGAGCCGCTTACGGAATGGTCGTCTTACTCTCGGCGCTGACCCATTGGTTCTGGGCGTTGCCGGTTCTGTTCGTGCTGGCGGGCCTATCGATGACTGTGAGTAATTCATCGGCCAACGCTCTGCTGCTGATGGCGGCGCCGGCGCGGATGCGCGGACAAACCGTGAGTCTCTACATGCTGGCGATGCGAGGGGGCGCGGCGGTGGGCAGTTTGATAACGGGAGTCTCCGTGAGCGTGCTCGGGGTTCGAGAGGCCCTGTTCGTCAATGGCGCGCTGGCGTTGCTGGCACAGGTGGCCATCGCCCGTGTGTGGCGCCGGGCGCCTGCGAGCGCTCGGGACATTTCCTCGTAGACGACTACGTCGAGCGGATGCCGTCTGCCGGGTTCTGCTGTCGTGCTATGGCCCAAGAACTATTTAACATACTGTACAAATGTGCGGTGCCAGTATTGATTAATAACATGTTTTCCGTGAGTCATTCGCATAATACTTCTTATGACAAAGTTCTTCTGATGCTGTTTGTCGACGTTAGTGCCCCTGATAGAGCTCGGCGATCTGATCCCGGTACCGGGCCTCGATTGCACCCCGCTTCGGCTTCAGTGTCGGCGTAATCAACGCTGCCGCAACCGTCCAGGGCTCGGCCGACACCCAAACGGCGCGCGGCGTCGCATAGCGAGGGAAAATTCGCACGGCCTCCTCAATCCGTCCTAACAGCCACTGCGTGGCAGTGGCAGAGTGAAGGTCTGCAAGCTTGTGATCATCCAGGCCCAGACTTCTTGCCTGCTGTGCCCAGCGCTCGGCATTCAGGACGACAAGGGCCGCCAGATATGGCCGGCCCTCCCCGACGACCATGACCTGTTCGAATAACGGGTCCGCGGCAATGGCCGTTTCGATATCGGCCGGAGCGATTTTCTCACCGGTGGAGGTGACGATGATGTCCTTGATCCGACCTTTGATGAACAGGCGACCCTCTTTCAGTTCGGCCTGGTCTCCCGTGTGCAGCCAGCCATCGGTGTTCACGGCGCCGGCTGTCTCCACTGGCCTCTGCCAATATCCCATCATCACGTTAGCGCCCTGAGCCAGCAGCTCATCATGCTCGCCGATGCGCACGGCAACACCGGGCACGGCCCGTCCGACCGATGCCGGGTAGTTATCGTCCGGCGTATTGCAGGCGATGACTGGAGAACTCTCCGTCATGCCGTAGCCCTGCAGAAGTGGTACCCCCAAGGCAAGGAACGGTCGCGCCACGTCAGGCGTGAGCGCAGCCCCACCAGTAACCGCCGCGCGCAGCCGACCACCGAAGCGCGCACGAATGGGTTTACCGACCAGGCGGTCGAGTATCGAGTGCATGAGACGGCCGCCCAGCGAGGGGCACGCGGCCCGCCCCTGTCCATACTCGAACTGACGCCAACCGAAATCGACGGCCCGTGTAAAGAGTGTTCTTGTCCACCAGTGAAGCGCCATCCTTTCGCGGATGACGGAATACGCACGCTCATAAATTCTTGGCACTGAGACCAAAATTGTGGGTTTAATCGCAACCATATCCTCCATCAGGAACGATATGGAACGTGCAAACGCGACAGTTGCACCGGCCGCGATGGGCAAGTAGTACCCGACCGTTCGTTCAAGCGTGTGCGACAGAGGCAGGAACGACAAAAACACGTCGTCCTCCTGCACAGGCACGACGGCCATGATGGATGTGACGTTCGCCAGAATATTGCGATGCGATAGCATCACCCCTTTGGGTCGCCCCGTCGTGCCAGAGGTGTAGACGATTGCGGCCAGGGAGTCTGATGAGGGGGCTCGGGCAGCACCCTGCTGAGCGCTTCCTTCATCGCTTGTCGCCAGCCAAGTATCGATGCTGCGGGCGATGCCGGACTCGGCGCCCGGACCGATGCTTCGCAAAAACAGAACCCGCTGCAATTGCGGGAACCGTGACTGAAAGGGTATGAGCGCCGTCCAGTGCTCAGCCGATTCGACGAACAGCACCGAGATGCCACTGTCTGCGATGACGTACGCCAGACTCTCCGGATTGTCGATGACGTGCATCGGAACGACGACACAGCCGCAGGCCATCGCCGCCTGATCCATGCAGACATGTTCGACGCTGTTCGGGACTAGTATGCCAACGCGGGCCCCAGTAGGCAGCTGCTCGCGAGTGAGCGCTGAACTCCAGCGCTCCACCCTCTCCTCCATGTCGGCCCAGGAAACGCTAACCCATGCTTGGGTCGCCACGTCCAATTGCCGGTACGCCACGCGCCGCGGGCTTATCCGGGCGCGCGTCCGAAGCAGATCGGGTAGGGTTTGCGGATCCACGGCTCATGGTACGACAAGACTGCGCGCGAACCGACGGTGGCAAATACCTATGTTCCGGGCACGCCGACCCGTGTCAGCCGCCATTGACCACACTTCGTAGATGTCAGATGGCAATAACGATTTTACCGACGAAACTCCCCGAGGCGGCCTGGCTGAATGCCTCCTTGGCGTGTTCGAAGGGATAGACCCGCTCGATGACGGGGCTGATGGAATTCGCCTCGATGGCGGCGTTCATTTGGCGGAACAGCTCCCGGTCGCCGACCATAATGCCATGCAAGTGGCCGGCCTTCAGCATCAGGGTCAGGGGATTGGAGCTTCCCTGGGTCATCACCCCGATCAACCCTACTTTGCCACCGTGTGCCAAAACATTGAATGAGCGCTGCAGCGTTCCGGGGCCGCCCACCTCAACCACGCAGTCAACGCCACGGCCAGCGGTGAGCTTCAGGACCTGCTGATCCCAGTCCTCATGAAGGCGATAGTTGACGACGTCGCTCGCCCCCAAGGCTTTGAGTTTCTCGATCTTGGTCTCTTGCGAGGTCGTGGCAATCACCCGGCAACCCGCCATGAGCGCGAATTGCAGCGCCCAGATGGACACCCCGCCCGTCCCCAACACCAGGACCGTCTGGCCGGGAAGTACGGGCCTACCGGCTCCGAAGAGGCAGTTCCACGCCGTCACGCCCGCACAAGGCAAGCAGGCGCCCTGAATGCAATCGTAGCCGGCTGGCAGGCGGATGATGCCCGATTCCCACATCACCACCTGCTCGGCGAGCATTCCATCGAGGGGATTGCCCCGGGGCTGAGCGACTGCGTTGGCGGGGCCGCCAGGGTCAGGCTGGGAAAACGTTCCTGCCACCAGGTCACCGCGCCGGACTGCCGTGACGCCTGTCCCGACTTCGAGCACCTCACCCGCGCCGTCGGACAGGGGAATAATGTCGCGCGCCAAGGGCTGGAAATAGCGGCCGGTTGCGATCATCTGATCGCGATAGTTGAGGGACGCAGCCCGTATGCGGACCAAGACTTGTCCCGGTCCCGGCCTAGGATCGGGTCGGTCGGTGAGCTTGAGTTGATCCAGGGACTGCGCGCCCGCAGGGAAGACGTACGCCCGCATCCGAATTCTCCGAGTGACTTGCCGAGACAAAGTCTAGCGGGTTTTCGGATCCTATTCGGTCCTGGAGGAACTGCACCGAATCATCCCATTGGCGGCGACGAGTACCGAATCGGCAAATGGTCTGAAATGTCTCGCCCTTCGAGGCACCAGGTACCGACTTGGCGCTGCCTTGCCCGGATATCGTCCCATCCACCAATGCCCTACCCTTTGCCCACCCGTGACCCAGGACCGCGACCTGGTTCACATCGCCTAGGCACTCCTACGGATGCGCGCGCAGGGCCCTTTTCCTACAGTGAGTTCGACCACCGGCAGCTGGGTTCGGTGGGTCACAAGCCTGGGGAAACGTCACGCTTCGTGCACAACCCTTGGGGCAGTGAAATGGGGTTTTGACGCCAATGGTCCTCCTCCAACGGCAAAGCCCACCATGTGAGTACGCGCAATTGAGCGTGGCAAAACGGCGGCGGGGACGCGTACCAAGACGCGTCTCCGCCGGCCTCTTCCGACAAAGGAACGCCACTCAATCATCCGGCGATTAGTACGTATGGATCCGGTATCTGACCAAGCTCAGCATCGAACCATGATGCTTAATCGACAGATCCGCACTGACCTGGCCCCTTGGCTCAGCATCCTCTGTGCCGGCGCCTTGCTCGCCGCCTTGTATCCGCAAGTGGGTCGGGCGCAGCCCCCCGCCGGCCAGGCTGTCACGCCTCCGTCGAACAATACCGCGCTGATCTACGACAGCGAGTATCCCTATATCAACTACTCTGGGACGCCCCGCAACAACGAGATCGCGCGACTGCAGGTGCGCCTCGATCGCGGCGAGGTGAAGCTCGAGCGGCAGCCGGTGCGCGGCTATCTGGATTCGATCCTCAAGGCCTTGAAGATCGACGTGAGCTCGCAGGTCCTGGTCTTCTCCAAGACCAGCCTTCAAGTCAGCGCCATCAGCTCCGCGACGCCAAGGGCGATCTATTTCAATGACGACACGTACGTCGCCTGGGTGCAGGGCACGGACCTACTGGAAATCGTCACCATGGACGCAGACCGGGGTCCGGTCTTCTACACCATCAACAGCACTGATCCGCAGCCGCGGCCGGAACGGGAGATGCTGCGCTGCCTGGTCTGCCACGACTCCTTCGGCGAAATGCGCGGCGGCGTGCCGCAGTTCATGATCCTGTCCTCCTTCGGCACCACGGACCGAAAGGTGGCGGTGGACACGATCGCCAGCATGATCACCAGCGCCACTCCGATCGAAGCGCGGTGGGGCGGCTGGTACGTGACGGGCGATGATGGCGGCGTCCTGCATCTGGGTAACATCACCGTTCCGGCCCAGCAGCAAGCGGTGAAATTGACCCACGTCTACCGTGGCAGCGTTCCGTCGCTCACAAAGCTGTTCGACACCTCGCCCTATCTCACGGACAAGAGCGACATCGTGGCGTTGCTGGTGTTGGAACACCAGGTGGACATCCACAATCTGATCATCCGCGCCAACTACAAATCGCGAATGCTGCTGGAGCGCCAGGCGACCGGCGATTCGAATTCCGAGATGCACTGGAGTCAACTGGAACCCTCGACCCGCAAGGCACTCCAGGGGCTGCTCGAACCCTTTGTGAAAGGCATGCTTTCGGTTGATGCGGCTCCGCTCGCGAAGGCCGTTGCGGGCAGTTCCGGCTTCGGCGCTTGGTTTGCGGCCAAAGGACCCCGCGATCCGCAGGGGCGCTCACTGCGGGATCTGGACTTACAGAATCGCGTGTTTCGTTATCCGCTGAGCTTCCTGGTCTACTCGGAAGGGTTTGACGCCCTACCGGTGTGCGTTCGGGAGTATGTCTATGGACGTCTCGCCGAGATTCTGAAGGCATCGAATCCCGTACCCGGCTACGAGAAGCTCTCGGCTCTGGACCGTCATGCGGTCCTCGAAATACTCCGAGCCACGAAACCCGATTTTGCGCGGGCTCTGAATCAGATCGCAGGGAATCCGCAAAGCTAGTTCCGACGTAGGAGCAAGAGCCTACGCCGCGTGCGCAGACAGCCGAAGCTTCAGCAGCTCATGCTTCAGGAGCAGCTGCCGCGGCAACCGGCCCTGCAGCCGCCCTAGCCACTCCGCATGCATCTCGAGTTCCGCCGCCCAAGCGGTTGCATCTACCCGGGTCAATGCCGAGAAATCCGCCTCCGACAAGTTCAAGCCCGTCCAGTCGAGGTCCTCGTAGCGGGGCATCCATCCCAAATCGGATTCCATCGCGCCGGCACGTCCGCGGACGCGCTCCACGATCCATTTCAGGACCCGCATGTTTTCGCCAAATCCCGGCCAGAGGAACTCGCCGCGCTCATTCCGCCGAAACCAGTTGACGCAGAAGATGTGTGGCCGCTGCGAGATGCGATGGCCCATCTGTATCCAATGATCGAAATAGTCGCCCACGTGATACCCGCAGAACGGGAGCATGGCGAACGGGTCGCGCCGAACTACGCCCTTTTTACCAGCCGCGGCCGCGGTGGTCTCCGAACCCAGCGTCGCCGCTAGATATACGCCGGCGTCCCAGTTGAACGCCTCGTATACCAGCGGGATAGTCGTGGGGCGCCGTCCGCCGAAGATAAACGCAGAGATCGGAACGCCCCGGGGATCCTCCCAGCGGGAGTCAATGGAGGGACACTGACTTGCCGGTGCCGTGAAACGTGAATTGGGGTGCGCCGCGGGGCGGCCGGTGGCGCGGCCAATTTCCGGGGTCCAGTCCTGGCCGGTCCAGTCGATCAAGTGTGCCGGCGGCTCGCTCGTCATGCCTTCCCACCACACGTCACCGTCATCCGTCAGGGCCACGTTTGTAAAGATGGCGTTCTGACGAAGCGTCGCCATCGCGTTGAAGTTGGTCTGCTCGGAGGTCCCGGGAGCCACGCCGAAGAATCCGGCCTCGGGGTTGATCGCATAGAGTCGTCCGTCAGGACCGGGTTTGATCCAGGCTATATCATCGCCAACCGTAGTGATCTTCCATCCTGCCAGCGGTTGGGGCGGTATCAGCATTGCGAAGTTGGTCTTGCCGCAGGCAGAGGGAAAGGCGGCCGCCACATAGGTCTTTTCCCCGGAGGGGCTTTCGACGCCCAGGATTAGCATGTGCTCGGCAAGCCAGCCCTGCTCCCGTGCCATGTTCGAGGCAATCCGCAAGGCGAAGCACTTCTTTCCGAGCAACGCGTTGCCGCCATAGCCTGATCCGTAGGACCAGATCTCGCGCGTCTCCGGGAAGTGGCAGATATATTTCTGGTCGGCGTTGCACGGCCAGGTGGAGTCAGGATCCATTGGCCGGAGTGGCGCGCCTACCGAGTGCAAACCGCGCACAAACTCTCCTTGATCCCCC
>DASZCK010000223.1:0-5282 GCA_035943195.1 Steroidobacteraceae bacterium
GGACCACCTATCGTCTGGGTCAGAACCTGGAGTTTGGCGGCGGCGGCCGCTTCGTATCCTCGCAGTACACGCAAAACGCCCCGCCCATCAAGACCGTTCCGGGATTCTGGGATTTTGATGCCATGGCCAAGTACGCCATCACGCCGCACATTGCCGCCCAGCTGAACTTGAACAATATCTTCAACAAGTACTACTACGACCAGCTGCACTTCTTCCACGTGGTGCCGGGCGAGGGACGTACACTGCTGGTCAGCATCTCGGCCAGCTATTGATCCATGCTCGTCACCGTCCCACAGCTGCTGTCCGCATCCCAGGTCGCCGAGTTCCAGGCGATCCTGGGATCCGCGGAATGGATCGATGGCAAAGCCACGGCCGGCTATCTCTCCAGTCGCGCCAAGAACAATGTGCAGCTTGCCGAAGATCATGCCGTGACGCGCCGCCTCGGCGGCATCATCCAGGCAGAGCTGGATCGGAATCAGCTGTTCATTGCCGCGGCGCTGCCGCTGAAAGTTCTGCCGGCGCTGTTCAACCGATACAGTGGCGGCCAAGCCTATGGCGCCCACATCGATGGTGCCGTACAGCCTCTTCCCGGATCACATCATCGCGTGCGCACCGATCTGTCGGCGACGATCTTTCTCAGCAACCCCGATGAATACGCAGGTGGCGAACTGATCATCGGTGACGCCGGCGAGGAGCAGCTGGTGAAGCTGCCCGCCGGGGACATGATTCTGTACAGTGGCGGCACCACCCATCGCGTCCAGCCCGTCACGCGCGGTGTGCGCCTCGCCGCGTTTTTCTGGGTGCAGAGCATGGTGCGCGACGGCACGCGCCGGGAGATCCTGTTCGAACTCGATCGCGCGATTCAGCAGCTGGGGCACACGGGCGCAGATCATGCGGCGTGCGTGCGCCTGGCGGGCGTCTATCACAACCTGCTGCGGCAGTGGGCGGACACCTAGGGTGTGCGGGCCACCCTGACCACATGCGCCGCCATGCCGGCAATCTGCTCGGAGATATTGCGGGCATGGTCGCCGATACGCTCCAGCGCCTTGAGCGCAAAGGCCGCCTCCACCGTCACCTCCAGTTGTGCCGGGTTCTCCAGCGCCCGCGTCATCAGCCGGCGCAGACCTGAGGCATATTCAGCATCCAGATCCTGATCGCGGTCGATGACCTCTTCGGCAAGCTCACCATCGAGCTGATCGAGCGCCTCCAGCGACAGCCGCAGGAGCGACGTGGCGAGGTTGGCGAGATGGCGCGCATCGCTGGAGGTTCCCCGCCCGGGGCGCCCGCTCTGATGCAGCACCGTGCGGGAGATCTTGCAGGACTCGGCCCCCACCCTGTCCAGCTGCGCGGCAATCTTCGCCAGGGCGATGATGGCGCGCAGGTCGCTGGCGACCGGATTACGCAGCGCGATCAGTGTCAGCTGGTCATCGTAGATGCGCGTGCCGAGGTTGACGAGGGTGGGCTCGCGGTCCCTGACCAGCTGGGCATTGCGCAGGTCCCATTCGGCATAGGCGCGCGCCGCGGCCCGCACCTGATCCAAGGCCAGGCCGCCCATCTCCAACACCCGGATGTGCATCCCGGCGAGGTCGCCGTCGAACGACTTGCTGATGTGACCTTCGAGCATGCCCGCGACCGTGCCTGCGCGATCGGCTGAAGGGTCAGCCGAATCGGCCGGTGATGTAGTCCTCGGTAAGCCGATGACGCGGATTGGTGAAAATCCGGTCGGTCTCCCCGACTTCCACCAGCGACCCCAGGTGGAAATACGCCGTGCGCTGCGAAACACGGGCCGCCTGCTGCATGGAGTGCGTCACGATGGCGATCGCGAAGGACTCCTTGAGTTCATCGATCAGGTCCTCGATGCGCGCCGTGGCGATCGGGTCGAGCGCCGAGCACGGCTCGTCCATGAGGATGACGTGCGGCTTGACCGCAATGGTGCGGGCGATGCACAACCGCTGCTGCTGGCCGCCGGACAGGCCGGTGCCGGACTGGGTGAGACGATCCTTGACCTCGTCCCATAGCCCGGCGCGCTGCAGGCTGGTGCACACCAGCTCATCGAGGTCGGCGCGGCTTCGCACCAGGCCGTGCAGCCGCGGCCCGAAGGCCACGTTGTCGTAGATGGACTTCGGAAACGGGTTGGGCTTCTGGAACACCATGCCGACGCGCGCCCGCAACTGCACCACATCGCGCGCCGCATCATGGATGTCCTGGCCGTCCAGCAGTATCTGGCCCGTCACCCGTGCCCCCGCGATGGTGTCATTCATCCGGTTCAGGCAGCGCAGGAAGGTCGACTTGCCGCAGCCGGACGGACCAATCATGGCCAGAACCTGCTTCTTGCCCACATCCAGACTCACGCCCTTCAGGGCATGCTTGCTGCCGTAGTACACGTTGACATCGCGGCAGGAGAACACCGGATCGACCACGGTGACCGTGCCGATGGTCTGGCCGATACCCGCGCCGTCGAGACGGCTACTGGCGCCACCGCGCCCGGTGGGTCGCAGGTTCAGGCCCGCCGCCAGCACCGCCGGCGGCGGGCTCGTGGAGGTGTTGGTCTGGTTGGATTCATTCATGTCAGGCTCCACTCATCCGAAACGGCCGGTCACATAATCGTCGGTACGGCGATCCTTCGGAGCCGTGAAGATCTGCTCGGCAGGACCCACCTCCACCAGATCGCCCAGGTACATGAAGGCCGTGGTGTTCGACACCCTCGCGGCCTGCTGCAGGTTGTGCGTGACGATGGCGATGCAGTATTTCTCACGCAGTGACTGCAGGGTTTCCTCGACACGCAGCGTTGAAATCGGATCCAATGCCGCCGTCGGTTCATCAAACAGGATGACCTCGGGGCGCACGGCAATGGTGCGCGCAATGCACAGGCGCTGCTGCTGCCCGCCGGAGAGGCCACGGCCATCCTCGTGCAGTTTGTCCTTGACCTCATCCCACATGGCGGCATCACGCAGCGCCGCCTCGACGCGATCGGCGAGATCACGGCGCGAAATGCGCTGCGCCAGACGGATCCCGAACGCAACGTTGTCAAAAATAGACATGGGAAAGGGCGTGGGCTTCTGGAACACCATGCCGACGCGCAGGCGCAGGTCCGCCACATCGACCGTGGGCTCGAGGATGTCCATGCCATCCAGAAGTACGTGCCCTTCGGCACGATGCCCGGGATACAGGGCATACATTCGGTTCAGCACCCGCAGCAGCGTCGACTTGCCGCAGCCCGAGGGGCCGATGAAGGCCGTGATGCTGCGATCGGCCAGGTCCAGGTTGATGCCTTTCAGTGCGTGCGCGGTGCCGTAGTAGAAATGCAGATTGCGCACGGTCACCTTGGGGGTTGCGACCAACGCACCCGCACCGCCGGCATCAGACGGCGCGCGGCCACCGTCTGCCGGAGGAACCATCACCGCAGGATCGGTACTCATGTGCGCCGCGCCGGCTGCAGGGCCGAGACCACGATGCGTGCGAAAATACTCAGCGCCAGAATGGTCAGCGTGATGAGCAGTGCACCCGACCAGGCAAGCTGCTGCCATTCCGGATAAGGGCTTTGCGCGAACAGGTAGATGTCCACCGGCAGGTTCGCCATGGGAGCATTCAGGTCCTTGCTCCAGAACTGGCTGTTCAGCGAGGTGAACAGCAGCGGCGCGGTCTCACCACTGACGCGCGCGATGGCCAGCAGCAGACCGGTGAGGATGCCGCTGCGCGCGGCGGGATAGATGACGCTGAGGGTGGTGCGCCAGGGATAGGCGCCGAGCGCGGTGGACGCATCCTTCATGCCCTGCGGCACCAGGCGCAGCATGTCCTCGGTGGTGCGCACTGTCACCGGGATGGCGATGATCGCCAGTGCCGCCCCGCCGGCAATGGCCGAAAAATGCCCCATCGGCACCACCACGATCTGATAGACGAACAGCCCGACGATGATGGAGGGCGCGCTCAACAGCACGTCGTTCACGAAGCGGATCAGTGCCGCGAGGCGTGAATGACCGCCGTATTCGGCGAGGTAAGTGCCGGCCAGCACGCCCAGCGGCGCACCCACCGCGATGCCCATCACGGTCATGACGGCGCTGCCGAAGATGGCGTTCAGCAGGCCGCCGGCCGAGCCCGGTGGCGGCGTCATCTGCGTGAACAGGTGCAGCGACATGCCGGCGAGGCCGTTCTTCAGCAGCGTCCAGAGGATGGCCGCAAGGAAAAACAGCCCCACGGCGGTCGCGCCGACCGACAGCGTGAGGGCGAAGACGTTGGCAAACTTGCGGGTGGCGCGACGGTTCATACCGATCCCAGGGCCTTGCGGTCCAGGCGCCGCAGCATCAGCCGCGCCGCACTGATGACCACGAAGGTGATCACGAACAGCAGCACACCCAGTGCAATCAGCGAAGAATTATAGAGATCGCCGGTCGCCTCGGTGAATTCATTGGCAATGGTGGCCGAGATGGTGGTTCCGGGGGCCAGCAGCGAACTGCTGACGCGGTGCGCGTTGCCGATCACGAAGGTGACGGCCATGGTCTCGCCGAGCGCGCGTCCCAGCCCCAGCATGATGCCGCCGACGACGCCGGTGCGCGAATACGGCAGCACCACCTTCCAGATCACTTCCCAGGTCGTTGCGCCCAGGCCGTAGGCGGACTCGCGCAGCACATCGGGCACCGTCTCGAATACATCGCGCATCACCGAGGCGATGAACGGCAGCACCATGATGGCGAGCACCAGGGCCGCGGTCAGCACACCAATGCCGAAGGGCGGTCCCTGGAACAGGGTGCCGATGCCCGGCAGGGCTCCCAGATGCTCGATGAGCCAGGGCTGCACATGCCGCTGTAGTACGGGGGCGAACACGAACAGGCCCCAAATACCGAAGATGATGCTCGGCACCGCGGCAAGCAGCTCCACCGCGGTGCCGACCGGGCGCTTCAGCCATGCCGGACACAGTTCGGTGAGAAAAATTGAAATACCAAAACTGAGCGGTATGGCCACCGCCATGGCGATTAGGGAAGTGACCACGGTGCCGTAGATCGGCGCCAGTGCGCCGAATTTCTCGGTTACCGGATTCCAGACCTGACGCGTCAGGAACTCAAGCTTGAAGTGCGAAAGCGCGGGCCACGCGCCTTTGATGAGGGCAATCGTGACACCGCCCAGCAACAGCAGTACCAGGACAGCGGCCACCAAGGTTGCACCTCGGAAGATGCGCTCTCCCAAACGCTGACGCGCCGCGTGACGCGGCGCGATGACGAACACAGTTGCCTGGTCCATTAGTCCTTACCGGCAGGCAGGTCCCGCGGCCAGGGGGGGCGCCGGCC
>DASZCK010000224.1:0-3808 GCA_035943195.1 Steroidobacteraceae bacterium
ACGCAAGGGTGAGGCGGGTCGGGGTTCCGAGGCCCAAGCTGATGCTGGGTGCGAATCCCCAGCGTGCATCCGAGACGACATCGCGGTCGGTCACATCGGCCTTGATGCCCATGGCGTTGACCCGCACGGCGGCACCCTCGCCCAAGCCGCTTAAGGGCTCATTGACATCGATGGTGGCGCGCCGGGTGTCATCGGTGCCGCCGGTCAGTATCCCGGTGATGGCTTCCTGCAGCCGCGGCAGTTTGCTGGTCTGCTCGATGACGCCACCGGTCGACCCACGGCCAAAGAGTATCCCGGAGGGACCCTCGAGCACCTCGATGGATTCCAGGTTGAAGGGATCGCGGAAGTAGTCGCCGTAGTCACGCACTCCGTCGAGGAACATGTCGGTGCGCGCCGAGAAGCCGCGTATGGTCGGCGAGTTGCCCAGGGACCTGAACTCTCCCGCCCCGATGGTGATACCCGGCACATTGTGCAGCGCCTGGTTTAGATCGTTCACGGCGCGGTCCTGCATGAGCTGCTGGGACACGGTGGCGATCGACTGGGGGGTATCGAGGATGGGCGTGGTCAGCTTGGACACGCTGGTGGTGTCGACCTTGTAGGCGTCGCGCTGACCCAGAACATAGATCTCCGGGAGCGAGTCCCGGTCGGTCGCGGCGTCGGTCTTGGGGTCATCGGCAAATGCCGAGTGGGCCTGCAGCATCCCCAGCCCGGTTCCGGCCAGCAGGACGGACCGGAAAAACCTGTTTCCGCCACGATTGTCAGCACTCATCGACGTCGCCTCCGCTGTATTTGCGCAAATACAGCGGAGCTTACAGACGTCCTACGCGGAATTGGAAAGGATTTATGTCAAAGCTGAGGTGAAGCCTGGGCTTACTTCTGGTACGGGTAGATGCGGAAGGATGCCATTCCTTCCATCATGTTGGCGTCGGGCGAGCCACCGGTGGCATTGAACAGCGTGCGCTGGATGTAGCCCAGCTGCAGGCCGAACTGCGCGTTGCCCAGCGCGCCGCGGTAGAACTTCCACCAGAAGCCGCCGGTGACTTCGTCCACCTTCTGATTCTGGCCCGAGCAGGTGCCATTCAATACGTAGCAGCCGCTGTTGGTCAGGGTCGGAATCCCCAGGCCAAACCAGTACGGGCCGACACCCGTCGCGCTGTACTGGTACAGCGTCTTGCTCTGCTGCTCACGACCGGCATACAGGTAGGCCTGCAAGGCCGGGTTTGGCGTCAGCACCAGTCCGGCCATGACCTGATAGGCCTGCACCGGCTCGAGCTCGCCATCCGGCTTCACGACCACGTCATTCAGCGACCCCGATCCGTAGCGACCGATACCCTTACCGACCAGCCCGCTCAACTGAAAGCTCAGAGTATTGGGCACGATGGGCAGGATGGCGCCGGCGCCGATGCCGCCACCCATGGTGGTCTGGGTGTTGGCGGCGATGGCCGAACGGAACCAACGGGCGAGACCGTAGAGCTCGTAATGGCCATAACCCGGGTCGGCGGCGATCTTCGCCACCACATCCGGGGCAATGTCGGCCGAGAAGCTGGAACCGCTGACACTGCAGGTGCTGGTGGAAGTTGAGGTTGAGGTCGCAGTTCCGGTGGTGGTGGTCGTCGTGGTGGTCGTCGTGGTCGAGGCCGTGCAGGTGCCCCCCCCATTGCCCAGCTGACTCGTGCCCGCGAAGCCGGTGGTGGGCGAGGGCGGCAGAGTGCCCTTCACGCCGCCCGTGGCGAGCGCATTGGTGTTGACGATGCCGGTGTCCTGCGGGCTCTCCAGCGACAGTCCCGCCCACAGTCCGTCCGTGAGCTTGTCGACCAGGCGGACCTGCGGATTGCGGGTCCAGTTGAAGCCCGACACGTACTGCGCGTCTATGGTGAGCGGCACGTTCTCATCGCGCGGATCCATGCCCTTCTTGTTCAGCGTCACCAGGCTCCAGCTCTGACCCGCCAGCAGGTACCAGCCCGAGTCACTGGTGAACTTGCCATAGAAATTGCGGATGCGTGGCTGATAGCTATTGCTCTCGTTGGAGTTCGCCGTGGGCGCCGCACCCAGGAAGTCCATCTCGATGTAGGTTTCGGCCTTGTAGCCACCCATGTTCTGGGTCTGGGCGAGAATAGAGAGGCGGCTCTGACGGGCGCTTTCACGGAATTCAGACAAATTGCTCTGTTCCGTATTGCCAAATGGCACACCGCTGAAACTCGAGCCGACGTCGGCACTCTCATCCTTGTTGCGATAAATGGTCGCCAGTTCTGAGAACCCACCGAAGAGGAGGTTGACGAGTCCTGCCTGCAGGGTTGGGTTGGTGCTGGCCGCGGGGGCCGCGGCGGTATCCGGGGCGCTTTGCGCCATGGCAAGCGGCGCAACGGCGGCGCTGAGAACCAGCGCGACGGCCACTGCGACGGGGGACAGTCTGGGGGATTTGGACAATGTCATGGGACGCTTCCTCCTTCGTTTCAGCGCCGCAACTGTGATTCATCCGTATGACACTCTAGTTACGTCAAGATGACAATTAGATGTCAGCGCTGCTGCGCCGCAGGGAATTCCCGCGTTTCGTACCGTAACAATCCAACGCGCGTGGTTTGATTGGCGGGCGGCCGGGAGCTGGAGACGACAGCCATTTCGTTCGCTGTGGTTTTTTAGCTGCGATGTCCGGCGGCTTGATTTTGTAGACGCAACGCAGCAGGCGTTGCCTACCTCTGGGCACTCGCCGGCCAGGGTGCCTGCCAGCCCCCGCCGAGCGCCCGCACGAGATTCACGCGGGCCTGCAGCTCGCGTGTTTGCAGGTCCAAGGTCGCGCGTTCCGCCTGCAGGGCGGCGATCTGCGCCGACACCACCTGCAGGTAGTTGACGGCGCCATTCTCATAGCGGTTCAGTGATAAGGCGAGGGCGCGCTCGGCCGCGACGCGCGCCGCCTGTTGCTGGTCGTGCTCCTGCTGCAACAGCCGATTGTCCGCCAGCGCATCCTCCACCTGCTGAAATGCGCCGAGCACGGAGGCGCGATAGGAATTGGCGGCCTCATCGAAGCGCGCTCGGGCGCTGGCGACGAAGGCGCGACGGTAGCCGCCGTCAAACAGCGTCAGGGCGGCCTGCGGACCTATGGCCCAAAACGCATTGGGTGCACCCAGGAGCCCCGCCGATTGCGTGCTCTGCACGCCGGCGAGCGCCGCGAGCGAAATGCGCGGAAAGAAGACCGCCCGTGCGACCCCGATCTGCGCATTGAAGGAGGCCATGGTGCGCTCGGCGGCCGCCACGTCCGGTCGGCGCTCCAGCAGCGTGGCAGGCAGTGCCACCGGAACATTGGGCGACTGCAGCGTGAGATCGCCGGGGCTGATCGAGAAGGCAGAGGCCACGGAACCGCTGAGCGCCGCGATCGCATGCTCCAGCAGCAGGCGGCGGTCGATGACATCGGTCAGTGCGGCGCGCGCGACTTCCAGCTGTGTCTGCGCCTGCGCCAGATCGAGTTCGGAGGCGATGCCGCCCTGAAAGCGGGTATTGGTCATGTCGACCGCGCGGCCGTAATCCACGACCGCTTCTTGCAGCAAGGAGCGCTGAGCATCTTCGCCGCGCAGCGCGATGTAGTCGAGCGCCAGCCGCGCATGCAGCGCCAGGCGAACCGATTCGACGTCCGCGGACAACGCCTGGCTCTGCGCTGTGCCGGCGGCCACGGCGCTGCGCACCCGGCCCCACAGATCCAGCTCATAGTTGAGAGCTCCGCCGATGAGATCGTCGTGATAGGAGTCCGGCTGTGAGGCGGAACGCAGCGGGCGGTTGTCCGACTGATGATCGGTATTCGTGTAGGCCTGTGCGG
>DASZCK010000225.1:0-21326 GCA_035943195.1 Steroidobacteraceae bacterium
GTCCCCTGCATGAAAGACGACCCGGCCATCAAAGACAGCGTGCCCTCGCGTGCCCCCTTGATGCCACCGGAGACCGGCGCTTCCAACGATGCAATGTGGCGTTCCGCCAACCCCGCCGCAAGCCTCACCGCGGTCTCCGGGCCCGAGGTGGATAGGTCCACGCAGACCTTGAGACTGGTTCCCTCGCGGATCCCCTGCGCACCCAGGACCACTTCGGCCACGATCTGCGGATTGGGCAGACTCAGGAATACCACTGGTGCCGCGTCCGCAACGGCCCGGGCACTGATCGCGACCTCAGCGCCCTGCGCAGCCAGTGCCGCCGTGGCGGTCGGCGCCGGGTCGTAGACGCTGACGCGGTGTCCCGCATCGAGCAGTCGACGCGCCATCGCGCCACCCATGCGACCTAGGCCGATGAATCCACACTCGCTCATGAAATGCCTCGCGCAACCGGCGCCAGATCCAGGCGCACGATGTCCCGGGTATTGGCTTCGGCCGGAAATCTCTGTAGCACCATAGGATCATGACCGGGAATGATATGGTCGAGGGACGGGGCCAGAGTGCGCAGTTTGCGCAACGCCTCAAGGTACGCAATCACATCGGCCACCACCGGATAGGGCGTTGCACGCTCCAGATTGGCCCAGAAGTGGATGGCATCGGAGGCCAGCACCACAGGTCCGCGTTCGGTCTGCACCCGCACCACCTGCAGCCCGAGGGTGTGGCCCGGCAGATGATGCAGGGTAACGCCCGGACACAGCTCAGCGTCCCCTGCATGAAAGACGACCCGGCCATCGAAGACACGACGGACCATGTCGACGACATTTTCCGCATCGAAGGCCGCCGCCAGGTGGCCATGAGTCATGGCGCGGCCCGTGCAATAGGCCAGCTCCGCGTCCTGCACATGGAAGCGCGCGGCCGGAAACAGCGGCACGTTGCCGGCATGGTCGTAGTGCATGTGGGTGATCACCACGTCGCGCACGGAAGCGGGCTCCACGCCCAGCGCAGCCAGTCCTTCGCCCACCGGCCGCAGCAGCTGGCGCTGGCGCTTGCTGGCGGCGGCGGCATCAAAACCGGTATCGACCACGATGGTGTGCTCGGCGCCGCGGATGACCCAGACGAAATAGTCCAGCGGCATCGGTTGGGCGTGGTCGTCACCGCCCAGGAAGTTCAGGTCGCTCTGTCGCTCGAGATGGCCGTAGCGCACGGCATAGATGCGATGGTTCATGCCGAGGCCAAAAAGCCGCCGTCGACATGCAGAATGTCGCCGCTGATGAAGGACGCCGCATCGCTTAGCAGGAACAGCGACGCGTACGTTGCGTCCTCGTCCCGTCCGATACGGCGCAGCGGAATGCTGACCGCGCGCCGTTCGTATTCGGCCTGCGGGGTGATCGCCACGGCCCCCGGCGTGGGAATGGAGCCAGGCGCGAGCGCATTGACGCGCACCTTGCGGGGCCCGAGCTCAGCGGCCAGGGTTCGCGTGAAAGTGCCCATCGCACCCTTCACCATGCTGTAGATCGCGGTCTTGGGAAAGCCCCGTTCGGCAACCGGAGAGGCCAGGTTGAGAATGACGCCCCCGGCCTGTGGATCCATATGGCGCAGCAGGGCCTGCACGCCCCAGACGGCCCCCTTGATGCCAATGGCCAGCATCCGGTCGAGAATCGCATCATCGACGGCTTCAATGGCGTCGTAGCGGATGAGCATGGCATTGTTGACCACGCCATCGATACGGCCGATGCGGTCCGCGGCTGCCATGAAGGCGGCGCGATCAGCGACGTCCACCACGTCGGTGGCGATCGAGTCCGACGCCTTGCGCAGATCCTCGAGCGCTGCTGCATCCACATCAAAGGCCGTCACGCGTGCCCCGGCCTGCGCCGCGCCGACGGCCAGTGCCCGGCCCAGGCCCCGGCCGGCGCCGGTTATGAGGATGGATTTTCCCGAAAGATCAAAAGTCGTTGCCACGTTTCCCCCACCCTTTCCCCTGTATACCCGGATATGCTGGCAGAACTGAACGGCATCGGGGAAATGAAATGAACCGCTTCGAAAAGCAGGTGTATGAGTGCATGCACCCGACGGAAAAACTCCTGGCGCACACCACCAACCCGCTGCATCGCGCCATTCTCCTCAATTTCTGGCGCCATGTGCACCTGGAGGGCGCGGGTGATTACCAGAAGATCCTTTCCCCAGACATGATCGTGGACCATCCGGTCTACCGGGTGAGCTGGGGCGCCAATCCCGGCGTGATCGAGGGCAAGGCCGGCGTGCTGGGGTTTTACAATAGCGTCGGCGAAGCGGTGCTGTGGCATTCGGATGATCGCCTGGCCGTCGCCGACTGGGGCGTCTGCGACGAAATCACTTTCCACCAGCTGGCCGAGGGCGCGATCCTCAAGCAGCTCGGCTACGCGGCGGAGCGCGCCGACCGGCTGTATCACGTCTCGAGCCGACAGGCTTTCATCTGGCCCTACGACGCCCGCGCGCGCCTGGCCGGCGAGCATCTGTACGAGGACAAGACCAGCCTGCGCATCGAGGAAGTAGAGCGGCGGGATGCCATCACGCCCGGGCGCGTGCGTGAGATCCATCGTGAGCTGCTGGGCAAGCTCGAGGCACGGCTCGGACCGGATTTCTGGGTATTCTCTAAATCTTGAGGGCAGCTTCATCATGCTGATTGCGCATCTTCGTAAACTGGGCCCTCGCCTGCTTGGCACGCTGCTGCTGGGCGCGGTCGCGCTACCGCTGACGGCCAACGCCGCCACGGTGATGATCACCGGAGCGAATTCCGGTATCGGTCTGGAATTCGCCAAACAGTACGCCACGCAGGGCTGGACCGTCATCGCCACGCACCGGCGCTCGACTCCGCCCAAGTCGCTGACCGACCTGGCAGCGAAGTTCCCCAAGGTGCGAATCGAATCACTGGATGTGACCAACGTGGATGAGGCACGGCAGCTCGCGACCAAGCTTGCCGGTGTGCCCATCGACGTGCTGATCAACAACGCGGGCGTGTACAACGATCGCAGCAAGTGCGCCGGAGATGATGAGGGTTGTCCCGGCGACTACAGCGTGGAGAGCTTCGGCAAATTCAAGTACTCCCTGCTGGACACCATCATGGCGGTCAACATCAAAGGCCCGTTGATCGTCTCGGAGGCCTTCTACAAGAATGTCCTGGCCAGCGGCCAGAAAAAACTCATTGCAATCAGCTCCAGCAACGGCACGTTGACGGGCGAAGCGCACCCGCGCCCGGGCGCGATGTTCTATCGCATGAGCAAGGCAGCGCTCAACCGGGAAATGCAGGTGGTCGCCGCTGAAACCCGCAAAGACGGCGTGACGGTCGTGATGTTCAATCCCGGGCCGACCCTTACCGAGCATCAGGCCTATCTCGAGGGCAAGTACGATGGCATGCTCAAGACTTCATTCACCGTCGAGAACATGATCCGCACCATCGCCAAGGTGACTCTGGCCGATACCGGGCACTTCCTGCGTTACGACGGGGTCACGGAGGCCTGGTAAGGGCACTGAGCTCGCGCAGGTCGTTGATCACATAGTGGGGCCGGCGCTTACCGGTCTCACGCTCCCAATCTTCCTGCTTCATGACGCCGGTCGTGACACCAAAGGCGGTGGCACCGCCGCGATGCGCCATGATGATCTCCACCGCCGGATCGTCGCCGACCACGCCCACCTCCGCCGCGGGTATGCCGAGCTTTCGGGCAATGAAGCGCATCGCATGCAGCGACGGCTTGCCGGTAAGAATCATCGGCACCTTGGTCATCCGGCGGATGGCCCCGACGATGGCGTAGGAATAACCCATGCTGCGACCTTGCCGGGTCGCGAAAAAAGGCACATCCGAGGCGACATACAGTTTGGCTCCCGCCCAGATGGCCTGACAGGCCGCCTCGATGTCCTTCATGTGGCAATCCGGGTGCCAGCCGACGAACACGCCATCCACCTCAGCTGCGCCAGGCTCCCCGGTGAACACCGTCTCGATACCGGCTGCGGTCAGCGCGTAGGCCACCCCCCGACCGCCCAGCACCAGAACCCGGCGGATCCCCTGGCGCGACATCACATCGCCCGCGACGCTGGAGGGCGTGAACATACGGTCGTCCGCGACCGCAAGCCCCAGGCCGCGCAGGCGCTTGGCCTGCTCCGGCGGCGGGTAGGCGCTGCCGTTGGTGAGTACCACGTAGGGAATGGATTTCGCAGCCAGATCGGCGAGTACCTCAACCGCGCCGGGAAGAACCTCGTATCCGCCCAGGGAGCGGTCACTGAGGAGCAGCGTGCCGTCGAGATCGAACATGAAGCCTTTGAGGGCGGGCATCACCTCAGCGCGCATGGCGGCGCAGTTCCAGCGTGAAGCCGGGCTTCGTGACCGAAAGCTCCGACACGTCGGTGCGCTTGGATAACTGACGCAGCAGTGTCATCACGGGTTTGAGTTCCGGGTTGTAGTGCCGCGGCGCGGGTCCGGCTGCCAGCATGGCGTCGACCTGTCCGGCCGGCATCGTGGCACGCAGCAGGAATTCCTCGTCGGAGAGCTTCGCGCCCAGGCGCCGGCGCAGTTCGGCAATGGAGGGCATCCCCGGCTCCTCGCGCAGCTCGCGGGTGCGCGGCAACGAGTCGATGCGGTCCATGACCATGCCGCTGATCGGCACATTCGGCCGGCCGAAGCGGCCGATGGCATAGCGGATGGCCTCATCCGGGATTACCTTGTAGCGCTCCTTGGTGGTGACGTTCATCACCGCCTGGGTCATGACGATCTGCGCAAAGGGCGTCATGACGATGGGCCAGCCCAGTTCTTCGCGTACCCGCCCGATCTCTTCAATCACGGCCTGTTCCAGGTGCGACACCCTGCTTTCGGCGAGTTGCCGACGCATGGTTCCGACCATGCCCCCGGGCAACTGGTGCTGCAGATACGCCGCATCAAAGCCCTGCGGCCGTCCCACCGGCAGGCCCTCGGCAGCCGCCAGCCGCGTGAAGTAGCGAGCGACCTCCTGCAGCGCCTCATCATCCAGGTTCACCGTGTGACCCAGCGCCCGCAGGTTCGCAACAATGCGTTCCGCCGGCGGATTCGAGGTACCGTCGGCAGCGGCGCCGGAGGCACACTGCAGCACGCTCACGCCGTAGTCCGGGGCCTCCATGTAAGCATGTTCGGCGAGTCCGATGGTGCAATGGGCGTGCAGCTCCAGCGGCTTGGTGCCGATCTCGGCTTTCACGGCCGGAATCAAGGTCTGCGCGCGCTTGGGCGAGAGCAGGCCGCCGGGGTCCTTGATGTAGATGGCATCGATATCGGCACAGGCGGCGAGCTTGCGGGCGGCGGCCGCATAGTGCGCATCGTCATGCACCGGGCTCAGGGTAAAGACCAGCGCCGCAATCACATACTCGCCCCCGCCGCGCTTCACCAGTCGGGCGCAGGCGACGTTCGAGTCCGCATCATTCATCGGGTCCGCCAGACAGAAGCGCCGGATGCCATTGCGCGCCAGCACCTCGAACACCAGTGCCATGAACTGCGGATGGGCGGTCTCCCAGGAGATGAAACGAAATCCGGTCGACATGAACTGCAGCGGTGTGTTCGGTGTCGCCGCCGCCATCAGCCGGATGCGCTCCCAGGGATCCTCCTTCTTGAAGCGCACCGCCACCCCCATGTGCGTGGAGGTCGTGAAATCGATGGCCTTGAAGCCCACCCGATCCATGACCGGCGCGATGGTCAGGGTATTGGCGGTATCCACACCCAGAGCCGCCCACAGCGACTGGTTGCCGTCACGCAGCGAGGTCTCGACCAGTTGCAGTTCGCTCATGCGGAAGTCTCCAGCAGACGGGCCACGAATCCGGTGTCAAAGCCGCCGGCCTGGAATTCGGCGCTTGCCAGCACCCGGTCCTGGAATCCGAGGTTGGTGTGCACGCCGCTCACCCGCGTTGCTGCGAGTGCCTGGCGTAGTCCTGAAATCGCGCCGGGCCGGTCCGGGGCGTGGGCAATGATTTTCGCCATGAGAGAATCATAGTACGGGGGGATGCGCGAGCCTGCGGCGATATGCGTGTCCACCCGCACGCCCGGCAGATGTGGCCAGTTCGCCTCCTCCACCTGGCCGGGGCTGGGGCGAAAATCGTTGGCCGGATCTTCAGCGTTGATCCGGCACTCGATGGCGCAGCCGCTTAAACGGATGTCCGGCTGCTGCAGGCGCAGTCCGGCGCCTGCGGCGATGGCGATCTGCTCGGCCACCAGATCCACGCCCGTCACCGCCTCGGTCACCGGGTGTTCTACCTGGATGCGGGCGTTCATTTCGAGAAAATAAAAAATATCGCGCTCTTTATCCACGAGGAACTCCACCGTCCCGGCGCCACGATAGGCGAGGCGTTGCGCGAAGCGCACGGCGGCGTCGTGCAGCGCGGTGCGCAGTGCCTGCGACAGCCCCGGCGCCGGTGTTTCCTCCACCAGTTTCTGATAGCGCCGCTGCGTCGAGCAGTCACGCTCCCCCAGGTGAATGACGCTTCCGTGGCCATCACCCAGTACCTGCACTTCGACGTGCCGCCCGCTGACCACGTAGCGCTCGAGGTACACCCGTGCATCGCCGAAGGCGGCACCGGCCTCGGCCGCCGCCAGTTCAAGCGTCGCCGCAAGATCGGCGAGCACGTCGACCCGCTTCATGCCCCGGCCGCCGCCGCCGCCGACCGCCTTGACGAGCAGCGGCAGGCCGATGCTGCGGGCGGCCGCCAAGGCCTCATCCAGCGAATTCACGGCAGCGCCCGGCACCACCGGCACCTGTGCGGCCTCGGCCTCGGAGCGGGCCCGAAGCTTGTCACCCACCGCCTCGATTTGTTCCGCAGTCGGCCCGATGAAGGTGACGCCGGCGGATTCGCACAGGCGTGCCAGCGCGGCGCGTTCCGATAAGAAGCCGTAGCCGGGATGGATGGCATCCGCGCCGGTGGCCCGCGCGGCGTGCACGATCGTCTCCACCTTCAGGTAACTGTCGGCCGGACGCGCCGGCCCGATGCACACGGTGCGATCCGCGAGCCGTGCCGGCACGCTGTCCAGATCCGCGGCCGAGGCGGCCAGCACGGTTTGCAGACCGAGGCTGCGGCAGGTGCGAATGATCCGCACCGCGATTTCTCCGCGATTGGCGATCAGGATGCGCTGCACGGCTGGCGATCAGCCTGATTTGCGCACGCGCATCAGCGCCGCACCGAATTCGACCAGTGCCCCGTCGGCGACGATGATTTCGGTGACCGTGCCGCGTACCCCGGCGCGCACCGTATTCATCAGTTTCATCACTTCGATGATGCCGATGATGGTGTCGTCGCTGACCTGCGAACCCACTTCCACAAAGGCGGGTGCGCCCGGCTTTGGCGAGCGGTAAAAGGTGCCCAGCAGGGGCGCGGGAAGGTCCTGCACGTCCGGATCGCCTGCAGGCTTTGGCATTGCCACCGCCTCGGCCGGCGGGGACGCCGCTGCCGGCAACGCCGGTGCGGCCGGCACACCAACTGCCGCCGCGCCACGTCGCAGGCTGATCTTGGTGCCGTTGATCTCGAGGTTCAGCTCATCGAAGCCGGATTGCTCCACCAGCCGCATGATTTCCGCAACGTCCGCGGCCGTCAGACTCATCGCTGTCCTCCGAAGATCTTCAATACATGCAGCGACGGATCGGCCGCTGCGCGGTCCACCGGCGCAGCCTCCTTCGAAGACCAAACCGTCTCCGGCCGGCTCTGCAGCAGCAGGATCGCGCCGCTGTGCCGGTCGACGGCCCACTCGATGTCCTGCGGCCGCCCATAATGCTTCTCGACCCTGCGACCGATCACCCGCAGTGCCTGTAATTCCTCGTCGCTCATGCAGGCGATCTGGCGGCGAGCCTCAGGCACCGCCATGCTCTCGATGCCACCCTCGCGGCGCGGCGCGTGACAGATCTGCTTGTCGGAGATCTCGCGTACCGAGATCTCCCCGGTAATCTTGCCGATGACCCAGCGATCCGGGGTGACATCGCCTCCGACCACCGCCGAACCCAGACCCCAGGATCCTTCGATGGCCATGACCGAACGGTCCCCGGTCAGTGGGCTGCGCGTGAACATGACGCCCGCGGATCGTGCATCCACCATGGTCTGTACGACCACGGCCATCGCGACCTCGCTCTCGGCAAAGCCATGACGGCGTCGGTAGGTCATCGATTCGACTGAGTACAGACTTCCCCAGCAGCTGCGCACCTTGTCCAGAGTCTGCTCAAGGTTCTGCACCCAAAGATAGGTGTCCTGAAGTCCCGCGAAGCTCGCGTCCGCGGCATCTTCCGTGGTCGCCGAGGAGCGCACCGCCACGGCGCGTTGCTGTTGCGCATTGAGCTTGTCGTAGGCGTGTGCAATGGCCTGGGCGATGTCGCTTGGCAGGGGCATGGCGTGAATCTGCGCGCGCAGCCGCTGCGACAGTTCGGTGACGGCGCTCAGATCATCCGGATCGACGACCGCGACGCTGGCCCTCAAGGGTGCGGTGCGCTCCAGCGCCGCGAGAAACTGTTCGAAGGCCGCAGTCTTGACGACAAATCCGGGGGGAACGGTGATGCCAGCCCGTTGCAGCTCACCCAGACTGCCACCCTTGCCGCCCACGTGGGGCCGATCGGCGAGACCCAGCTCGGCAAACCAGCCGACAAACCCCGAATCAGTCACCGCTACGCTCGCCAGCTAATGAAGAATGGTAACGATACCGCGTCCGCCGTCGACGCGGATCCGCTGTCCGTCCTTGATCCGTGAAGTGCCGTTGCCGGTGCCCACCACCGCGGGCAGGCCGTATTCGCGCGCAACAATGGCCGCGTGGCTCATCGAACCACCGATATCCGAGACGGCCGCGGAGATCTTGCCGAAGATCGGCGCCCAGGTGGGATTGGTGACCTGGCAGACCAGGATGTCGCCCTTCTGCAGCCGTGAGATCTCATCGACGCTCTTGACGATGCGCGCAGTGCCTTCGACGACGCCGCGGCAGGCGGCGAAACCCTTCAATTCATTGGGATCCTGCTCGGCGCCCGACAGCCACGAATCCAGGGTGTCGCGGGTGATGCCCCAGAGCATCACGATGGCGGGGTCATCGATGACATCCGGGACCGCGCCCAGCGCCGGCGGAGTCTCGTGGTTCGCCCACAGCGCGATGGCGGCGCGCCGCTCGGCGACCACCTGCGGCCAGCGGCCGGGCCCGCGCGGTGCGGAGCCGTTGGACCAGGCAGTCATCAGATCGATGATGGCGGATTCGAGTTCGTAATGGGTCAGGTGGAATACGTCTTCGGTGTCCGGGAAAAATCCGTGTTGTGCCAAGAGCGCACCGAACTCGCGGATCTTGTTGAAGAACAGGTTGGTGTACCAGTGCTCGCAGTAGAACTTGTGACCCTCGACGTAGGGAAACACGCGATGCGCCAGGGTGATCATCTGGTCATACGCCGCCCGTTCATCGTCGGTGGTCAGCAGATCGCGATAGTCCTGGATCAGCTGCTGGCGCTCCGCCAGGAGCTTGGCCACGGGTCGTTCCAGCGACTCGCCCGCCTTCACCCGCTCGATGTAGTCCGGCAGGCTCGCAAAAGGCATCGACAGGTCGTCGTTCCAGGCCCGATGGTAGTGATAGAAGCCATCGCCCACGTTGATGTTGAACCAGGGGTGACGTGCGACCTCCAGCTCCTTGAGCCAGGCGTGACCGGATTCGCCGCCCATCCGCAGCGTCTCGATGAGCTGCTGCGCCGACAGCTGCCTGCCGAAGTGCGAATCCACACGCAGCTCGACCGCGCAGCGCGCCAGGCGCCGCAGTTCATCATCGGGCCTGAAAATCTCCGCCTCGATACCGGCCACCATGCGCGCAATGGTCTGGTCCGTGATTTCCGGGAACGCCTTTTTGCAGAAGTCGAAGAACGTCAGGTAGGCGCCATAGCCCAGCAGCAGGAACTCGAAGTGGTGGTGCCACATCCGAAAGTAGCCTTCGAGGGTCTTCTGGTAGGTATCCAGTAACTTGTGATTCGCCGCGACGCCGACACCGGCATGCACGTTGGCGAGCGGCTCGAATTCGGGCAGCTCGGGCTTCGGCAGGTGTTGCGCGGCCGTGATGAGCGCCATCATCTTCTCGCGCCACTGGCTGTAGAGCCGCTCCCAGTTCGCGTAGTAGTAGAACGCCCGCTGCTTGAACTCCTCGAGCCGGCGCGCAATTTCCTTCGGATCGGTGACGGCATTGCCGCCAATGTAAACGCGGCCGTTGATGATCCGATGATCGATGCCCAGCGTCGTCGGCAGGCAGTGGACCCGGGTATTGGAGGCACCCAGCGCGCAGTAGGCGGCTTCGGCGGTGACCATGTCGAAGGCAGACATGGGCTCCGGGAAATGCATCGAGTTGTAGAACCAGAAGCGCTGATCGTCGGCCGGCTCGAACTGGGTGTAATACGGGTAGGCAGCCTGGGCATTCTCGGTCCCGGGCAGCACTTTCAGGGAGCTCGGCAGCGGGAACTGCTTGGGTTTAGATTCACGCATCGCGGCAGCATGCGACAGCCGGTCGCGGGGTGCAATGAGAAGGGTCGTGGATTGCACCCACAGATGCACCGATTGCGCTGTCAGCGCGGAAAAATGCGCTACAAGACGGCGCGGCGGTACTGCAGCGGAGCGTGGCCGTACATCTGGCGGAAGCGGCGCGCGAAGTGGCTGGGATCGGTAAAACCGCAGCGTGTGGCTACATCCTCGATGCGCGGTGCCGCCTGGCGCGGGTCGGCGAGTATTTCGCGGGCGCGTTCCAGGCGCATCTTCATCAGCTGTTCCACGAAGGTGGTGCCCGCGGCCGCGAAAGCGTAGTGCAACGTGCGCTTGGAAATATCATGCTGGGCGGCGACTGCCAGGGGTGATAGGTCAGTCTCCTCCAACCGATCGCGCAGCGTCACGATCAGGTCGCTCAATAATGAGCGCGGGCTTTCAGCGTCCGAGCCCCGGCCCACGGCGAGCGTCAGCAGGGCGGCGATCTGCTCGGCGACGGCGCTGCGCGGCAACGCCAGATCCCCGCAGGTTTCCAGGCGCAGGCTGCTCATGGCAGAACACAGCGCTGCACTCCAGTCACCATGGGCAAACAAAGTGGGAGAGGATACTTCCGGATTCGGCAGCCAGCGCCGCAGCCAGTCCTCCGGCATGCGCAAAATGGCAGCCGTGGTGGCCTGCGGACAATCCAGATCATAGGGTTCGGTGCCGTCGATCAGCACGCATTCCCCGGCACGCGCCTGCAACTCCTTGCCCCGCTGCCGCAGCGTTCCGTAGCCCACCCGGAACTGCACCAGGAAGTAGGTCGGATAGCGGGTACGCGAAATCTTGGCGGGGGTGCGTCTGATGAGCTGACCGGCCGCGCCAACGAAGCTTAAGGTCGCCGGTCCGAAGTCGATCTGGTCCAGGCACGCCCGGAAGTTGCTGCGCACGGGAGTATCGATATCGAGTTCAAGGAAACGGTCGCAGACCGTGTCGACCCAATAGGCGAGTGCCCTGCGCTGGTCCACCCCATCCGTCGACCAGTGTCCGGGACGCCCTTGGTCCAGGCTTACCCCCATTTTCAGGCTCCAGAACTCGCTTTGCGCGGACCCTGCCAATTTGGCACAGACGCCGAAATGTATGCAAGGCACGATTGAGGTATCAACATCTTAGGCACATTACCGCAGGCAATTTCGGCCCTATTGGCTACTCTGTACGTTACCAGCCACAGTATTGCAGATTATGGTGCACTGTCAGCACCTCTTTGCACTGTGGTCCGCGCACCGCGCCGAAGCACCGCGATAGGCTTCCGGGTCGCTGGGAGGTGTTGCGACCGCAGAAATACAGCGGTTCGTGGACTCGAAGCTCACCGGCCGCATGACGCGGTCGCCCGACCCACCTGCCCATTTTCAGATGTTGTTTTAGGGGGACGTTAGGATGAAAGACGCAGCAGCAGGCTCGAACACACCCGGAACCAGTACACGCCGCAGCCGCCCGCTTGCCTTTTGGGCAATTGCGGGGCTCGCCATCGGCACCGGGGGAGCCTACGCGCAGACCGCACCGGCTCCGGCCGCCGCCGCCGCCGCCGACGCCGATACCCTGCAGGAGGTGGTGGTCACCGCCGAGCGCCGCTCCGAGAACGTGCAGACGGTGCCCATTGCCATCACGGCCTTTACCTCAGACACCCTGCAGCAGCGCAATCTCACCAGCGTCAATGCCTTGGGCGACCTGACGCCAAGCGTCAACCTCCAGGCAGGCTCGCCCTTCTCTGGCGACCGCTCAGTACTCTCCGCCTCCATCCGCGGCGTAGGCCAGGATGACTTCGCCTTCAACCTCAATCCCGCCGTCGGCGTATACCTCGACGGCGTTTACCTGGCACGCACCATCGGCGCCAATCAGGACCTGCTGGATGTGGATCGCGTCGAAATCCTCAAGGGTCCGCAGGGCACACTGTTCGGTGCCAACACCGAAGGTGGCGCCATCAGCATCATCACCCACACGCCGGGCAACGAGGAAAAGTTCACGGCGCAAGCGACGACCGGCAGCCTGAACCGTCGTGACTTCGGCTTCACGGCCGATATACCGCTGATCAAAGACACGTTGCTGTCCTCCATCACCGTGTCCACCCAGAATCGCGAAGGCTACCAGCGGGTCATCCCGTATCCGAGCGACTCAGCTCAGGGCTCAACGCCATTCATCGTCGACCCCCAGGACGCGTACCCGAAGGCGGGCTACCAGACCGGCAATGCCTACGGTGGCTACGACGTGCAGACCATGCGCGGCAAGCTGCTGTGGCTGGCTTCGGACAAGACCAGTGTGACGTTTACGGCGGACCTGAACCATCAGGCTCAGGAGTCGCTGCCCTACACCATCCTGCAGACCTACCAGGGCAATCTGACCACGTCGACCTTCTCGACGCTGTACAACACCTGTATCAGCAGCAACGCGGCGACCATCAACACCAACGTTCAGAATGCGTCGGCGGTGGGCCCGGGGATCTTTGCATTTCCCGTCGGCTCCGCGGGGAACGCGGGCTTTGCGGGCTTGTGCTCGGAGCCGCGTGCGCGGGTCCCCGGACTGTCCACGGGCGGCGCGGCACTGCTGGGCGCCGGCTATGTCGGCGGACCACCCGGACCGTTCAATGCGGCCAACGTCGCGGCGGGCCTGCCCTACCTGGGCTCCAACAACCCGCGGCTGTACGACTACCCGGGCGCCAACCAGACCGGCAACATCGACACCACCTATGCGAATGGGCCTGACTTCGCCGACAACGACTATTTTGGCTTTTCGCTAACCGCCCAGCACGCGATCAACGATGACCTGTCCTTCAAGTCGATCAGCGGTTATCGCCAGATCACCTGGAGCATCGGTACCGATCTCGATGGCACGCCGGAAACCCTGCAGGAAGTGTCCGATCACCAGCACCAGTGGCAGCTCTCCCAGGAATTCCAATTGAACGGCAAGGCCTTCAATGACGCCCTGAACTTCGTCGGCGGCCTGTACTACTTCGAAGAGGCCGGTTTTGTGCACGACTACGTGCCGTTCGAGAGCCTTCTGTATGTATACGACATCCAGAATGACGCGAACAACAAGCAGGCTGCCGCGTTTCTGCACGCGGACTACAAGCTGAATGATCAGTGGAGCTTCACCGCCGGCGGTCGCTACACCCGCGTGGTGGAAGAGTTCATCGGCGGCCAAGGAGACCTGAACTGTTTCCCGTATGGCTCGGCGCTGTGCAACATCGTTCTGGGTCCCCAGGGTTATTCCTATCAGCTGGGTAGCGGATACGTGGATCGCTACTTCCCGGTCGGTGACAACAGACAGACCTGGAACGTGTTCGACCCGACGCTGGCGGCACAGTGGCACTTCACCGACGACGCCATGGCGTACATCAGCTGGGGCAAGGGCTTCAAGGCAGGCGGCTGGACCACGCGCTTGTCGGCCAACATTCCCAGCGCCGCGGACGCGCAGTTCTCTCCCGAGTACACCAAGACCTGGGAGCTCGGGCTCAAATCCGAATGGCTCAACCATCATTTGAAAGCCAACGCGGCCGTCTTCTACACCGACTACACCGGCATCCAGCTGGACATCCAGCAGGGCATCTCGCCGGTGTACACCAATGCCGGCAACGCCAAGATCAAGGGTGCGGAACTGGAGCTGCAGTCGGTGATCGGCGGGGGTCTGTCGCTTAACCTCTCCGGCTCCTACATTGACGCCTACTACACTTACGTCAATCCGAACGCGAATATTCCCCAGGAGATCCTCCCCGGGATCGGCCTCAATGAATGTCCCACGACCGCAATCAACCCGGCCACGGGCGGCCCGGTCTGCAACATCGTGGCGGGCAATTCACTCGACGCGCGGCTGCCGAAGACGCCGAAGTACAAGCTGACGTTCTATCCGGAGTACACCTACCTACTGCCAAATGAATCGTCACTGCGGTTCATCGTCGACTTCACCTACACGGCCGAGATGTTCAACGACTCGCTGAACACTCCCGAGCTGCGTGATCCGGCGACCCGCATGCTGGATGCGTCGATCCACTACCTAACGGCGGATGACCGCTTCGATGTGGCGCTGGGCGGCACCAACATCACCAACGACCGGTTCATCACGACGGGGTCGCCGAATATCGGTGCGGGTGAGCTGGGTGGCAGCTACAACGAGCCGGCCGAGTGGTACCTGCAGCTGACTGCGAAGTTCAAATAACCGGTAATACGAGAGCAACGGACGGGGTGAAAGGCCGCTGCGAACCAGCGGCCTTTTTTTTCGGGGTCAGCTTCGCGCTGGCTTGATATTGGTATTGAGGCGGAAGAAGTTGCTCGGATCGTACCGGGTCTTCAATTGCTCGAGGCGCGGATAGTTCTCGCCAAAGGTGACGCGCACGCGCTTGTCGATCACCTCAGAGTCGCCATTGATGTAGTAGCCCTTGGTAAAGGGCTCCAGCCCGCTCCACACCTCGCGGTACGCTTTGCGCACGGCCTCAGGCTGCAGGCGTCCCTCCCACGAGTCCCCGACGAGCAGACCGAACGAAGCCGCACGGTTCCAGTAGGCCGTCGCCTCTGGAGGCACACGCCCGACCGCGCCGCCGAACTGCCCGAGGCTGACGAAACACTGCATGGTGGCAGGCACTGCACCAAAGCGCCGAACCAGCTCGGCAAACAGGGCATCCGTCGGCGCTCCGTGCACGTAGCCATGTCGCTCGTAGCTGGCCGGGCCCTGCGGCACCGCCAGTGGCGCATTGGTCGGAACGCCTTGCGCGCTAAGGTAGCTCTCCGCTGTCATGCGGGCGCGCAGCGTCTTGCCAAGCTTTTGTAACGGCAGCAGCAACCGCTCGCCCTCTTTCGGATCGCCCGCATGGAAGCCGGACCAGGTGACCTGTCGCCCGCGTTCGTCGTTGGAGAGTTCAACCCCCAGCGTCATTTCATCCGGCATGGCCGCGGCAAGGTCCGTCACCGCACGCAGTACGTCCTGCGCCCGCTCGTACGGGTAGGAGCCATTGGCGGCCAACACTTCATGCGCGAGGGGGTGCAGTCGGTACTCGAAGGCTGTCACCACGCCGAAATTGCCGCCGCCGCCGCGGATGGCCCAAAAGAGATCCGGGTTGTCCTGCTCGCTCAGCTGCCGAAGCTGGCCATCGGCGGTGACGATTTGTGCGGACACCACGTTGTCGATGGCGAGGCCAAAGGGGCGCATCAACCGACCAATGCCCCCTCCCAGCGTCAGCCCGGCGATTCCGGTATCGGTGGCAGTGCCCAAAGTCGTCGCGAGTCCCACGGCCTGGGTGGCACGATCGATCTGGCCCAGCAGCACGCCGCCCTGAGCCTGGACACGCCGCCCCTTCACATCGAGCTGCACCTCCCGCATGAGGGACAGATTGATCATCAATCCGCCATCGCAGGCCGTTGCCTTTTCGACCTGGCAGTGACCGCCGGCCCTGACGGCGGTCAAAAGATCATGCGACCTGGCAAATTGAACCGCCTTGATGACATCGTCAGCGCTGGCCGCCATCACGATCAATCCCGGATAACGATCGAAGGCCGAATCCCAGTATTTACGTGCCTCGTCGTACTCCTTGTCGTGGGGCAATACCAGTTTGCCCTTGAGGCTGGCGCGCAGATCCTTGAGGTCCGAAGCGCTCAACGCAAGCTGTTTTCCCGAACGGCTGATGGCCGACAGATTCGGCGGGGCGCCGCGGGCTCCTTCCTGGGCCCACAGGGCACCCGCCGGAACAAGCAAGCCGCCGGCGGCTGCGAGCGTGGAATGTACAAAGGAACGTCTGCCAATCTTCATGAAGACTCCCGAATCCTGGCCTGGCTTACGCTACCACGGATGATCCTTGCCATCGTTGTCCATGAAGCGCCCGCTATCCTTGAGCGTGAGGCCATCGATGGTGCGGATCATCTTGCCGATGGCCTCGGCCGGCGGCACGAAGCCCGGCAGCTTCTCAGCACCGAAACTCTCCACTTGCACCCCGCCAGGGTGGAACATCACGACGATGACGCCGTCGCCCTTGAACTGCGCGCTGAGCAGACGCATGGCACTGTTCAGGGCGGCCTTGCTGATGCGGTACCAGTAATGATCCGGTACCGGCGAGCCATTGGGCATGAAGGGCGGTACCGACACCGAGCCGGCCGCCGAGCTGATGGCGATGATCTTCTTTTGCCGGCTCGCCTTCACATTGCCAATGAAGGTTTCGGTGATCATCAGGGGCCCGGCGACATTGGTGTGGATGAAGTCATCCAGCAGCTTGAAATCCAGGGTGCCGAACATCTGGTTGGTATTGCCACCGGGCTTGGTCAGCGGGTCAGTTCTGACCAGCCCGGCATTATTCAGCAGCACATCGATGGGCATACCCTTCAGCTTCGCACCCAGCGCCGCGATCTGTGCCGGATCGGTTACGTCCATGCGCTCAACGCGCACCTTGGGGTACTTTGCGGCGAGCTTCGCCAGTTCCTCCGGAGTGCTGGTGCGCCGATGGGTGGCTATGACCGTCCAGCCGCGTGCGGCGTACTCTTTGGCGAACTCCAGGCCGATACCCTGATTGGCTCCGGTGATCAGCACCGTCTGCGCCGCGGCGCTGCCGGCAGCCGCCATCATCGAGAACGCCACAACCGCAAGGATGAGGATTTTCTTCATAGTCCAAGCTCGCTGAGTGAAGGGTGATTATCCGGACGCCGACCGCTTGGCCACTGAAATTTGCGGTCAGCGGCCGCAAGCGGCGCATCGTTTATGCTGGCAATGCGCGTACGCATCAAGCCCTGCGCATCGAACTCCCAGTTCTCATTGCCGTAGCTGCGGTACCAGGTGCCCGCGTCATCATGCCACTCATAGGCAAAGCGCACCGCAATGCGGTTCTCCCGAAACGCCCAGAGCTCCTTGACCAACCGGTAGTCCAGCTCCCGGTCCCACTTGCGTCGCAGAAAGGCCTCGATGGCCTCGCGGCCATTCAGGAACTCCGCGCGATTGCGCCAGCGACTGTCGGCGCTATAGGCAAGGGCCACACGTGCCGGGTCGCGCGAGTTCCAGGCATCCTCAGCCATGCGCACTTTCTGGGTCGCGGTTTCAGACGTAAAGGGTGGCAGCGGAGGTCGGTCCATCGGATGCTCCTTATTTGTCCCTGGTGGGTGCTTTGAGCAGCGGTCGTCCGCTGCGCCAACGGGCAATGAGCGCCGGATCAGCCAGCAGGGCGGCCAGCGCCGCGTGCAGTTCCACGGGAGTGCGACTCAGGCCCTGGGTTTGCAAGGCCTCTTTCATGCCATCTTCAAGCGCCACCGCCACCGCCCACAAGGACTCCAGCGCCACGGCAGCCCCCGGCAGACCCGGATCGTGGAACGATTGCTCGCAGCGCTCGCGGCTCAAAGAATGATAGGCCGCGCAGGCGCTGGGGCGAACTTCGTAGGCGGCGCAGGCACCCTCGACCAGGAAGGCGCAGGGTCGCCGGCTGGGTACCTCGGCTCCGGCATTGGTGTATTCACGCAACTTTGCCCGCACGCGTTGCGCCCTATCGGCCGGCATCTGGGACTGAAGGTAGCGGAACAGTGCGATGGCCTCGTGCGGCAGCACCATCACCCGCAGGTGACAGCAGAAGGAGCAGCCGATCCGGCAGGCCAGGGCGGCACCGGGTTGCTGCAGCTGCTGCGCCGCCTGCTCGAGCAACTGGTCGACTCTGCTGACCAGGGCCGTGCAGGCATCGACGTCGGTACCCCGACCGAGCGTGCCGCGAACTGCCTGCGCCGCAACTTGCTGGACTGCGGGAATGGGTGGAGCGTCTTGCATCGGCGCCATCATACAATGCGGCCATGGACACCCCTGACCCACCCGCACGCCCGGCGCTGCTTGCCGCTGATGTGAACACCTGCATTGAAGTGCTGCGCGCCATCGAGGCTGACCGCGCCCAACTGACGCAACTATCGCCGGAATTGCGCCGCCAACTGCTGACACTGGCCGGGCTCATCGCCAAGCCGGAGCGACATGACCTGGTGAAGATGGCGAAGGCATTCCGGCGCGCTGATCGGGCGGCGGCCCGCGAGCGCGACCGGCAGCTCATCGAACAGACGGGTCTGCGGCTGCAGCGCCGCGCCACGCGCTACACACCACTTTGGCTTCCTGAACCCCCCACGCGCGATGGCGCCGACGTGCAGCCCGCCCTGGGGCAGGCCCTGAACTGCTATGTGTGCAAGCGGCCCTTCACCCAGCCGCATCGTTACTATGACTCCCTGTGTCGCGAATGTGGGGATTTCAACTACGCAAAGCGCGAGCAGAGCGCGGATCTCGCCGGGCACCATGCCCTGATCACCGGGGCGCGCGTAAAAATCGGGTTCCAGGCGGCGTTGAAGCTGCTGCGCGCCGGCGCACACGTCATCGTCACCACCCGCTTTCCCGTCGATGCCGCCGAGCGTTATGCAAACGAGTCGGACTACGAAGTTTTCCGGCAGCGCCTGCAGATCCATGGGCTGGACCTGCGCCACTCGCCCAGCGTCGAGCTCTTCAGCCGCTTCCTGCTCGAGCGACTGCCGCGCCTTGACTACATCCTGAACAACGCCTGCCAGACCGTGCGCCGCCCGGCAGCATTCTTCGCGCACCTGTTGGCGAAGGAAGCCGCGCCCCGCGCAAGCCTGCCGGAGACGCTGCGCGGTCCGCTGACGCAGCGCGCGCCGATGACGCGCACTGAGGCACTGTTCCCCGCCCATCGCTATGACGAGGACGGACAGCAGGTCGATCTGCGCGACACCAACAGCTGGCGCCTGCGCCTGCATGAAGTTGCCACACCAGAACTCCTCGAAGTGCATCTGGTCAATGCCATTGCCCCCTACATCCTGAACGCGCGGCTCAAACCGCTGCTGGCGGCAACACCCGGCGCGCACAAGCACATCGTCAATGTCAGTGCCATGGAGGGGCAGTTCTACCGCACCATCAAGACCGACCGGCATCCCCACACCAACATGGCCAAGGCCGCCCTGAACATGATGACGCGCACCAGCGCGCCGGATTACCTGCGCGATGGCATCCACATGAACGCCGTGGATACCGGTTGGGTCACGGATGAAGACCCGGCCGTGCATGCGGCCCGCAAGGCCGAGCTGGGTTTTGCGCCACCTCTGGACATTATCGATGGGGCGGCGCGGATCGTGGATCCCATATTTGAGGGTCGCCGTACCGGCACCCATGTCTGGGGCCAGTTTCTCAAGGACTACAAGCCCGCCCCGTGGTAGCGTGCGCCATCCGGGGGGCATTCATGCTGAGGCTTCCTATCATCATAGCCGGCGTCGCAGTGTTCACAGCCCTGATTGTGATCGCGGTGACGCTGCGCTCCTCACCGACTGAACCTGCCGCGAAGCCGCTGATCACTGCGTCGCAGCCCGCTCCTGCACCTGCGGTGACGCAGCTCGTCAGTGCGGCGGCTGGCAAGGATCTGCAGGTGGCCCAAAGGGCCCTGGCGGCAAAGAATTACGACGACGCGCTGGCCGCGCTGGACAAGGTCAAAGTCAATCCCGGAAAGAACGAGTACGACCTGTACGTGATGAATCAGTTCTACTTCAACGCCTACGTCGCGCTGCGCCGGTTTCAGGACGCCGAGCCGCCGCTGGAGGCCTTGTTGAACTCCAGATATCTGAAGCCGGACTTGCAGATGAAGTTCGAGATGGCAGCGGCGTACGTGAACTACCAGATTAAGGATTACGACAAGACCATCGAATTTGGAGGTCGTGCTATCCGCCAGGGATCGAGCAATCCGCAGCTATTCACCGCGGTGGCACAGGCGTATTACGTTAAGGGCGACTGGGCCGGCGCCCAACGGATCGAGGAAAACGTCGTCAACAATCAGATCAGAGCCGGAACCATTCCCGAAAAGGTTTCGCTGCAGCTGTGGGAGTCTGCCTGCAGCAAACTTGGCGGCAACGTCTGTCTGCGACAGGCCGTCGAAAAGCTCAACGCCTACTATCCGTCGCCGCAGTATCAGCGGATGTTGGAAGAGTTGCGAACGACGCGCTGAGACAACGGCGTCCTGGCTACTTGGCCGCCGGCTCATCGAAGAGTTCCAGGAATACACCGGTATCCGGGTCCCGCACCATGACTTCACGCGTCCCGCTGGGCATGGTCATGATGCCGGGTTTAGAAACCAGGGTAGCGCCCGCCGCCAGCACCTGCGGCAATGTTTGGTCCAGGTTTTGCACCTGGAAACCGATATAGCCCACGCCGCTGTCCGTGATCCGGGCGCGCGGCGGCGTGGTCTTGCGGTTCTGGAATTCCACCAGCTCCAGATTCATGTGCAGGGTCGGCGCAATTTCCTGTGGAAAGGACACATTGAAGAACCGCAGCACATTGCCGTGGCCACCCACGGCCGAATCGTAGAAGTCGCCCTTGAGCCACGGTGCGGCAGTGGTGGGCCAGACGCCGCCCAGTGTTCCTGAGTAAAAACCCTTGGCCTTTTCCGAATCCAGGATCACCAGCCCCATGTGATTCACACCGGGCAACCAGGCCGGCTGGGCGGGCCGGCCATTCTGCGCGGGCGTGGCCGGACGCTGGTTGATGATCTCAATGTCCAGACCGTCCGGATCGGTCATGTACGCCAGCATGCCTTTGGTCTGCCCCGGTGGGGCAATCAACTTGCCGCCCCAGGAGCGCGCGTGCAGCAAGCCCGCGGCCTGTAGCTTCGCCCAGACCTGATCGGCATCGGCAACCACCAGACCGAAATGGGTGGCACCGGGCGTCCACGGCGTGTGCGCGCTGCGGTCAGTGCGCTTGATGCCCTTCACTTCGCGCAGGTAGACCACGAAGTGCTGACCCGAATCCGGGTTCACCACATACATCTTCGCCATGCGCGTGGTGATGCCCTTGACGCCGTACAGGCCCTCGACCACCGGATCGGTACGCCACGCTGGCTGCGCCAGGGG